>VBCK01000090.1 GCA_005882215.1 Betaproteobacteria bacterium | reverse complement strand
GCTGGATGAATCGGGCGCGCTGTTTCGGGCGTTCGACGTGATGAGCGTGCCGATCGTCGTCGTGCTGGACGGCGACGCGCGGATCCGGCGGCGCGTCGAAGACTCGACTACGGACTTGCGCGCCGCGGTGGCCGCATCCCGGTGACGGTCGGTCGCATCGCGTCACCAGGTTCCGGAACGTCAGAAGCTCAACGTGAGACCGAGGGACAGCAGGTCCGGGTCACCCTCGCTGGCATTGATCCGCTCGTATTCGGCGCGAATTGCGAATCGCCCCAGCGTCATCTGCGCCCCCGCCCCATAGGCCAGGCGCGCGCTGCTCCGATCGCGATGGAACTGTGCCCAAGCCCACCGACGGAGCGGGCGATCCCTTCGTGACACGACCGTAGCGTTGCGTATATTCTGGCCGCATCGATCCCATCACTTCATAAGCGACATCCGCGTGCGCCTATACGTCGACTCCAACTACCTCTCCCCCTACGCAATGTCCACGTTCGTCGCGCTGCAGGAAAAGGCGCTCGCGTTCCAGTTGATTCCGCTGGATCTGGCGGCCGGCGCGCATCGCGAGCACGGTTTCGCAAGGGCCTCGATTACGCAGCGCGTGCCGACGCTGGTCGACGGCGATTTCTCGTTATCCGAGTCGTCCGCCATCGACGAGTATCTGGACGAACTGTATCCGGGAACGCCGCTGTACCCGGCCGATCCGAAAGCGCGGGCGCGCGCCCGTCAGGTTCAGGCCTGGTTGCGCAGCGACCTGATGCCGATCCGCCAGGAGCGGTCGACCGAGGTGGTCTTCTGTCGCCCGGTCGAGCGCCCATTGTCGGCCGAAGCGCGGGCATCCGCTGCCAGGCTGTTCGACGCCGCCAGCGAGCTGCTCGGAAAGGACCGCGATTGCCTGTTCGATCGGTGGTCGATCGCGGATGTCGATCTTGCGCTGATGCTGAACCGCCTCGTTTTGAACGCGGACTCGGTCCCGGGCCACCTTGCGGACTATGCAAGAAGGCAGTGGCAGCGGCCCTCGATCCAGCTGTGGGTCAATCAGAAGCGGCCGCCGCTCGAAGACGCCGGGTAAGCGTGCGGTCGCGAGGTTTCGAGTCGTCAGCCTCCTCGACAGGCTTGGGACCTACCGCGATCAGGGTTATCAAATCGCAAATCCGGACTGCCTGCGTGGCAGGCCGTTAGACTTCCTCCGTCAAGGGTCGCCGTCCATGCGTGCGCGCATCGGATCGCGATTGGGCGAGGAAACCGGTCGATGAGCGGCATCGCCGCGATGGAATTCCGTCGAGGGCCCGGGGGCAGCGTCGTCGCGCTCCGCGGCGCACTGGACTCCCAGACGCTGCCCCCGATATGGTCCGGCGCGCGCGCGGCGGTCCGCAAGAACGGCGCCTTGTCGCTGCGGGTGGATGCGGCCGGCGTCACGTACTGCGACGGCTCCGGCATCGCGTTCCTGCTCGATCTGCTGCGTGAAGGTACCCGTCAAGGCGCGCGCGTCACGATTACCAATCTGGCGCCTCGTTTTGCCGAGCTTCTGGGCCAGTTCGATCAGGCCAGGCTGGGCGACGAGGCGCTGCCGTCCGCGCTGCCGCTGTCGCGCATCGAGCGGCTGGGCCGCGCCTCGCTGCAGTTCGCGGGTAATCTGAGGCGACAGATCGATTACGCGCTGCGCGTGACCGGATGTCTGTGGTACGAGCTGCGACACCCGTCCTTGGTACGCTGGAAGGAAGTGCTGAGCGTGGCCGAGCAGATGGGAGTCAAAGGGCTGCCGGTGGTGACACTGATCGCCTTTCTGATGGGGGTCGTGCTGGCCTACCAGTCGGCGGTGCCGATGCGCCAGTTCGGCGCCGAGCTGTTCGTCGCCAACCTGATCGGCCTGTCGATGTTGCGGGAGCTGGCGCCGTTGATGACGTCGATCGTACTGGCCGGGCGGACCGGCGCCGCCTTTGCGGCCGAGATCGGCACGATGAAAGTGAACGAAGAAATCGACGCCCTGACGACGATGGCGCTGGATCCGCTGCGTTTTCTGGTGGTGCCGCGCCTGCTGGCCACGATGTTCGTGACGCCGCTGTTGACGATCTTCGCCGGCATCGTCGGATTGATCGGTGGCGGCCTGGTGATGCTTTCCTTCGACATTCCGCTGGTCACCTATTTCAAGCAGATCACCGGCGTCGTGTCGATCGGCGACTTCACCGGGGGGCTTTTCAAGTCGGCCGTGTTCGCGTATCTGGTTGCCATCATCGGCTGCCTGCGCGGCCTGGAGACCGAGGGCGGGCCGCGCGCGGTCGGGCAGGCGGCCACGCGCGCCGTCGTCAGCGCGATCGTGATGATCGTCGTCTTCGACGGCCTGTTCGCCGTGCTGTTCAATCTTCTCGGGTTCTGAGCACGGTGTCGGCGCAGTCCATCATCGAGGTCGAGGATCTGACGATCGGGTACGCGTCCGACGGCCACGACACGGTGGTGCTGGAGGACGTGTCGTTCCGGGTGCTGCGGGGCGAAGTGTTCGTGATCCTGGGCGGATCGGGCTCGGGCAAGAGCACGCTGCTGAAGCACATGATCGGCCTGCAGCAGCCGCTGCGCGGCCGCATCGCGATCGACGGCGATGACATCGTGACCGCCGACGGCCCGGCGCGTCGCTCGATCATGCGCAAATTCGGCGTGATGTACCAGATGGGGGCTTTGTTCGGCTCGATGAGCACGCTGGAGAACGTGCGGCTGCCGCTGGAGGAGTTCACCGAGTTCGACGACGACGCGATCGACCTGGTGGCTCGCACGAAGCTGTACCTGGTCGGCCTGATGTCGGCGGTGCACCGCTCGCCGGCCGAGCTGAGCGGCGGCATGCAGAAGCGCGCAGCGATCGCCCGCGCGATGGCGCTGGATCCGGCGATCATGTTCCTCGACGAGCCGTCGGCGGGACTGGATCCGATCACATCGGCCGACCTCGACCGGCTGATCCTGCGGCTGGCGCGCACGCTTGGGATCACTTTCGTCGTCGTCACCCACGAGCTGCCCAGCATTTTCGCGATCGCCGACCGCGTGATCATGCTCGATACGCGCACGCGCGGCATCATCGCCACCGGCACCCCGGAGCAGTTGCGCGATCACAGCGACAATCCGTGGGTGCACCGGTTCTTCAACCGCGAGCCCGAGGAAGCGACGCCATGAGCCAGACTGCCGATCGCGTTAACCGCCCCAGGAGAACCGACCCGCGCTTCATCCGCGTGGGCAGCTTCGCGCTGGTGGCGCTCGTGCTGTGCGCGGCCGTGATACTGGCGCTGGGCGGCTCGCGCTGGTTCAGGCGCTCGGCGATTCTTGAAACGTATTTCGATGAAAGCGTCCAGGGGCTCGATATCGGTTCCAAGGTCAAGTATCGAGGTGTCGTGCTCGGGCAGGTGACACACATCGGCTTCACGTACGAGAAGTACGAGCTCGAAAACCCCGCGGGCAATCCGAAGCGCTACGTGCTGGTCGAGGCCGCCGTGCGCCAGGAGCGGGTCGGCATTCGCAAGACCTGGGACGACGCGACGCGCGAGAAGGAGATCGGCAAGGGGCTGCGGATCCGCCTCGCGTCGCAGGGGCTGACGGGCACCAATTACCTGGAAATGGACTATGTGGATCCGGCCGCCAATATCCCGCTGCCGATCAGTTGGACGCCTGAGCACTTCTACGTACCGTCCGCGCGCAGCGCGGTGACGCAGATCGTGGACGCTGCCGAGCAGACGCTGAGCAAGGTTCAGCACCTGGACCTGGAAACGACGGTCTTGAACCTGAACAAGCTTTTGGCCTCGCTGGATCGAACCGTCGAGGCGATCGACGCCCCGGGGATTTCGAATCGGGCGCAGTCGACGCTGCGCCAGGTCGAAGCGATACCGTTCGCCCAGATCGGGCAGGACGCGCGCCTGCTGGTGGCCGAGCTGCGCGATACGAATCGCGCGCTGCAGCAGACGGTCGGCAGCCCCGCCTGGACCAGCATCTCACGGGACCTGCAGGCTACGGCAGCGCAGGCGCGCAAGCTGGCGGAGAATCCGGCCCTGCCGGCGCTGCTGGAGCGAGTCGACCAGGTTACGCGGCGGATCGACCGGCTGCTGGCCAGCCGGGATAGCGAGCTGGGCACCACCGTTGACAACCTGCTGGAGATCAGCGAGAACCTGAGGCAGGTATCCGAGCTGCTCAAGCGTGATCCGTCGGCCGTCCTGTTTTCGAAACCCGCGCCGGCGTTGCAAAGGTAGCGATGGTCGGATTCGGAAGGGTCGCTGCTGGATCCGTCGCAGGTGCGCTGGCGCTGGCACTGATCGCCGCCTGCGGCACGCTGTCGGACCCGCCTCTACAACACAGCTTCCTGGTTCAGCTCGATCCAACGGCGGCCGCTGTCTCCCCGGACCGCAAGCCCGCCGCCCCCGTTTATGTGGCTCCCGTTCTGGTGGCGGCGCCGTTCTCCGGCCGCAGTCTGGTGGTCAGGCAATCGGAGGTGGGATTCGAGGCCGACCCGTACGCCGAGTTCGCGGCCAGCCCCGTCTCGATGTGGACCGACGCGGTCCGCGGCTGGCTCCAGACGCGCCAGCTGTTCGAGCGCGTGCTGCCCTCTGGCAGCGGTGCCGAGGCCGCTTTGACGCTGGAGACCAGCGTGCTGGAGGCGGTCATCGATCGGCGTCCCGGGCAAGCCGCGACCTCGCGCGTGACGATCCGCTTCCTGCTGATCCAAAGCGACCTGCCGTACCAGGTGCTGCTGGATCGGACTTTCACGCACGCTGAGCCGGTCAAAGGCGGTGGCGCCGAAGGCGAGGTGGCGGCGCTTTCGCGCGCCGCCAGCGGCGTGCTGCGGGACTTCGAAGATGCGCTGGCGAAAACGCCCAATTGAGTCTGCCGCCGCCCCTTTGGGCCAGGCTGGCTTCCCCACTCCGTTATCCTTCACATTGGCCGTGGGGTGCCTAACTTCTTGATTTTTTCTACCTAAACAGATGCAGCTTCTCGTTGAACTGGTAGAGCGGTACGGACTGGGTCTCGTGTTCCTCACCGTCCTGATCGAGCAGATCGGACTTCCGATTCCGTCGTATCCGATCCTGGTCGTCACCGCGGCGCTGTCGACCCAGGGCAACTACCGAGTGCCGCAAGTGATCGCCTGGGCCGTGTTCGCCTGCCTGCTGGCCGACTTCGGCTGGTACCGGGTCGGCGCGCGCTTCGGCCGACGTGTGTTGGCGCTGATGTGCCGGATCTCGTTGTCGCCGGACAGCTGCGTGCGCCAGACCGAGAACATCTATACGCAATGGGGCGCGCCCTCGCTGATGGTCGCGAAGTTCATCCCGGGTTTCGGCGCGGTGGCGACCGCGATGGCCGGAGTGGTCGGCGTGAGCGCGTTCGCGTTCGTTTTCTTCGACGCGATCGGGGCGACCCTATGGACCGGGCTGGCCGCCGGGCTCGGGTGGATTTTTCGGGATGCGGTCGATGACCTCTTGAACGTCATCCAATCGGCCGGCCGGCTGGGCCTGGCGGCGATCGTCGTTGCCTTTGCGCTGTACCTGGCGATCAAGATCGTCCAACGCCAGCGGCTGCTTCGACAACTGCGGATGGCGCGGGTATCGGTGGACGAGTTGCACTCGATGCTGAAGGACGAACCACCCCCCCTGCTGATCGACGTGCGTTCCGCCGGGGGTCGCGAGAGCGGGATCATTCCGGGCTCGCTCTGGTTCGAACCGCGGGCGCCCGACGAGGAGTTGCGCAACCTTCCGATCACCGAAGAGGTCGTGATCTACTGCGCCTGCCCCAACGAGGCGTCGGCCGCCGCCGTCGCGAAGCGGCTGATGAAGGCGGGATTTCACCGGGTGCGGCCGCTCAAAGGTGGAATCGACGCCTGGATCGCCTCGGGCCTGCCGCTCGAGACACCGACGACGTGATGACGCCACACCGGAATGAGACTCGTTTCCTGGAGGATCCCGATGGCAATCGCTGAAAAGGACCCCGGCATCGTGCGGATTGCCTCGCGCTACGGCGTGCCCGAGACGGTCGATCGGCTCGAACGGCTTCTGAAGGAACGGGGTCTGGTCGTGTTCGCCCGCATCGACTTCAGCGGGGACGCCGCCCGTGCCGGCCTGAAGATGCGCGCCGAGCAGGCGTTGATCTTCGGCAATCCGAAGGCGGGCACCCCGCTGATGCAGGCGGTTCCAACGTCGGGACTGGACCTGCCGTTGAGGGCGCTGGTGTGGGAGGACGCGGACGGAAAAAGCTGGCTCGCTTACAACGCGCCGGAATACATCATCCAGCGCCACGGCCTGCCACCGGCCTTCAGCGCGAACCTGGCCGCGTCCATTCCAATACTGGAAGCGGCGGCCGGATGACTCCGGGTTGACTTGCCGGCGTGACGCGCCTTCGAGCGCTCAACGCCGCATCGCGATGATCAGGTCCCAGGCGGTCTGCGCCGTCGGATGTATCGACGTTTCGTAGTAGTCCTTCAGGCCGGCGATCTCGAGCGCCACGTCGAACGGGAATCCCTGCCGGCCGCCGCGCCGGTCGATCAGCAGATCGTCGAGGTACTCCAGGCACCGCCGGTGATCGGACCACACGCGCGCCAGTGCGTTGGCGATCCGCACGAATTGAACCGGCAGCGCCGTGGGGCGCACGTCGGCGGGCAGCCCGGCCAGCCACTTGATCGTGTCGGCGACCAGCGCTTCCGGTGGCTGCGGCCGGCGCCGTGCAATCACGTCCTCGAGCGATTCGCGCAGTATCGCGGCCATGGTGCCTTCTCCCCAGCTGCGCGGTGCGCCCCCGATCAACCGCGCCCCGCAAGTTGAGCCCAGTGTGACAGCCGGGTGATTCCCCCGCAATCGGGCACACCCCCACCTGTTTGAGGGTGTCCCCGACCCTGCGATGCCAAACTCAAGTGAGTTGAACGGAGCGGGCGGTGCATCGAACGACCGCTCGCACGCCGATTCGAACCGTTCGTCTATTCGACGCGAACCCCGATCAGCGACGCCGGCCCGGGCGGGTAGGTTGGAGCCAGTTCGTCCAGGACGCCCAGCAGGATCTGCATCACCATCAGGTTGCGGTGGCTCTTGCTGTCGGACGGCACCACGTACCAGGGCGCATGAGGCGCCGCGGTCGCCCCCAGCGCCAGTTCGTAGGCGTGCTGGAAATTGTTCCAGAGCGCACGCGCCTTAAGGTCCGATTCGTCGATTTTCCAGCGCCGGTCGGGATCGTCAATGCGCCGCTGCAACCGGCGCTGCTGCTCGTCCTTGCTGATGTGCAAAAAACACTTGACCGGCGTGGTGCCGCTGTCGGCCAGCATTTGCTCGAACGCGCGGATGTGGCCGTACCGGCGCTCGCGCTGAGCATCGTTGATCAGGCCCGTGACGTACTCGACGACGACCGCCTCGTAGTGCGATCGGTTGAAGATCACGATCTCGCCCACCGCCGGTACGTCGCGATGATGCCGCCACAGGAAATCGCGCTCCGCCTCCTGGGCAGTCGGCACTTTGTACGAGATCGCGTGCACCCCAAGCGGATCGATCCCCTGGAACACGGACCGGATGGTGCCGTCCTTGCCGGAAGTGTCCATCCCCTGCAGAACCAGCAATAGCTTGTTGCGTCTGGCCGCGTAGAGGCGGTCCTGCAGCTGCGCCAGCCGCTCCGACAGTTCGGCCAGGCGCTTGCGGTCCGCTTCCTTGTCGCCGACCGAAAACGGCCGCTGCGCGGGGTCGATTTGCGCCAGGCTGACGGGCCCGGGCTTGCTCAGGCACAACGGCGAGTGCTTGAACGGATTCGCCATCGTGAGTCCTTGAAGCGAGGCCCGAAGGCCGCCGGTCCGCGCAGCAGCTTTTCAACAGCCTGTCAGGCCGCGCGTGGATGAATCGGAATGATGCGGGCTTCCTGCTGGCCGCGCAGCCGCGCCAGCAGCTGGGCCCGCTCCTGCCGGGCAGCCTCCACGCTGGCGGCTTTCACATGCCCGTAACCGCGAATGTGCTCCGGCAGCCACGCCAGCTCGACCGCCACAGCATGATTGCGCGCGTCCAGCCGCGCCAGCACCTCGTCGATCGTCGCCTCGTACTCCCGGATCAAGGCGCGCTCGGTGCGCCGCTCCAGGGTGTACCCGAACGGATTGAAGGGCGTTGCGCGCAGGAACTTCAGGCGCGCCAGCGCCGAGAACACGGTGCCGACCCACGGACCGAACCGGCGTTTGCGGGGAACGCCCGTGTGCGGGTCGCGGCGCGCGATCAGCGGCGGCGCCAGGTAGTAGTTGAGGCGATACGGGCCCTCGAACTGCTCGGCGATGCTCTGCTGGAATCCGGCATCGGCGTGCAGGCGTGCGACCTCGTACTCGTCCTTGTACGCCAGCAGCTTGAAGTAGAAGCGCGCGGTCGCTTCGGTCAACTGCGTCGCTCCGTTCAGCCGATCGGACTCGACGCGGCGAACCCGGTCGACCAGCTCCGAGTAACGGCGGGCGTAGGCCTCGTTCTGATAAGCCGTCAGGAACTCGATCCGGCGTGTCGTCAGTTCGGCCAGCGAGCCCGAGTTGCGCTTGAGCTCGATCACCTGGGCCGGGAACGCGGCGCGCCGGACCGCGACCGCGTCAACGGCCGCCGCGCGCCCCCAGGCGAACGCGCGCTGGTTGGCCGCCACCGCGGTGCCGTTCAGCTCGATCGCGCGCATCAGGCTCTCGTGCCGTACCGGCAGCCAGCCGCGCTGCCAGGCGACCCCGAGTACGAAAGGATTGGTGAAGATCGCATCGCCCATCAGGGCCGTGGCCAGCGCCTGCGCGTCCACCATCGCGCAGTCCGATTCGGCCCCGATCGCCTGGCGGATGCGCTGCTCCAGGTCGGCGCCGCGGCAGTGCCAGTCGGGATTGTGGATGAACTCGGCAGTGGGCGACTCGGCCGTGTTGATCACCGCACGTGTTCGCCCGGGCCGGATCTTGGAAAGCGCCTCGTGGCCGGCGCTGACGATCAGGTCGCATCCGAGCACGAGGTCCGCCTCACCCGTTGCGATCCGGGTGGCAAACAGATCGTCGGCCGTCGCGCCCAGCCGCACGTGCGAGTACACGGCGCCGCCCTTTTGTGCCAGCCCCGCCATGTCCAGCACCGACACGCCGCGGCCTTCCAGGTGGGCCGCCGTGCCGATCAGCTGGCCGACCGTCACCACGCCGGTTCCGCCGACGCCGGTGATCACGATTCCGTACGACGTGCCCGGTGGCAGCGGTGCGAGCTCGGGCTGCGGAGCCTCCGGCGGAGCAGCCTCGGCGGCGCGCGGCTTGCGCAGGGCGCCCCCCTCGACGGTCACGAAGCTCGGGCAGAAGCCGTTCAGGCACGAGAAGTCCTTGTTGCACGAGGACTGGTTGATCCGGCGCTTGCGCCCGAATTCGGTCTCGATCGGCTCCACCGACAGGCAATTCGACTGAACGCTGCAGTCGCCGCAGCCTTCGCACACCAGCTCGTTGATCATCACGCGGCGCGGCGGGTCCGTCATGGCGCCGCGCTTGCGGCGCCTGCGCTTCTCGTTGGCGCAGGTCTGGTCGTACACCAGCACCGAGACACCCGGGTACTCGCGCAGCTCGCGCTGGACCGCATCGAGCTCGTCGCGCGGGCGGATCGACACGCCCTTCGCGAACGGCGCCCGCGCGCCGTACTTGCGCGGCTCGTCGGTCACCACGACGATCTTCCTGACTCCCTCGGCGGCCACCTGCCGGGTGAGCTGGGGCACGTCGAGTACACCGTCGACGTGCTGGCCGCCGGTCATCGCCACCGCATCGTTGTACAGCAGCTTGTACGTGATCGGTACCTTGGCGGCCACGGCCGCGCGGATCGCCAGCGCGCCGGAGTGAAAGTACGTCCCGTCACCGAGATTGGCGAAGATGTGGCGCTCGTTCGTGAACGGCGCCTGGCCGATCCACGGCACGCCCTCGCCACCCATCTGGGTGAACGTCGTCGTGTTGCGGTCCATCCACACCACCATGTAATGGCAGCCGATTCCGGCCACCGCGCGCGAGCCCTCCGGTACCCGGGTGGACGTGTTGTGCGGGCAGCCCGAGCAGAAGAAAGGCACGCGCTGCGGCGTCGGGTCGACATACAGCGCGGCCCGTTCGCTGGCGGCGATCACGGCCAGCCGCGCCTGAATTCCTGCGCGCACGTCCGGCGGAAGTTCCAGCTTGCCGATGCGGGCCGCGATCGCCTTGGCCACGATCGCAGGGGAAAACTCGTCGGCCGCCGGCAGAATCCAGTTTCCCTGCGGCACGGCCCATTCGCCCCCGTCCTTCTCGTCGAACTTGCCGATTACGCGCGGCACGCGCTTGCCGGCGCCGATCCATTGGAACAGCTCCTCTTTCAGCTGATACTCGATCACCTGCCGTTTTTCTTCCACCACCAGGATTTCGGTCAGGCCTTCGGCGAAATCGTGGATCGTCCGCGCCTCCAGCGGCCACACCATCGCGCATTTGAACAGTCGTATGCCGACGCGCCGGCAGGCCTGCTCGTCCAGTCCCAGGTCGACCAGCGCCTGGCGCGTGTCCAGGTACGCCTTGCCGCTGGCCACGATGCCGAAGCGCGCCTCGGGCGAGTCGATCTCGGTGCGGTTGAGCCGGTTCTCGCGGCAGTACGCCAGAGCGGCGTACAGCTTGTAATCGAGCAGCCGCGCTTCTTGCGCGAGCGGCGTGTCGGGCCAGCGGATGTTCAGGCCCGCCGGCGGCATCGCGAAATCCTCGGGCAGCCGGATGCGGACCCGCTCCGGATCGACGATCACCGAGCTGGATGCTTCGACCACCTCGGTCACGCATTTGAACCCGACCCACACGCCGGCGTACCGGCTCATCGCATACGCGTGCAGCCCCAGATCCAGGTATTCCTGGATCGAGGCCGGAAACAGCACCGGAATCAGGCAGGCCTTCAGGATGTGATCGGACTGGTGCGCCAGCGTGGAGCTCTTGGCGCCGTGATCGTCGCCGACCGCAACCAGCACGCCCCCCTTGGGGCTGGTGCCGGCCGCGTTGGCGTGCTTGAACACGTCGCCGCAGCGATCGACGCCGGGGCCCTTGCCGTACCACATCGCGAACACGCCGTCGTACTTGGCGCCGGAGAACATGTTGACCTGCTGAGTGCCCCACACCGCAGTGGCGGCCAGGTCCTCGTTGACCCCGGGCTGGAAATGCACGTGGTGCCGTTCCAGATGCGCGCGCGCCCGGACCGCGGTCATGTCGACGCTGCCCAGCGGCGAACCGCGGTATCCGCTCAGAAAGCCGGCCGTGTTCAGGCCGCTGGCCAGGTCGCGCTGGCGCTGCAGCATCAGAAGGCGCACCAGCGCCTGCGTTCCGCTCAGGTAGATGGGCCCGCGATCGCGCGTCCATCGGTCCTCGAGGCTCGCCTGCTCCAGCGCCTCGCGCAGATTTGGGTCCAGCGGTGCGTTCATCGTTTCGATCCATTCCGACAGACGGAACTGCAACGGGCCGAAGTCCGGGTGCGCAGAATACTCTGATCCGGATAGGCAAGTGGATTGCGCCGTCCTATCATCCGAATGACTTCGAGCAGACGCGCCGGCCCGCCATCGGATTTCCCTGGAAGTCGTATGAGAAACGCACTGCTTGCTCTGATCGGCACCCTGTTCGTGCATTGCGCCGCAGCGGACCCGCTCACGGTTATCTCCTTTGGCCGCGCCGACCAGCAGGCTCTGAGCCGGGCGTATTACGGACCGTTCCGGGCGCTGACCGGAATTGACGTGAAGGCGTTCTCGTACGATGGGCAAACCACGGAGCTTGACCAGATGGTCAGGTCCGGCAAGCCCGACTGGGACGTGATTCAGGTGGAATCGCGGACCCTGCAGCTCGGGTGCGAACAGGGCTTGTTCGAGAAACTCGACTACCACAGGATCGGCAACCCCGGCGATCTGATCCCGGGAGCGTTGTCCGAATGCGGCGTCGGCATATTCACCTGGTCGATGGCGCTCGCTTACGATGCGGACAAGGTCAAGGGGGCGCCCACTACCTGGGCGGACCTGTGGGACCTGAAGAAGTATCCCGGCAAACGTGGCCTGCGCCGAAGCGCCAAGTACACCCTGGAAATCGCGCTGCTCGCCGATGGAGTCGAGCCGCACGATGTCTACAAGGTACTTGCCACCGAACAGGGAGTGGACCGCGCCTTCAGAAAGCTCGACCGGATCAAGTCGCACGTCGTCTGGTGGGAAGCCGCGGCGCAGCCGGCCGCGTATCTGGCGAACGGCAACTTGGTGATGACCTCGGCGTACTCGCTCTGGTTAGACCAGCAGCGGCTGAAGCCGAGTCTGCGGCTCGCCTGGGACGAAAGCCTGTACGACGTCGACAGCTGGGCCATCCCGAAGGGTACGCCCAGGGTTTCGCAGGCGTATCAGTTCATCGCGTTTACGAGTCGGCCTGAACAGCAGAAGGTGCTGTCCGACACGCTGGCCTACGGACCGACGAACCGCAAGGCGGTGCAGTTGCTCGATGCGCAACGCGCCCGCACCATCCCGTCGGCGGGTGTGAACCTGAAACACGCGCTCCAGGTCGACACCGCGTTCTGGATTCTTCGCGGCGAAGGGCTTGAAGAGCGCTTTGACCGTTGGGCGCCGCCGATCTGCAGACAGCAGATCGACGACGATGACGACGAGTACAAGGACCAGGCCGTCTGTCAGGACGTGTACGGGAACATGCGCTCGCTGCGCGCGGGCGAGCCGAACAAGAATTGAAACGGCGCCGCGCCGGGCCGCTGCAGCAAAAACGGCCCGACGCGCTCGCGCCGGGCCGCGGATTGCTGAGCCGGCCTGTGCTCCTAGTCGTCGTGGGCCCGCCCGATGTGCGCCGCCTTCCCGTTCAGTTTCACGACGTCCAATCCGCCGCCGACCCGATCGCCGCAGTAGAGCAGGCCGCGATCGTCGACGTCCGTGTTGTCGCACGAAACGTCCAGCGAGCTGCCGGCCACGCCGTTGATGACCCACGAGCTGGGCTGGGTGAAACTGTTGACCGGCGGGATGAAGTGGGCGACTTCCACCGGGTGATAGGGAGCCCGGATGTCGGTGACGCGAATGCCGGCGTCGAACCACGCGCTGGTCATCAGCCGGCCGTAATACGGGTCGTTGAAGTTCTCTGCCATCGAGTGCACGCCAAAGCGGGTGCCGCGTGAACAGAAGTTAGGCCGTCCCGAGAAATCGTCGACCGTGACGGTCGAGATCGGCCATGGGTGCTGTTCGGCGCTGGTACTTCCGCCCTGGCCTATCGTCGCGGTGATGTCCAGCAGATACAGCAGGTGCGGGGATCCGGTGCAGCGGTTGTCGGTTTCCTCCGAGCTGACCGCCAGGATGTCGCGCACGTTGTTGCTGGTGAAGTTCGCGAACTGCTTGACCTTGATCCCGTAGTACGGCATCGAGGAATGGCCGCCGTCGGCGCCCGGCATGTAGATGACGCCGATCTGGCTCTGCAGCAGCTCCGCGTCGGTCGGCCTGGCCGGATTCGCGTACTGGCCGGTGCCGTACGGTGGCGGCAGCATCTTCTTCAGATCGACGATCTGGACGATCCCGTCAGAGCCGACGCCATAGGGCATGTACAGGCGGTTGACCGCAGTGCCCTTAAACGTGGACACCACGATCGGACCGTGCACCCCGGGCGGCACCGTGCGGGTTGTGTTCTCGGTGCCGGGCATTACGAAGGTCGAACCCGGGTTCTGGCCCTGGAAGCCGAAGTCCATGATGTATTTCGGACTGGCCGGATCGCTCAGATCGAAGATTTTCAGGTGCTGGTTCGGGCCGCTCGCGTTATTCCAGCCGTCGGGGCTCGGATCCGTCGTCCTGGTGGCGCCGCCGACGATATACGCGATCCCCGTGCTGCAGTCCCACCAGTTCCTGTGCGTGACATCCAGGCCCGACACGGGCGTCGACACCAGGCTCGGGTTGGCCGGATCGGTCACGTCCCACACCTCGTGCGCTCCAATGGCCTTGCCGCCCATCGGGCCGTTTTCTCGCAGCAGGTACACATGGCCCTTCATCCCGTGCGGCAGCACGTCGCCGTCGCACAGCTTGACCATCCGCGCGCCGCCGTTGTTGGCCGGAATGTGCCTCAGGTACACCGGGTGTCTCGGATCGGTGACGTCGACCACCGAGGTGCCGTTGCGTTCGACGAGCCCGGTCATCGGGTTCATCATCAGGCCGTTGAAATGCCCGGCGTACGCGATCACGCGCTTGCCCTGGGTGTGCACCGTCGTCTGGTAGGTCACACGACCCTGCAGGTCATTGTGGCCGAGCCATTCCGCGTTGTAGGTGTTCGAGCCGTCGGCATTCAGGGTGCCGACCGGAGCCGGCGTATCCAGATCGTTCGCTGCCCAGGCGCTCGCGCTGATCGCGAACAGCGCGGCAGCCCCGGCGACGCAGATACTTGAATGTGAGCGCTGCCGCAAGCCGGTTGTTTCTTGCTTCATAGCGTCTCCTCAATCGATCGAAGTTCCGGAGCCGATACAGGCCCTCGCGAATGACGCGAAGACCCGCGACCACGACCTTACTTGACCAGGTGGCCTGCTGCGTCGAACTGGACCGTGCGCGAACCTCCGTACGACCACGTGTCGACGCGACCATCCACGCCTTCTTCCTGGGTGACCTCGGTCGGACTTCCCAGAATGGCCCGAACCTCGCTCTTCGACATCCCCGCCCGCAACTCCCGTTCGGCGGCAGCGACCGCTGTCTTCGCGCTTGTCGGATCGCTCTTCTTCGAATCGCCAAACGCTGTCGACTCGGCATCGGGTGGACACGGAAAGTCTCGATAAACGACGCTTCCGTCCTTTGCCTTGCACACGTAAATCGAATCAGCGAATGCCGCCGGAGCGACGATCAGCATCACCAGTAGGACGCAGATGGATCCCGACATGGCCGGACTCTTGTGGTTGTGTCAGAAGCTTGTGCTCAGCCGCCCCCACATTGCCCCTGCGCCTTGACCATTGTCAAGAGGTATTTCAGATTTTGAATACTTCACTTCATCTCGATTTCCCGACAACCTCGACTTTGGTATGAATGGTGCACGGCAGCAGCACAGAAGAACGGCGGGAAGAAGGCCCACGCCACCGCTCTTGCGCTCTTGTTTACGACTGGTTCACAAGACCCGGGGTCAGACCCGTCGATCCGCCGCTAGGCCACTCAACTCGAGGCGGGAGTGCCCAGGCACTCAAGATCGAGGTCTTTACTGAATCGTCTTAAGGCACTTGATCAATGCACCAGCTGATTGATCTCGATGATCGGCATCAGCACCGACAGCACGATCAACGTGACTACGAGCCCCATCAGAAGGATCAGCGCAGGCTCCAGCAGCGACGTGAAAAACAGCGTCCTTCGCTCGGCCTCGCGCGCGTGCATGTCGGCGGCGCGCGCCAGCATCTGTGGCAGCTGACCGGTCGCTTCGCCCGATGCGATCAGGTGGATCAGCACCGGCGGAAACAGCCGTGATTGCGCGGCGCCGCGCTCGCCCCGATCGTCCTTGCGAAGCGCGCTGGCCAGCGAGAAACCTTCGCGCACCCGCACCGAGGCTTCGGTCACGCGCGTGCGCAGCGCCTCGTTGCCCAGCGTCTCGCCCGCGGCCTGCAACGAACGCAGGATCGGAACGCCCGAGCCCACCAGGATCGACAGCGTTCCGGCAAAGCGGGCCGTGTTGATCGAGCGTGACAGAACGCCCAGCACCGGCAGTTGCAGGATCGTGCGGTGCCAGCGCAGCCGCAGCGCCGGCACTTGCAGCGCCCGGTGGGCGACCACGCCGCTGCCGACGACGAGCAGCAGCACGATCCATCCCTCGTTGCGGACGAAATCCGACAGCGCGATCATGATCCGGGTCAGCAGCGGCAGGCTCTGGCGCGTCTGCGTGAACACCTGCACCACCTGCGGCACCACATAGGTCAGCAGCCCGATGACGACCAGCAGCGCAACCGCGGTGACGATGGTCGGATAGACGAACGCCAGCGAGATCTTCTGCTGCAGCCGGGCCCGCTCCTCGATGAAGTCGGCCAGGCTCGACAGCACGGCGCCGAGCTGGCCCGACTCCTCGCCGGCCGCGATCAGCGCCCGGTACAGGTCGGGAAACTGGCGCGGGTGGCGCGCCAGCGCGGCCGACAGCGAGGAGCCGCCCAGCACGTCGGTGCGAATGGCCGCCATCAGTTCGCGCAGCGACTGCCGCTCGCTTTGTTCCACCAGCACGTTCAGCGCGTCGGCTACCGGCAATGCCGCGTTCAGCAGGCTGGACAGTTGCCGCGTCAGCACCGACAGCTCGGTTTGTGACAGCCGGCGCCCGAACACCGAGCCGGCGCCCGGGCGGGCTCTGCCGGACAGCACCGCCTGCACGTTCAGCGCGACCAGTCCGCGCGCGCGCAGCAGCTGGCGCGCTGCGCGCGCGCTGTCGGCCTCCAGCACGCCGGATTGCTCACGGCCGTTCGGATCGACCGCGCTGTATCGAAAAGCAGCCAAGGCTAGTGTTCCGAGTCGGAGGTGCGACTAACCATTCCCGCCGCGGAAACTAATCGCGCGTGACGCGCAGGACTTCCTCCTGCGAGGTCAGCCCGGCTGCGATCCAGCGCATCGCGTCCGAGCGCAGCGGCACCATCCCGCCCGCCTCGCCGGCCGCGCGGATCTCGGCGTCGGCGGCGCCGCGATGCACCAGCGCGCGCAACGCGTCGTCAAGGGCCAGCAGCTCGTAGATTCCGGTGCGACCCTGATAGCCGGTCTGCCCGCATTGCGCACAGCCGGCCGGAACAAAACCCCGCCCCGACGGATCGGGCTGCTTGCAGTTCGGACACAGCTTGCGGATCAGGCGCTGCGCCAGTACTCCGAGCAACGAGGAGGCGAGCAGGAACGGCTCGACCCCCATGTCGATCAGCCGCGTGACGGCCGAGGACGCATCGTTCGTATGCAGGGTGGCGAGCACCAGGTGACCGGTGAGCGACGCCTGCACCGCGATCTGGGCGGTCTCCAGGTCCCGGATCTCGCCGATCATCACGACGTCCGGATCCTGCCTCAGGATCGAGCGCAGCGCCCGTGCAAACGTCATCTCGATCTTCGGATTGACCTGGGTCTGCCCGATCCCTTCGATGTCGTACTCGATCGGGTCCTCGACCGTCATGATGTTGGTCGTGGTCGAATCCAGGCGCCGGATCGCTGCGTACAGCGACGTGGACTTGCCAGAACCGGTCGGTCCGGTCACCAGCACGATGCCGTGCGGCTGGTGCGCCAGCCGGTCGAAGCCGACCAGCGTGCGGTCGGACATCCCCAGGTTGGTCAGGTCCAAGCGCGCCAGGTCCTTTTCAAGCAGCCGCAGCACCACGCGCTCACCATGCCCGGTCGGAAGGGTCGAGACGCGCACATCCAGTGCGCGTCCACCCACCCGCAGCGCGATCCGGCCATCCTGCGGCAGGCGCTTCTCCGCGATATCGAGCTGCGCCATGATCTTGATCCGCGACACCAGCGCGGCGTGCAGCGCGCGTTTGGGCCGCACCACGTCGCGCAGCGTGCCGTCGACCCGGAAGCGCACCAGCGAGGTGTTCTCGAATGCCTCGATGTGGATGTCCGAAGCGCCGTCGCGCGTGGCCTGCGTCAGCAGCGCGTTGATCATCCGGATGATCGGCGCGTCGTCGGCCGTCTCCAGCAGATCCTCGATGTCCGGCACCTCCTGCATCATCCGGGAGATGTCGAATTCGCCTTCGATATCGCCCACCACCTGTTGGGCCGATCCCTCATGGTGCGCGTACGCCTGCGAGATCGCCTGCGACAGCTTGTCGACGGCGACCACCACGGTCCGCACGCGGCCCGGGAATACCCTCATCACTTCATTGAGCGCCGTCATCGAGGTCGAATCGCCGATCCAGACCTCCGCGTCGCGCTCCGACAGCGGCCGCAGCAGGATCAGGTTGTCCCGGGCGAATGCGTATGGAACGAAACGCTGGGCGACAGCCATCCGGTGTTCCTGGCGCTACTGGCCGACCAGCACCGGCTCGTATCCGAGCCGGCGCAGCATCGAGAGCGCGTCGGTGATCTTGCTGGCCCGTCGCTCCACCGAGACGCGTATCCGCACCACGTCACCCTCGGCGGTGCGCACGCTTTCCCAGTACGAGTCGAATCCCGCCTGCCTGAGCCGCTGCTGCAGCTGCCGGCCGCGGCCGATGTCCGGCACGGCCGAGACCTGGATCAGCTGGTAGGGGGCTGTCTTGACCGGGCTGGCAAGCGCGGGCGCCGTGAGGGCCGGCTGCGCTGTGACGGCGGCGAGCGCCGGCAGCGTCAGCGTGGGGGCAGCCGCGGCGACCGGCGCAGCGGTCGGGTCCTGCGGGCCGGGCGCCCTTGATTGCGGCGTCGCGGTGTGCGGCGCAGGTTGCGGCGCCATCGGCGCCGATTCAGCCCCGGACGGCCTGCCGGGCGCAGCGGGTGGGGACGGCGCCGCCTTCGGACGCCCAGGCGGCGGAGCCGGCGGCAGGTCCTCGACCGACAGGTCGGGCAGCGGCGCCAGACTGCCCTGGTGCGATTGCGCGACCTGGCCGCGCATGTAGTCGTAGCGGCTCAGTGCAATCTCGCTCGCTGCCGACTCGTCGCGGATGATCGTGGGCCGCAGGAACACCATCGTCTGCGTCTTGATGTGGTCGCGCGTGTCGTAGCGGAACAGCCGGCCGATCAGCGGCAGGTTCCCCAGCACGGGCACCTTGCTCTGGCTCTCGTCGGCCTGGTCCTGGATCAGCCCGCTGATCACGACGAAGCTGCCGTCCTCGACGATCACGTTGGTCTGGAAGCTGCGCTTGTTCAGCACCGGGTTGTTGGCCGAAGTGCCCGAGACCACCGAGGAATCTTCTATATAGATGGCCAGCCGCACCGCGCCGCCTTCGGTGATCTGGGGCTTGGATGATGCCGAGGTTCAGTCCTGGGGCCGGCGTCAAGATGCTCCCGGACAGCCCAACGATATTCGAACCGGCTCCCGTACCGTTTGAGAAGTTGGTGCCGCCGACGAATTGGGTCGTGTTTCCGTTGCTGACGTTGGTCAGCCCATTCAGTGCCTGCCACTGAATGCCGAATTCGGCGGCCTTCTGCCCGGTCAGTTCGACTACGAGCGACTCGATCATCACCTGGGCCGGCCGAACGTCCAACCGATCGATGATCGAGCGGATATTCCGGTACAGAGGTTCGGGCGCCGAGATGATCAGCGAATTGGTGGCGGGATCGGCCTGGATCATCCCAGCGACCCCGCCTGCGGAGCCGCCGCCTCCGCCCGACGAGTAACTGGCACCGGACGAGCTGCTTTGCTGCTGCGTACCCTGGGTCGACCCACCCTGCGGGCTCGTTCCGGACTGGGCGCCGAGCGACGAACTCATCGGGGTCACCGTCAGCCCGCTGCCGCCGGCCTGCTGCATGAACGACGGATCGCTCGAGAGGACCGCGCGCAGCAGCGGCGCCAGCTTGACCGCCTGCGCGTTGCGCAGGTAAACGACGTTGATATTGCCGGGCGTCAGGTTGGGTTGGTCGAAGCGGGCGATCAGCTCCTTGGCCTGATCCAGCCGCGCCCGGCTGGCAGCGCGCAGGATCAGCATGTTGGTGCGCGGTTCGGCCAGGACCGCGACGCGCTGGCCGGGGTCCGCGGCCTGCCCGGAGCTGCGCGCGCCTTCGTCCAGTATCTTGTTCAGGATCGTCGCCACGTCGGTCGCAAGGCCATATTTCAACGCAACGACCTCGACTTCCGAGGTGGCCGGCGAATCGATCGCCTCGATGATCCGCGCCAGGCGGCGAAGGTTCTCCGCGTAGTCGGTGATCACGAGCGTGTTATTGGCCGGGTAGGCCGAAATCGTGTTGTTCGGAGCGATCAGCGGTCGCAGCACCGGCACCAGGTTGGTGGCCGACTCGTACTGCAGGCGAAACACCTGCGTAAGCACCTGGTCGCCGCGCGGGGCATACCCTGCCGGCGTGACCACGCGCCCGCCCTGAAGCTTGGCGTCGGCCTCCGGCAGGATCCGCGCTACGCCGCCGCCCTCGTTCGACTCGACCAGCGTGAAGCCCTGCAGCCGAAGCGCCGACAGCAGTTGCTCGAACGCCTGCTGGCGCGTAACCGGCCGCTCCGTTACCAGCGTCAGCGTTCCTTTCACACGCGGGTCGATCACGAACGTGCGGCCCGTGAACTGGCCGACCGCCCGCACCACGGCCTCCAGATCGGCGTTGACGAAATTCAGAACGACGGATTCGCCCTCGCTGGCGCGCGCTGCGGCACGGGGAGTCGGACCACGGGCCGGGTCGGCGGCGCGCGCGATCGGCACGCCGACCAGCAGCGCCAGCGCAAGCGCGCGCACCGCCGCGCGAGCCGCCGCGCCGGCCTGGACTTGCGAATGTGCGCGCCGAGGCTTCATGTCACGATCCGAAGCTCAAAATAGCCGCGTCGCCCTCGCGGCGTCCCAGCAGCGAGATCAGGCCGGTCAGCTGGGTCTTGGTCGCCGGGTCGGCGTCTGCCAGGGGTCGGGCTATCCCATGAAAGCGTAGGTGCCCACCCTCGATGATTGTGCCACTGCCGGTCAGCTCGAGGGGTCCGGCAATCGTCTGAAGTTCGAGGCGCGTTCCCGGGTATTCGCCCGATGCCTCCAGCCGGTAATGTCCAATCGGGGCCACCGGCGTCAGCGCGCTGGAGGCATATTCCCATTCGACATTCAGATTACCTCGACCGTGTCCCCGCGCAACCTCGAGCCCATCGGTGTGCAGGCTGACAATGCCGCCGGGGCGCACGGTGTTCCACGGTGCCCCCAAGCCAGCCAGCATCGCGGCCGGCAACCTTAGGGTCGCGGGCCCCACCTGCAGCCTGCCATCTGCGTAGGCATTGACGCGCACCGGCGTCGCCAACGCCGAAGGATGACGCAGCGTCAGCTGCAAGGTTCCGGACAAGAGCGGCCAAGGGCTCAGGCTCCACGAAAGCGGATCCGGCAGGCCGGCGCGCGCATCACCGCGGTCCTGTCCGGTGGCCAGTACCAGCGTGGCCGATCCGTTCCATATCGTCGACCGCGATCGCGTGCATACCGAGCTCTCGCTCGGCGCTGGCGAGCCAGACCGACCACGTGGCATATGGGACGTTGGCAAAGGTCAGCTGCAGCGCACCATCGGCCAGCGGAACGACGCGCGCGGCTTTCAGCCCGGCAGCGGCCAGCGATTGCTCGATTGCGGCCGGCGTATCAGCGCCACTGGCACCGGCCACCGCAGGCCTGGATTTCAGCGCGCGCACCTCGGATAGCAAGGCCTCCAACTGCGCCGACTGATCGCGTGTATTGGGCAGCGAGCGCTGCAGCTTGCCGATCGCAGAAAACGCCGGCTCGATCATCAGGTAGAGCAGCACGGCGCCGACCAGAAACGCTCCCGTCGCCAGCACGGCCTGCTCGCGCGACTCGCGTTCGGACCAGAACTGACGCAACGCTGCCAGCTTCATGGGGCAATCGGAACGATGTGCGCCGAGCCGTCGGCGTTGAAGCGCAGATCGAGACCCTGCTGCACGGCCTGGGCTCGCAGCGCATTCTGAAATCCGGCCGTGCTGGCGGTGCCGGGCTTGAACTTCAGCGTCAACGCCGCGTCGCGGTACTCGACGCCCGCCAGCGCTCCGACCGGCGCGCTCGAGAGGAGCTGCCCGGCCTGTGCATTAAGTACCGAGAAGTCGTCCGGCGAGGATTGGCCCGCGCGTGCGCGCAACTCGCGCAGGTGGATTTTCGTCTGCGCCACCGGATCCGAAAAAGGCTCGTTCGGAAAGGCGCTGCGAAAGGCGGTGCGCATCGAGGATTTGACCGCACTGGCCTCCGACTCCAGTTTCCAGCGGTACGCGTTCAACCCGATCAGGAAAATTACCAGCCAGACCGCGGCCCAGGGCAGCAACGGTTTCAGGTGGCCGCTGCGCACCAGCGCGGTGACGGTCGGCATTCCGAGGCGACCTGCCGGAGCGAAGCGGCCCTGCAGCAGGTTGACCGCGCTCGAGATCGAGGCCGGGTCGAAATCCCGCCTCAAGTCGACCACCTCGACGCCCAGCCGGGAAGCGAACGGCACCAGGCGTGCCGCCTCGCGCCCGTAGGCGTGAATCCGGAGGATTCCGAGTTGTTGAATCGCGATCGACAACGCTGCCGGCGGCTCGTCGTCCAGATCGAAGGCGAATCCGGAGTGCTCGCCCGTGCGCACGGTGCCGCGACTCCTGTCGATCCGGACCGATAAGGTGGCGCCCGCAGGCGGCGGGATCGCATACAGGGCGCTGTAGGCGCTGCGCGGCCGCAGCTCAGCCTCGGAGGCGGCCTCCAGCGCACGCGTCAGCGTGACCCGATCGATCGCGGCCGCTGTGACTTGCGTGGAGGTTCCGGCCGTGACCCCGATCGCGTAGGCCAGATGACAGTCGGCAGCGTCCGACAGCAGCCGTTCCTCGACCAGGCTCGGCAACGCCTGCCGCAGCCGTGCCTCCGACATCCGGGGCGCATCGAGCAGCGCGGTGAACACGTCCGCGGCGTCGAACACCAGGTCGACCGATTGGGCCCTGGGCAGCAGCGACAGCGGCGCATCGCCCGCGCTGCAGGGCTGCAGCGAAGCGTCGATGCCCCCGTAGCCGACCACGGTGGCCGCGCTCAACGACCCGCGCCCGCCGCCCTCCAGCAACGCGCGCCGCGGCGGCAGGAAGGCGAGCAGGCGCTGCGCGGCTCCCCGTCTCATAGTTCGCGCTCCCACAAGACATCGCCCTTACCGGGCTGGCCAGGGGCCGTGCGCTTTACCAGCGCTTCCATCCGCGTGTCGGCGCGCAGCAGCTTGATCTGCCCGCGGATGAAAAAGTAGTTCGAGATGACCGACACGTCACCGGCCCGGAAGCTTGCGTCCCGTCGCTGCAGGCGCGAGTCCCCGGTGTTCACAAAGGGAATCCGATCCCGATCGGCCACGAGGGCGCGCGCGTTCGCCAGCGACAGGCCTTCCATTTCGGCCGCGATCAGCTCGGCCGAGGCCGTGTTGAAGTTCACCGGCGTGCGCCCGTCCAGCACCACCACGTACGGCGCCAAACGCGGGGCCACGGACGGGTCCAGCCCCGGAATCCGGGCTATGTCCTCGGGGAAAACCAGCGGTAAGGGGGTCGCTGGGCTGCCAGGCTGTGCACTGGCGGACTGCACAGAAGCGACCGGACCGAACGCCTGGACGGCATACGCCGAAATCAGGTCCGCAGTTGGCTGTGGCAGCGACAGCTCGGAGGCCAGGCGTGCCAGCACGGCGCGCTGCGCGTCATCGGGTGCACCGTCGACACCCACCAGGTTGCGCAGGTTCAGCCTCGACTGCGCGTCCTCGATCGCGCCCGACATCGACGCCTGCGAGGCGAGCGCCGAGCTTTCGCCGAGGTCATCCAGGCGCGTTTCGGCCAACGGCTGCGCCCACGGCTCGGTCAGTGCGGTGTAAGGCTTGCGGGCCGCGTCTTCGCGCAGGATCGCTCCGGCCCAGTCGAGCGCGCCGCGTAGCAGCAGGCGGCTTTGCGACATCAACTGCTGGTTCTCGATCGTTCGCACCAGCACGAACTGGCGCCAGAACAGGCCGCTGACGATCAGCGTGGCGATCGCCGCGACGACCAGGGCCATCAGCAAGGCAGCCCCGCGGACTCTCACCCCCGCGGGAGAGGGGCCGGGTGTGAGGGCGGCGTGTGGACTGTCAACCATATTGGCCGCCGCTTACCCCACCAGCATCACCCGCCGCAGCGTGGTGCCGTCGCCTCGCGTCAGCACCACTTCCACGCCGGGGAACGGAGTGCCTTTCGAATCCGGCACCACCCAGCCCTCGTTGACGCGCCATACGCGCACCTGCATCGAGGTGACGCCGCCCAGCAGCCGCACCGTCGCCGGCGCCGCGCCCAGCGCGGCCTGGACACTGCGCGCCGGCGGCGAGCACCGGCGCGACAGGGCGCCGTCCATCACCGAGTACGTCACCAGTTGCACCGCGCTGGCGCCATTGGCCAGCGGCTCGGAAAATCGCAGCACCTGCAGCGCGGGCGCGCCATCGACGATCTGCACGCTGACCGGCAGGGCGGACGTGGATCCCAGCACCGGGCCGGCGGCATGCGCCAGGTCGCGCTCCATCTGACCGAACCCGGTCAGGACGGCACGCACGTCGTCGGCCTCCGGCCCGAGCCGGTCACGTGTTGCAACCAGCGCCGACAAACCGCGCCACGCGATGATCGACACGATCGACATGATCCAGATCGCGACCAGCAGCTCGACCAGCGTGAACCCGTGCGGCGCGTGACGGCCGGCCGGCGGACCCGCGATGCGGCGCAAGGGTCGGGTGATCATCGCGACGCGGGCTCTCAGTTGCTCGGCAACACGGTCATCAGCAGCGCGTATTCGCGCTCCGATCCGGAGTCCGAATTCAGCACGCGCACCTGGACCCGTCGGAAGAACGGGTTGGGCGTCGACTCGATCGACTGTTCGCATACGAATTTCAGGCCGCCCTGTTGGCAGTCCTGCTGGTTCACGCCTACCATCAGCTGCGTGCCCGCCAGACGCAGCTCGACAAGGCGGTTTTCGGCGGTCAGCACCGCCAGCAGCTTGGTGCGGACGTCGCGGGCGCTGTTGGTCAGTGCCATCGCGCCGCGCACGGCGGCCAGCAACACCACGCCGATCACGACCAGCGCGACCAGCACCTCGAGCAGCGTGAACCCGGCGCAGCCCGGTTCAACGGTTCGCGACGCCGCCAATTCCGTTCTCGTCGAACTCGACCGCGACATCCACAACGCCGTCGGCCATCTCGATCCGCCACCGCGGCTGCACCCACTCGCGCCCGATCGACAGCCGCAGCGTCGCCGCGTCGGGGCTCAGCAGCGCCTGTTGCAACTGGCCTTCGCGCGAGATCGCCAGCCGTGTCAGCGGCCGTTGCCAGGCGCGTTCGTGCAGCAGGTCGTCGTCGCCGAGCAATCGACGCTCGCCGCCAGCTTCGCTGAGGAACCGATAGCCCTTCAGGTCGCCTTCCCAGGAAATCGGCTGCTGGCGGATCCGCGTCTCATCGCTGGCCAGCGTCAGCAGCAGGCCAAGGCGCTGCGCCTGTTCGGTCAGCGACTGGCGCGGATCGCGCGCTGTGCTGAGCGAGATCACCGAGGTCAGCACCGCGATCAGCACCAGTACGATCAGGATCTCCAGCAGCGTGAAGCCAAAGGCTTGTCCCCTAAGAGCAGCGACAGCGCTTGTCCGCTGCTGTGACACTTGTGAATGCCGCGGGGGGGCGAAGGCGGGGTTTCGCGAAGCACTGCTTCGCGCCGCCGGAGCCGGTGCGCCTTGCAAGGCGCACCGTGGATGGTCGCAAATGGGAGTCTGCGACAGGGACGCAGTCCCCCCTCGAAGCCGATCCTCCCGATTTTCTGTCATGAGCCGCGGTGCAATCGAAGCTGACATCTCACGCACCAGGAGGTCGCGCTACTGTGTCCAGCTGCCAATATCCGCATCCGGGCCCTCGCCGCCGGGCTGGCCGTCCCGACCGAAACTCATCACGTCGATTTCGCCGTGCAGACCGGGATTCAGGTACTGGTAGTCGTTGCTCCAGGGGTCCTTGCGCACCGTCGGCGAGTCCAGATACCCGCCGGCCTTCCAGTTGGTCGGAATCGGGTCCACGGTCGGTTTTTCGACCAGCGCGCGCAAGCCTTGTTCCGTCGTCGGGTAGCGCCCATTGTCCAGGCGGTACAGCTTCAGCGCATTCGTCAGCGTGGCGATGTCCTGTCGCGCGGCCGCAATCCGGGCGTCGTCGGTCCGGCCGACCACGCGTGGCACGATCAAGGCGGCCATGATCGCCATGATCGTGATCACCACGATGATCTCGATCAGCGTGAACCCGCGCATCCGACACGGAGTCGAGCGCGAAGCAGGCAGGTACCGCATCTAGGGATCGACTGAAGATGTGAACGGAAATGGTTGAGGCAGCAAGGTTTTTTGCATTCGCCAAGCCGGGGCGCGCATGATACCGTGGGGCCGCCTTGGCGTGGGCCGGCAGCGCGGCACCGGATCGCAAGGATGCGCTCGGCCGCACGGAGGCGCCTGAAAATCGCAGTGCGATCTGCATGTTCGCCAATCTGAGTCGATTGCTGATTCATTTCTTTGGTGCGGCGTTGGCCTGCGCGCAGCTGGCTTACGGGGCGATCCGGCTGATGACGCCGCCCCCGACGCCTGCGCCGGCCCCGGTGCGGTCGATGACCGTTCGCGATCCCGACCCGGTGCTGCTGGCGCGGGCATTCGGTCAGGTGGAGCCCGTCACTGGGCCGATCGGCAATATTCAGCTGGCCGGTGTTTTCGCGGCCGGCCGCGACTCCGCGGCCGTGTTCGTGGTGGGCGACCGGCCGGCCAAGGCAGTCCGGCTGGGCCAGGAGGTTGCCCCGGGCTCCACGCTGGTTAACGTGGACCCGGGCAGCGTAACGCTGGACTCCGGCGGAGTGCGGCGCCAATTGCGCGTGCCCAGTGCCCCGATGGCCGCGTTGGCCGGTCCCGGAGCGGCCCAGGGCGCGAGCTTCGAGCGGCACGGCAACGTATTGACCGCACCCAGCCAGGACGCATCCCCATCCCCGGCACGCCGTGTGGGCGGCGGGCGATCACAGGTCGCGGTGCCGCCACCGCGGCCCGAGCCGCCCCGCGGTCCGCCCGGACGTCGCGAGGTAACCGGCACGCCGAGCGCCCAGTAGCTAGCTGGACGTGGCACGGGCGCCGTACAGGCGGTCGCCCGGTTGGGCGCGATCGGACGGGTAGGACGGCAGCGGCAGCAGTTCCTCGTAGATCGGCGCGAAGTCCTGGGCGGTCTGCTCGAACAGTTGCGCGAAACTGTCGATTACGAAGTAGGTCTTCTGGAAGTCGTCGATCTCGTACTGGGTGCGCAGCACGCGGCGCAGATCGAAGCCGATCCGCACCGGATTGGGGTCGGGCAGCGCCCGCTCCAGTTCGCCGGGCGAGGACAGGATGCCGGCGCCATAGACGCGCAGGCCGCGCGCCGTGTCGATCAGCCCGAATTCGACCGTGTACCAGTACAACCTCGCCAGCAGCTCGAGCGCGTTGCGCCGCTGCGCCTTCAGCCCTCCTTCACCGTACGCCTGCATGTAGTCGGCGAACACCGGATCGAACAGCAGCGGTACGTGTCCGAACAGATCGTGAAACAGATCGGGCTCGACGATGTAGTCGAATTCCTCCGGCGTGCGCAGCCAGACGGTGACCGGGAAGCGGCGCTGCGCCAACAGCCGGAAGAACGCATCCTCCGGGATCAGGCCCGGAACAGCGACGATCTGCCAGCCGGTGGCATTGGCGAGACGGTCGCATACGTGCTCGAAGCGGGGAATACCGCCCCCCATGTCCAGATGCGCGAGCGCCTGCAGGAACTCATCGCAGGCGCGCCCGTGCACCAGCCGCAACTGCCGCGCATACAGTCGCGCGTACAGCGTGTGCTGCTGCGGCGTGTAGCTGTCCCAGGCCTGGTCGCAGGTGTAGTCCTGGCGCGCCACCGAGTAGTCGCCGCGTGGAGGGCGCCGCGATCCGCCGTAGGTCACTGGGGTCATCGTCATGGCATTTCCTGAATGCAAGCAACCGAGCGTCGGCCGCGTCTGCTTCGGACACCTTCACACGACCGCGTGCGGCTTCAGAACGCCGCGCCGGATCTGATCGAGCTCGATCGATTCGAACAGAGCCTGGAAGTTGCCTTCGCCGAACCCTTCGTGGCCCTTGCGCTGGATTATCTCGAAGAAAATGGGTCCGATCACATCGCGCGTGAAGATCTGCAGCAGCACCTCCTTGCGGGCCGCGTTCGGATTGCCGTCGATCAGAATGCGCAGGCGGCGCAGCTCCTCGAGCGGCTCGCCGTGCCCCGGCAGGCGCGTGTCGATCGCCTCGAAGTAGGTGTCCGGCGTGTCCTGGAACTGTACGCCGCGCGCGCGCAGCGCGGCCACCGCGTGATAGATGTCCGAGGTCCCCAGCGCGATGTGCTGGATGCCCTCTCCGTGGTACTGGTCCAGGTACTCGACGATCTGGCTATGGTCATCCGAACTCTCGTTGATCGGAATCCGGATCTTGCCGCACGGGCTGCACATCGCCTTGCTCTTCAGACCGGTCTGCCGGCCCTCGATGTCGAAGTAGCGCACTTCGCGGAAGTTGAACAGGCGCTGGTAGAACTCGGCCCACTCCTTCATCCGGCCGCGGTGCACGTTGTGCGTCAGATGGTCGATCTGCTGCAGCCCGGCGCCGGCCGGCTGCAGGTCGCCGTCGTGTCCGGGCCGTTCGAGCGGTTCGAAATCGACGTCGTAGATACCGATGTCGCCGATGCGGCCTGGACGGTAGCCGGACTGCGCCGCGTTCTTGCCGCGCCAGCGGTCCACGAAATAGATCAGGCTGTCGCCGACGCCCTTGATCGCCGGAATGTTCAGTTCCATCGGGCCGGATCGGGAATCGAAGCCCCAGGCTCCAAGCTCGAGCGCGCGGCGGTACGCGTGCGCGGCGTCCTGCACGCGCAGCGCGATCGCGCAGATCGAAGGTCCGTGAAGGCGGGCGAAGCGCTGCGCGAACGAATCCGGCTCCGAGTTGATGATGAAATTGATGTCGCCCTGGCGGTACAGCGTCACCCGCTTGTGGCGGTGCTTCGCCAGCGCGACGAACCCCAGGCTTTCGAACAGCGCACCGAGCGCCGCCGGATCGGGGGCCGCGTATTCGACGAACTCGAAACCGTCGGTGCCCATCGGATTGTGGGCGTCGTCAGTGGCCATCGCGCAGAGCTTCGATACTGGATCGGGCAATGATATGCCACTTGAAAAACGGCAAAATTGCGCCGCGCAGCACAGCGCGACGGATCGTCGCCGAGCGCGCGCCTGTGCAGTCCGACCCCCGGAAGTTGCGGCCTGTCGTATTCGGGTCCCGCGGGCGGCAGCAGGGTCGTACAGTTCGAGCTGATTTCGACGCTTCGATGTGACGATGACCGATCCGCAGCCCGGCGCAGCAAATCCGACCCCGCCGCCAGACGTGGCCGCCGCCGATCGCATGGCCGCAAACGGACGGGCTGAGCGCCGCCGCGCGCTGGCGCAGTTCGTGGCCGAGGCGGCGGCGCGCATCGGCAACTGGCTGGCGTCGATCGGGTGGGGCAAGTTCATCCTGCTGTCGTTGCTGATGTTGATGTTGGCCGCGTTGGCCGATGACATCTTCTTCTCGGCGCGCAAGACGCATAAGCACGACACCCACCTCCCGGTGGAAGTGAAGATCTCGGTCGATTCCGACGGGCTGCGCATCAGCCGGCCCTCGCAGGATCAGCCCGCTGCGGCGCAGCCCAAGGTCCAGATCGACGAAAACGGGGTGCGGATCGAGGCCGACCGGCACGGGCGCAAGGTCGTGATCGACCGGCACGGCGTGAGCGTGGAAGAGGCAGCGCCGAAGGCCGGTGCAGAAGGGCCGAAATCGCCGGCAGCGTCCGGATCGGACAAGGCGGCTGAAGGCTCGGGGTCCGCCAAGGTGACGGTGCCGCCCGGCGTGATCAACGACCCGGAAAAGGTGGCCGAGGCGGTCGAAGCCGCGAAGGAGCAGATCGAGCAGATCGTTCAGGAGCAGGTCGATCGCAAGGTGGAGCGCCTGAAGACGGATCGCCCGGACGAGCCGAGCCGCTGGCCGGATGTGGCCGACTGGGTGCTGATGCTGGTGTTTGCGATGCTGATCATGAAGATCGCGCTCGGTTCCAAGCGCCGGGCCGAGTCGCGGGCGGAGGCGGCCGACGCCGCGGCCGCCGAGGAAGGCCTGAAGCGCCAGCTGGCCGAAGCGCAGCTGAAAACGATGCAGGCCCAGGTCGAGCCGCACTTCCTGTTCAACACGCTCGCCTCGGTCGACTACCTGATCGAGACCGATCCGGCACGCGCCTCCCGGATGCAGAAGAACCTGATCCAGTACCTGCGCGCGGCGCTGCCCCAGATGAGGCAGGCGTCTTCGACGCTCGGCCAGGAAATGGCGCAGTGCCGTTCGTACCTGGAGATCCTGAAGGTTCGGATGGACGATCGGCTGCAGTTCGCAATTACGATGCCGGCCGGCTTGTCGACGGCCGCCTTTCCGCCGATGATGCTGCAGACGCTGGTGGAGAATTCGATCAAGCATGGGCTGGAGCCGAAGCCGGAAGGCGGAGTGCTGACCTTGAGCGCAGATGTGGTCAACGGCAACCTGCGGGTTGTCGTCAGCGATACGGGCCTCGGATTCGGCGCCGCCGGCTCCGGCGGCGGCGGCGTGGGTTTGAACAACGTGCGGGAGCGGCTCCAGGCGCTGTTCGGTGCGCGCGGCCGCTTGACGATCGAGGCGAATTCCCCGAGCGGGACGATCGCGACGATTCAGGTGCCGTACACGGTCGGCGTGGCCGAGCCGGCGCCGCAGTCCTCGCCCCAGCCGGCCTGATCGGCCTTGCCTGCGCCATCGCGACCATGACCGCGGCACGCGCGATCATCGCCGACGACGAGCGACTGATGCGCGAGCAGTTGCGCGCCCGGCTGACCGAGGTCTGGCCGGAGCTTGAAGTCGTTGCCGAGGCGAAGAACGGGCAGGAGGCGGTCGAGCTGGTGCAGCAGTTGCGGCCGCATCTTGCCTTTCTCGACATTCGGATGCCGGGTATGAGCGGCGTCGAAGCGGCCCGCGCAATCGGCAGCGACTGCCATATCGTCTTCGTGACCGCCTACGGCGAGTTCGCGATCGAGGCTTTCGAGCAGGGCGCCGTCGACTACGTGCTGAAGCCGGCGGAGATTGCCCGGCTGGAGGTCACGGTCAGCCGGCTGAAGCAACGGCTGCAGGCGCCGCCGCCCGACCTTGGCGCGCTGCTGGACCAGCTCTCGCGCAAGCTGGACACGGTCGCCTCGGGGCAGCGGGGCCAGCCGCACCTGCAATGGATACAGGCCACGATCGGTCAGCAGTTGCGGATGATTCCGGTCGGCGAGATCCTGTTTTTCGTGTCCGACGAGAAATACACGCGCGTTCAAACGGAGGCTTACGAAGCGCTGATCCGGGTACCGATCCGGGAGCTGGCCGAGCAGCTCGACCCGGCGCTGTTCTGGCAGATTCACCGCTCCACGATCGTGAACGTGCGGGCGATGGCCGGCGTGGTGCGCGATCTGCGGGGCCGCCAGCTGGTGACCTTCAAAAACCACCCGCAAAAGCTCGAGGTCAGCCGCAGCTTCACGCATCTGTTCCGGCAGATGTAGAGTTAGTGCCTCCCAGCCTATGCTGCTGCGCAGCTACGGCTGGCAAGCCGGTCAGAGCCCGCGCCCAATTGACGCACGGCGTTAGTGAGCACACACACTCACACAGGTGACTTGGCCACCGACTGTCGAGCCGGTCCGATACCGCCCGCCGCAGCGCAGCGAATTTGACAGGGGGAGCCGCAGCTAAGATAATTTGCGGTTCCCTCGGAGGGGTGCCCGAGTGGTTAAAGGGGGCAGACTGTAAATCTGTTGGCCTTGCGCCTACGTTGGTTCGAATCCAACCTCCTCCACCAGCAGATATCTTGCTTCAGCGCGGTTCGGGCTGGTGAGGGGCGGCGCAGCCGGCACCGTCGGGCGGACGGAAGCGAATGGCGGGACGCAGGTACAGGGAACGTTCAAATTCAACCAATCGGTTTTGCGGGGTGCGGGAAACGGCGCCGCCCGCGGGGGCGCAGCGCGCCGCTTGTACGCGGGTGTAGCTCAATGGTAGAGCAGAAGCCTTCCAAGCTTATGACGAGGGTTCGATTCCCTTCACCCGCTCCAAGCTTCGATGGTCGCACGAAAAGCAGCCCATGTGGCTCAGTGGTAGAGCACTCCCTTGGTAAGGGAGAGGTCGCGCGTTCGATCCGCGCCATGGGCACCATGCATCAGGCGTCGCTGCGCGTGAGCGGCGGCGCGGCAACACGTGAACGATGAAATGCCAACAATGAGGACAGGATCGACGAGGAGCCGGCGACATGGCCAAGGGCAAATTTGAGCGGACCAAGCCGCACGTGAATGTAGGCACGATCGGGCACGTGGACCATGGGAAGACGACGCTGACGGCGGCGATGACGGCGGTGCTGGCGGCGAAGTTTGGCGGGGATGTGAAGAAGTACGACGACATTGACAATGCGCCGGAGGAGAAGGCGCGCGGGATCACGATCAACACGGCGCACGTGGAGTACCAGACGGCCAAGCGGCACTATGCGCACGTGGACTGTCCGGGGCACGCGGACTATGTGAAGAACATGATCACGGGTGCGGCGCAGATGGACGGAGCGATTTTGGTGGTGTCGGCGGCGGACGGGCCGATGCCGCAGACGCGGGAGCACATTTTGCTGGCGCGGCAGGTTGGGGTGCCGTACATCGTGGTGTACATGAACAAGTGCGACATGGTGGACGATGCGGAGCTGCTGGAGCTGGTGGAGCTGGAGGTGCGGGAGCTGTTGAGCAAGTACGATTTTCCGGGCGACACGATTCCGATTGTGAAGGGGGCGGCCAAGCTGGCGCTGGAGGGGGACAAGGGGGAGCTGGGGGAGCAGTCGATCATGAAGCTGGCCGAAGCGCTGGACAGCTACATACCGCAGCCGAAGCGGGCCATAGACCAGCCGTTTCTGATGCCGATCGAGGACGTGTTTTCGATATCGGGGCGCGGCACGGTGGTGACGGGGCGGGTGGAGCGGGGCATCGTGAAGGTGGGCGATGAGATCGAGATCGTGGGTCTGAAGCCGACGATCAAGACGACCTGCACGGGGGTGGAGATGTTCCGCAAGCTGCTCGATGAGGGGCAGGCGGGGGACAACGTGGGGGTGCTGCTGCGGGGGACCAAGCGCGAGGAGGTCGAGCGCGGCCAGGTGCTGGCCAAGCCGGGGTCGATCACGCCGCACACGAAGTTCGAGTGCGAGGTGTATGTGCTGAGCAAGGAAGAAGGCGGGCGGCACACGCCGTTTTTCAATGGTTACCGGCCGCAGTTTTACTTTCGCACGACCGATGTGACGGGGTCGGTGCAGTTGCCGGCGGGCACCGAGATGGTGATGCCGGGCGACAACATCAAGATGGTGGTGACGCTGATCCAGCCGATCGCGATGGACCAGGGGCTGCGCTTTGCGGTGCGCGAAGGCGGCAAAACCGTCGGCGCCGGCGTCGTGGCAAAGATTCTGGAATAAAGGGTTTTAGGGTTGCTTGGGGAACGGGCTTTTGATTGCAACTGTGACGCTTGTAACGGCCGCGGGGGGGCGAAGGCGGGGTTTCGCGAAGCACTGCTTCGCGCCTCCAGAGCGCTGGTCGCAAGCCGAAGTGCGATCGAAGCTACTCCCCGTGAACAGGCATCACGGCTTGCTAGGGGTATAGCTCAACTGGCAGAGCGTCGGTCTCCAAAACCGAAGGTTGGGGGTTCGATTCCCTCTGCCCCTGCCATGGTGTCCATTCCGTGCGTCGCAAGACGCAAGGTGATTGAAATAAGGTGGCGCCCCGCTGCGGGCGCGGTGGTCTGATGAACAAGACGGACGTTGAAACGGTTTCGGGCCCTGCGGACAAATTGCTGGTCGGCCTGGCGCTGCTGCTGATGCTGGTCGGAGTGGTCGGCTTCAGCTTCTGGTCCGAGCAGCCGATGGTGCTGCGCGTGGCGCTGCTGCTCGGGGGCGTGGTGCTGGGACTGGTGGTTGCGTGGTTCAGCGAGCCCGGCAAGCGCTTCATCGGGTTCGCGCGCGAAGCTTACGAGGAAGCCAAACGCGTCACCTGGCCGACTCGTGACGAGACGCTGAAAACGACCCTGGTGGTATTTGGGTTCGTGGGCGCTATGGCCCTGTTCCTGTTTCTGGTGGACAAGGGGGTTGAGAAGCTGCTGTACGACTGGGTGCTCGGGTGGAAATGATGAATACGACCAGTTCGATCGAAAACGCCGAACCCGCCGGCACGCCGCCGCCGGAGGCCGCGCCGGCAGCGGGCGCACACGGTGCCGCCGGCAAGCGCTGGTACGTGGTGCACGCCTATTCGGGCATGGAAAAGAGCGTGGCGCGCGCGCTGCAGGAAAGAATCGAGCGGGCTGGCCTGCAGGCCCATTTCGGGCGCGTCCTGGTGCCGACTGAAGAAGTGGTCGAAATCAAGGGCGGCAAGCGGGCGATCACCGAGCGGCGCCTGTATTCCGGCTACGTGCTGGTCGAGATGGAAATGGCCGACGAGGCCTGGCACCTGGTGAAGACGACGCCCAAGGTGACCGGCTTCCTGGGCGGCACGGCCAACCGGCCGTCGCCGCTGTCGCAGCGCGAGGTCGACGAGATTCTGCAGCGGATGCAGGAGGGCTACGAAAAGCCGCGCCCGAAGGTTCTGTTCGAGGTGGGCGAGATGGTCAGGATCAAGGAGCCGCCGTTCACCGACTTCAACGGCAACGTCGAAGAGGTCAACTACGAGAAGAACCGGCTGCGCGTGTCGGTCACGATTTTCGGACGGTCGACCCCGGTGGAACTGGAATTCAGCCAGGTCGAGAAGGTTTAGCTAGGAGCCAGTCGTGGCAAAGAAAGTCGTCGGCTACATCAAGCTGCAGGTACCTGCCGGAAAGGCGAACCCTTCGCCCCCGATCGGGCCCGCGCTCGGCCAGCGCGGCCTGAACATCATGGAGTTCTGCAAGTCCTTCAACGCGCAGACCCAGGGCATGGAACCCGGGCTGCCGATCCCGGTCGTGATCACGGCGTTCGCCGACAAGAGCTTCACGTTCGTGATGAAGACCCCGCCGGCCACGGTCCTGATAAAGAAGGCCGCCAAGGTTGAAAAAGGCTCGAGCAAGCCCCATACAGATAAGGTGGGCAAGATCACCCGCTCGCAGGCCGAGGACGTCGCCAAGGCGAAGATGCCGGACCTGACCGCGGCGAACCTCGAGGCGGCGGTCAAGACGATCGCCGGGTCGGCCCGCAGCATGGGCATCATCGTGGAGGGTTGACAATGAGCGCCGTATCGAAACGGTCCCGGCAGATCCGCGCCAAGGTCGAGCACAACCGGTTCTACCCGCTCGCCGATGCATTGAAGATCGTGAAGGAAACCGCGACCGCCAAGTTCGATGAATCGATCGACACGGCCGTGGTGCTCGGCATCGATTCGAAGAAGTCGGACCAGTCGGTGCGCGGCTCGGTGGTGCTGCCGGCCGGAACGGGCCGCTCGGTCCGGGTGGCGGTGTTCGCCCAGGGCGCGAAAGCCGACGAGGCGCGCGCCGCCGGCGCCGACGTGGTCGGATTCGACGATCTGGCGCAGAAGATCAAGGGCGGCTTTCTGGAGTTCGACGTGGTGATCGCCTCGCCGGACGCGATGCGCGTGGTCGGCCAGCTGGGGCAGATCCTGGGGCCGCGCGGCCTGATGCCGAACCCGAAGGTCGGAACCGTCAACGCCGACGTGGCAGCGGCCGTGCGCAACGCGAAGGCCGGCCAGATCCAGTTCCGGGCCGACAAGGCCGGCATCGTCCACTGCTCGATCGGGCGCGCTTCGTTCGACGCCGACCAGCTGCGCGGCAACCTGGCGGCACTGGTGGACGCCTTGCAGAAGGCCAAGCCGGCGTCGGTGAAGGGAATCTATCTGCGCAAGCTGGCGGTCTCCTCGACGATGGGCGTGGGCGTGCGGGTCGATCTTTCGAGCCTGAA
>VBCK01000029.1 GCA_005882215.1 Betaproteobacteria bacterium | reverse complement strand
AACCCACGGGGCCACCGTAATCCTGCAGGTAAAGCGTGTAGCGCGAGAGTCCGAGCGCTTCGGTGAAGCGATTCATGATTTCGGCGTAGTGATCGAACGTATACGCGAATGTCTTCGGATCCGGCCAGTCGCTGTGACCGAAGCCAGGGTAATCGGGCGCGACAAGGTGATAACGATCGGAAAGCCGGGCGAAGAGGGGCTCGAACATTCGCGACGAAGAGGGCAGGCCGTGGAGCAGGAGAATCGTTGGGGATTCCTTCGGTCCCGCTTCCCGATAGAAGATGGAAAGTCCGTCGACCTTCACTGTGCGATAGGAGGTAGGCATCAGGCTGGATCAGCCGAACGTGAAAGAAAAAGCTTCCACACCCGAATCGAGAAACTCGATCTCGAACTGTCGATCCACGATGGGTTTCGGCTGCCGGATCAGCTGATACATCCGCTGTTCGGTCACCGTTCCGTTGCCGCGCTCGTCGACGTCGATTCCGTGAGCCGCGCCCGGCGGCTGTCCATCGATGAGCACGCGAAATCGCACGGAAGTTCCTCGCGCACGCGGTCCCATCACGAGATGCAGATCGCGGGCGTGAAAGCGGTACACGATCCGGCCGTTGGCCTTGTTCAGCAAGGTGGCCCCTTTGTCCATCGTCCAATCGCCCGAAAGAGACCAATGATTCAGGTTCAAGCGCGCGGGCGCCGCATAGACGTGACGCTCGCCCCGCACGGCACCGCCGGGAGCTTCGAAATTCTCGGTGCGCTCGTAGCCGACATAGTTTTCCGGAGACTTCAAGCTGCTCCAATCGGGCGCGGCCTCCGCACCACGAGCATCGACCGAGACAAGTCCATGACTGATGCCGCCGGTTCCCGTCTCGGCCAGTAATTGTTGAATGATCTTTTCCGACTGCCCGTATTCGCCCTCGCCGAATTGATGATGTCGAATATGCCCCTGCGCATCGATGAAATAAAGGGCCGGCCAATATTCGTTGTTGAAGGCACCCCATATCGCATGGTCGCTGTCGATCGCGATGGGGTAGTCGATCCTCATGTCCTTCGCCGCCTGGCGAACGTTATCGGCGTTTTTCTCGAATTCGAACTCGGGCGAATGCACGCCGATCACCACCAATCCTTGGGCCTTGTACTTCTCGGCCCACGCGCGGACATAGGGAAGCGTGCGTCGCCAATTGATGCAGGTATAGGTCCAGAAGTCGACGAGGACGACTCTTCCCCGCAGGCCGGCTGCCGTCAATGGCGGCGAATTGAGCCATTCGGCCGCACCGTCGAAAGGGGGCAAGGCGCCTTCGTTGGGCAATCGAATCGCTGGGGGCGTCATCTGTTGGACCATGCCGTCATCCTTAGCCAGGGTCTCGATCGGAGCCGCAATGGCGCAGGCGAGCGTCGCTGCGAGCAAGAGATGGTTGGCTTTCATGGTGCTTCCCATAGGGTTTGTGTCGCCGCCTTCCGCGCAATTCAAGTTGGGTGCCGATCAATAATTATCGACTTCGACGACGGCCTCGGCAAAGGCCAGCGGGGCCTCCTGAGGAAGATTGTGTCCGATGCCGCCCTTGACAGCCCGGTGCGAATACTTGCCCGAGAATTTCCTGGCATAGGAACCGGGGTCCGGATGCGGCGCGATGGATCGGACGCGAACGGACGCGATCACACTCAGCCGCAACGGGCGTTCGATCTGGACCGAGGTGCGAAGGCCACTGGCGCCTCCGGCACGCAACAGGCGCTCGCCTCGGACGCGGACTCCGCGCCGAACACGGGGATGCTGCCGAGCGAGTGGAAGGTCTCCCAAGCCACGCCCTGGGGATCCGTCACCCAATACTTATCGGACTTGGCGTAGCAGCAGTTGGCTCCGATCTCGTCGCGCGCCTGGATGTCGGCTGCCGCCACCCGCTCGCGCAAGGCCGTCAGCTCCTCGGCCGAGTCGACCTGGATGCCCAGGTGGTTGACGCCAGCGGCGGCGCCCCGCTGCGAGATGGCGAAGTTGATGCGCGGATCCTCCAGCATCCATTTCGCGTAGTCGGGCTTCACCACCGAGGGCTCGGTGCCGAACACCGACGAGTAAAACCGGATGCTGGCCGCCAGGTCCTGCACAGCGACGTGCACGTGAAATCGTTTCATGGGTTCCTCCGCTTGCGTTGTGCCGCCGGGGCGCAAGTAATGTCGCAGTTCGCACCCTGGCAGCAGTTCCTGGTGAGGTAATCGATCAGGCCATTCATGGTCCGGTAGTTGGCGCTGTAGTAGATGAAGCGACCCGCTTGACGGGCAGCCACCAGCTGCGCGTGGGCCAACTCTTTCAGGTGAAACGACAGGGTCGCCCCGGCCAGCTGCAAGCGCTCAGCGATTTCCCCCACCGCCAGGCCTTCCGGACCCTGTTGCACAAGCAGCCGGAATATCGCAAGCCGCGTCTCCTGAGCGAGCGCAGCCAGCCTGGCGACGGCGTCCGGATCGTCGACCGCCGTTCCCGTTGTCGGCTGACCAGGCGGATCGCGGTCAGGCATCGCTTTGGCGCTTCGCACGAGGTGGCCTCAAAAGTAGCGATTCGAACGAATTTCGGGGGAATTTCATCGATGCGCACATTAGATCTATATTTCCAATTATATAGAAACATTGTCCGAGGTCAAGCGACACGCACCCGAAGCTCGAACACGCCGTCGTTACCTCAGCGTCGTCGTGATCGGCAGGCCCTGCTTCAGCGTCAACGTAACGGGCGTGCGTTCGGCGATGTCCGCTAACCGCGCGCGCTGCTCGTCGTCCAGTTCGCCCTCGAAGCTCAGCACGCGCGCGATCGCGCCTTCCTTGCCTTCCAGCCTGAAACGCACGTCGACATGTAGCGCACGCAGCGGCCATTGCTTGCGCTCCGCATACATGCGCAGCGTGATCGCCGTGCATGCGCCCAGTGCCGAGCACAGGAGGTCGTACGGTGCGGGCCCGACATCCTTACCGCCCCGCTCGGCGCCTTCGTCGGCGCTAAGCTGATGACGACCCGTCGTGATCGAGACCGCGTAATTCGTCGTGCTGATGCTCGCCCTCGCGTGCGCCATGTCACCTCTCCCAAACCACGACGGCCCCACAGGATAGACCGGTCGCGAGCACGTGCCGATTGCCGACTTGCTGGACGATACGCGCGCCGGCGGATAGACGATTCGACGAAACCGGCTATACGATCCGGGCAGCGCCCGACGGCGCGCGTACGACTACAGCAATCCCCGACACTCCAGGATTTTTAAGAGGCTGCCATGTTCGAGTCAAGGAAGATCAACTTTCCGAGTTCCACCGGGAGCAGTCTGGCGGCCCGCCTCGACTTGCCGCCAAATCCCCGCGCCTTTGCCCTGTTCGCTCATTGCTTCACGTGCGGCAAGGACATCTTCGCCGCCTCGCGGATTGCGCAAGGTCTCACAGCAAGTGACATTGCGGTGTTGCGCTTGGACTTCACCGGTATCGGCAGCAGCGAGGGTGAGTTCGCCAATACCAACTTCTCGTCGAACGTCAGCGATCTCGTGGCGGCGGCGAATTACTTGCGACACAGCTATGCCGCGCCGTCCCTGCTGATTGGCCACAGCCTGGGTGGGGCGGCGGTACTCGCTGCGGCGCCGCAAGTGCCCGAAGCGACCGGCGTCGTCACGATCGGTGCGCCGTCCTCCGCCGCCCACATCACGCGTTATTTTGCGGGCAAGGCAACGGAGATCGTCGAGAAGGGAACAGCCGAAGTAGAACTTGCGGGCCGCACCTTCACGATCACCAGACAGTTTCTGGACGATGTGGCGGGACAGAATTTACTCGATGGCCTGGTGAACATGAGGAAGGCGCTTCTGGTGTGCCATGCACCGCGCGACGAATACGTCGACATCGAAAATGCAAGCGCGATCTTCGCTGCTGCGCGGCATCCCAAGAGCTTTATCTCGCTCGACACGGCCGATCATCTGATCAGCAAGCGTGAGGATGCCATCTATCTGGCCGATGTGATCGCCGCCTGGGCATCGCGCTATTTGCCGGTCGCCGCAGAAACGGCGGCGTTGCCCCCGGGCGTGGTCGAAGTGAGCGAGACGCGCACGGGGCCTCTGGCGCAGCGCGTGCGGGCCGGCCGCCATGCGTTCATGGTGGGAGAGCCTGTTTCAGTCGGCGGTGACGATGCCGGGCCGGCGCCCTATGACTACCTTGTCGCTGCTCTGGGCGCCTGTACCTCGATCACGATGCGCCTGTATGCCGAGCGCAAGGGGATCGCCGCCGAACGCTTCTCGGTGCGCCTTTCTCACCGCAACATTCACGCGCGGGATTGCGCCGATTGCGAAACGAAGGAGGGCGACATCGGAGAAATTACGCGGGACATCATCATCGAAGGCGACGTGCCGGAAGCCGAGCGTGCCCGACTGATGGAGATTGCCGACAAGTGCCCGATCCATAGAACGCTCACGCGCGAGATCAAGATCCGCTCGAGGCTCGTGTCGTAGCGCGCCGACGGCCGTTCTTCAAGTCAACGTCTGGAACGCAGATTTCAAAGCGTGCGTGGATTCGGTTGCCGCTAATGCGGGTGCCGATGATGCAGGTCCGGATAGTGAGGGTGACTGTGGACCAGGGGCGGATGGACATGGGGGTGGGCGTGCGGTTCGTGTCCATCCCAGTCGAAATCGTGCGAATGCTGATGGTGTTCGTCATGTGAGTGGGCGTGCGTGTGGTGCTGCTCCTCGTGGACGTGCCGATGCCCATGATGTTCGGTAACGTGCAACCACACGCCCGCAGCCATCAGAAGCCCGGCGGCGACCAGCTGCAATGTGATCGAGTCACCCTGCATCAGTACCGCGAGCGCGGCGCCAAAAAACGGGGCTACCGAGAAATACGCTCCGGCACGAGCCGTTCCGAGATCGCGCAGCGCACGCACGAACAGGGCGAGACTGACGCCGTAGCCGAGGAATCCGACCGTCATGGCGATGCTCAATACGCTAATCGGTGGCAGTGTCTGGCCAAGCATCAAGGCCAGGCCGAGATTGACGACGCCTGCAACCAGCCCTTTCAAACCGGCGATCAACATGGCGTCACCGGCGGATACCTTGCGCGTCAGGTTGTTGTCGATGGCCCAGCACAGGCATGCGAGGACTATTAAGGCCAAGCCCAGCGAAGCACCACCATGCCCGCCTGGAGTCCATGCCAGTATTAAGCCCCCGGCCACGATGCAAGACATTCCCG
>VBCK01000028.1 GCA_005882215.1 Betaproteobacteria bacterium | reverse complement strand
GCGCCATGCGCACGCGAGCCAATGACCTCGAAGGCTTCACCCACCGGCACGAACTGCTCGCCCTGCAGCGAGCGCCGAATGATCTCGATCAGCGCCTCGGGCAAGTGCGACAGGTTGCCCAGGGTCTCGTTCTTGACAACGCCGCCCTCGCGATAACTGCGGCGCAACAGGTGGGTGCGATAGATCTGGTTCTTGTACTTGCGCGTCGTAGTGACGACGTGGGCGGTCCCGGTTCGCGCAGCCATGCAGGCGATTATAACCGGATAACGTCAATCGTCAATCAATTTAGTGACTACAAATACGGTACAAAAAAAGCCCTTGCGGGCTGATTTTGTTCAGTAATCGTCAGGACTTACGCCACTCGGCGTGACGACGCCACGGAGGAACTTCGGCCTAGAGATTCGCCTAGAAAACGATCAGGATCGTTCCAGCTCCAACCTGCCCGCTTGGAACCACGGATTGCTGAGGCGTGCCCATGTCGCGATAGCAGGCCGGATAAACCTGCAGTTTTCCATGATAGTCGGCGTCGGTTGTTCCGACGGCCGTAAAAGTGATCGTTGCCTTCGAAGAAAAGTTCTTGTTCATGTGACACGCCTCATGAGCACCAGCAGGTTGCACGATGCCGTTCAAGTAGCCTTCGTTGCGATCGGTCGTTACCGTATAGGAAACATTCGTCTTGATGTCTTTTGGAGGAAAGAAATTCAGACTGAAGACGTTGGATCGGTTCTGAGTGTCCATGAACCGAATCCATCCCTTCGCATTGAAGCTATTCTGTCCAGCCGGCAGTATCGTCATCAGGCAAGCTTCGCCAAACTTCGAACCGTCGGGGAACGTGGCGGTCATCTTGCAAGCGGCGTTCGGCGTCGTGGCTCCGTTCGCGCCATGGGCCAACAAGGTCATCAAGGGTAAAAAAATCAATCGGCCGATTGAGGTCCTGGCGGATAAGGCTTTCATGAGGTTCGATCCTCCGGCTACGACGCCGGTCAAGCGTTCCGCCAGCCAGAATATCAGGCGCGCGTGTCGTTCTTCGAAACGACGGTCCAGTAGTCGGTCGTCGTCGTGGCGTCGCCGATGATGACGGTTCCGCCCTCGCTCCAGGGCGCATGGCGATAGTCGAACGGCTTCGCGATGCGCGGCTTGACCACCTCGAAAAAGGGCGATGCGTCGAAGTCGCGCGGCACATACAGGCTGTAGTGGCGGATGCGCCACAATTCGCGCATCTGATCGGCCTGTTCAGGATCGACCTCGCGCTTGCGCGAAATGACCGGCAGGATCGGATAACGGACGGAATCGAAGGCCTGGGCGATCAGAGTCGAGCAGATCGCGCGGGTCGGGTCGCCGCTGCCGAAAGCGATCAGCCGGCGCCGCAGGCGCGCCGGCAGCGGGATCGGAAAGAGATAGCGTGCGAGGTCCAATACATTCTTAAGGTCGTACTGGTGCCCGATCCTTTGCAGTGCGTACTGAATCAGACGCTCGCAGTCCTCCGGGGTCAGATTGACCGGGCGGCAGATTCGGACACGAAACCTGCTGTAGGCCGAAAGCGGCACCGCGCGCACGCCACACAGAACATCCGCCTCGACCAGCGTCGCCGGTTCGCCGTCGGCCGCCGGAAGCTCCGGTCGTTTGCCCACGAACAAGGCGGCATGCGACCACATCGACTGGGTCAGGTACTTGATCGCTGCGCTCATCCGCGTGTTGCCTTCGATCAGCAGCACGTCGCCAGGGGCCAGAGTGTCGGCAACCAGGCGCGCGTCCGTGCTGCTGCCGCCAGGCCTGGCGACCGGCTTCGAAAGGTACTCGGCAAGGGCTCGTCCGACCGGCTCGAACACGGCGCCTCTTTCGATCACGCAGCACGATTGCCGACATATTAAGTGCTCCGGCCGTCACTTACCAGCCGACCCGGCCCACGGTCGCCGTGAAAACGCCCTTGCCGAACAGCGTCTGTTTCTGGAAGTAAAGATCGCCCTGGTCCGTTTTGATCGGCGTGCCGGGAATCGACGGGCAGCGCAGGTTGATCACGTCGTACGAGACGCAAGCATCCAGGAAGCCGCCCAACAGGGCCCGGCCCCTGAGTTCGGTCGCGAGCGCCTCTACGGCAGCCGGATAGAAGACGGAATCACGCGGCGCAACCTTAAGCTGTGCCAGCGCGCCCACGATCGTGATTTCAGGGGTGCCGGTTTCTATCGCGCCGCAGCCCATCGGCAAGCCGCACCAGTCCAGCGAGACCGGATAGAACGGCCCGATACCATGGGTGCCGAATCCGACAACGCCGTTGGTCGGGTCGTATCGCACGAAGATCTGATTGGGCGCGATGTGCGCCACCGTCGTCTGGGCGCCTCGCGTAAGGAAGAGAATGGCGTGTCCCTGATCGTTTCGGTAGACGGTCACCCCGTTTTCGATTGCCGTGACCGTGTGCACCGTATCGCTGCGAAGTTCGAGCCGGAATTGCGCGCCCGAAAAAGCCCGACCATCCAACTCCCCGTCGGCATCCCCGTGGATGCTGTACACGATCGGCTCCGCGCTGGCGGCGCCGCCGATCGCCACCGCCAGCGCGAACCCCACATTGATCGCACGCCTCATAGCGCTCTCTCCCTTTGTTCAGAGTTCGAACGGTTGCCAGCCGCAGACACGACGCCGTGGCGACGCCTCTAAGGGCCTACCAGAACCGAGAACAGCGCGTCGTTCAGCGCCCCCTCGAAGTCGTCGAAGATCGTGCCGGCCGCGTTGGTGGCGAAGTACGGCATGTGGATGACGAATGGCCCGTGATCGGTATGCAGCGGGTACGCCGCCGGATCTCCGCAGCGCCCCGTTCCGCGCAAGGCGGGTGGATAGCCGATGCATGACCACGCGTGGCCGCTCCAGACGCCCGTGGTGACCAGATCCGGCAGGCTCCATATGGTGGTGCCCGTCATCCCCAGCGGGTAACCCGCTTCCACATGATGATCGCTGCCCACCAGCGAGCTGAAGCCCGCGCCGCCGTTTTCGGAATCAAACGCCACCAGAATCTGGTCCGGCAGGAAATTGGCCCGAATCACCCGGCGACCGCTGATGATCTCAACGCTCGCCGTGCCCTTGGTGATCTGCCAGCCGCTTCCGGACTTCCCGCTCGATGCCGTGACGTTGAAGGCCTGAACGTCGGCCGTATCTCCCACGAACTTCAGGTAAACGGATGCGTTATGGAAAAAGCGCCCGCCGAGCGACACGTCCGTGACCACGAACGTCGTATAGGTGACCGGAGCCGCCGCGGCCGTTCCGACTGCGAGCCACCCGGCGGCGGCGACGGCGGCACAGAGAATCTTCGGGCGCGTGCTCATCGGCGTTCCTCCTCCAGAATATGAGCAGACGATTCGTTCAGGCTGCTATTACCGGCGGCAGCGTATGCCTGCCGCCTATCGATTTGAAAGTGACTTGAGTCATACGCTCACTACCTTGATCGCGTCACGCGCTGCGTTCGAAAACCATTGAACCGTTGGGCTGGCCGCGGGCACGGCGATGACCACATCACGCTTGCGGCCAGACCTCGGCGACGAGTTCGGGGAGCATCGAGGCGGCAGGACCGCGCAGATTCAGTGTCACGAGATCGTCCAGCCAGGTACTGTCGATGTTGACCTGGATCGTCACCGAGCCTGCCGCGATCGCAACCCGGGTCAGGCTGGCAGCAGGCTCGACGATGGAGGACGTCCCAACGCACAGAAACCCGCCGCATCCCCGCGCGGCCTGCACCGCCTGCTCCCACGCGAGGCTCGGCAGCGATTCGCCGAACCACACGACACCGGGCCGCACGCGGCCGCCGCACTGGCCGCAACGCGGCGGCTCCAGCCTGCGCCCGCGCTCCGGCTCGAGCAGCGCCGGTTGCGGCGCAGGGTATTCGAGTCCGCACGCGCTGCAGTAAGGGCTGCAGATGCGACCATGCAGATGCAGCACCTCGCGGCTGCCCGCGCGCTCATGCAGATCGTCGACGTTCTGCGTGATCAGCGTCAGCCGCGGAACCCGCTCCGCCAGCAGCGCGATCGCCCGATGGGCCGCGTTGGGCTGCGACGCCAGCACCCGGGCCCGGCGCCATTCATACCAGCCCCACACGAAGGCCGGATCGCGTTCGAACGCTTCGGGAGTTGCCAGCGACTGGGCGTCGAAGTTCTGCCACAGGCCGCTCTGCCGGTCGCGAAAGGTCGGTATCCCGCTCTCGGCCGATACACCCGCACCGGTAAAGACCGCCACGTGCGTGGCGCTTCGCAGACGACTGATCAGGTCGGTGCTGAAGCGCATTGCGAAAAAATCACCCGGCGCCGGTCTTTGCCCTCAGGCGCTCGGCGAACTTGGCGAGCTCTATCAACGCGCGCTGATGCGTGCCGGCGCCAATCAGTTCGGTCCCGTCGAACGCGCGAACCGTGAATTCGATGCGCCGCCCATCGACCCGGGTGACCTCGGCCTCACCGATGACCCTGCGCCCGACCGGTGTCGCGGCCAGGTGCGCGACATCGACGTGCGTGCCAACCGCGCTGAACCCGGGGTCAAGGTGTGGCTTGATCGCGTTCAGCGCCGCGTTCTCCATCACCAGGATCATCACCGGCGTGGCCAACACCGCGGGCAAGGTCGCGTCCTTGAACCGGTTGGCCAGATGATCGGGTCCGACCACCAGCTCGAACGTGCCGCGCGATCCGATCGGAATTTCGTTCATCCATTGCCTCCGCGGCCGCTCGCAAGCGTCCGAGTCAGTGGCCGCAAAAATGCGGATCGCGCTGGCCGTTCATTTCCATATGGCTGTAGCTGGTGCGAACCGTGCCATTGTCGCCGTCAAACAGCACGTCGAAGCGCGCCGCCTGGCTGAGTTCGTCGCAAAAGCGCCACTCCCACACCAATTCGCGCCGCGGCGCGAAATAGCTGGTCCACGCAGGCACCGACGGACCCAGCACGCGCAGTACCTGCTGCTCGGTCATGCCGGGCGAAATCCGGTAAAAGGATGTCGAACCCATCACGTTCTCGATGCGCTGCAGGCGGCCGGCCGGATCCAGGTAGACCATGTAGGAGTGAAATCCGGCCGGGCCGCGCGGATAGGACAGTTGCATCGAATGATCGGGATCGACCCACTGCATCGCAGGTTCGCCCATCGTCGCACGAACGTCCTGCAGCGTGGACTGGCCGGGCTTCAGATCGACGCCGCTATAGCTCGCGCACCCGTAGGCCGTCGCGGCGCACAGCGCGGCAACCAGCAGGCCCCGCTTCATCCCCGGGTCGCGATACTCGCTCATCGCCGATCTCCACGAATCAGGGTGCAACCCGCGTCTAGCTTAGCGCGGCGATGACCTCCGGCGGAGCCTGGACCAGTTCGATCAGCACGCCCTCGCCGGCCAGCGGCGCATCGGCGCTCGCCCGCGGGTGAATGAAGGTGACGTCGTGACCCGCGGCGCCGCGGCGGATGCCCCCCGGAGCGAATCGGACTCCCTGCGCGCTCAGCCACTGCACCGCCGAGGCCAGGTCGTCGACCCACAGGCCCACGTGATTCAAGGCCGGCTCGTGCACGGCCGGCCGCGCGGCCGGGTCCAGCGGTTGCATCAGGTCGATCTCGCAGCGCGCCGGTCCATGACCGATCACGGCAATGTCCTCGTCGACGTTTTCACGCTCGCTCCGATAGCTGCCCTCCAGGGTGAGTCCCAGCAGGTCCACCCAGAGCCTGCGCAGCCGCGCCTTGTCCGTGCTGCCCAGCGCGATCTGCTGCACGCCCAGCACGCGGAACGGCCGCTTCGTGGCAGAAGAGGAGGCGCTCATCAAAGTCGAATGATACGTGGCGCCACGACGAGACCGGCAGTGCCGCCGGCCTTGCCCTTCGGCACGCGGAGGACGAACATGAGGGCCCAGGAGGTCACGCGATGCCGCT
>VBCK01000302.1:917-2586 GCA_005882215.1 Betaproteobacteria bacterium | reverse complement strand
TCACGTTGGCGACCTCGTGCTCGCTCAGGCCCTCGAGGTCGAGCAGAACCACGGTGCGCGCCTCTTCCGACAAGCTCATCAGCGCCCGTTCGATCTCCTCGCCCACGACCGTGCGGAGGTGTTCCAGCTCGAGGTCGCCTCGGAGCCACCCGCCGTCGGTAGCATCGTGCTGACTCGGGTTTACGGTATCGAGCCCTCCGACGGTCGGGTCACGACGTTGCCGACGGTAGAGGCTGATGAAGGTATTCCGAAGAATCCGGAAGAGCCAAGCTTTGAGGTTCGTGCCGGGCGTGAACTGCGCGGCCGCTCGCAGCGCGCGCGTGTAGGTCTCCTGGACGAGATCCTCGGCATCCGTTGCGTTCCGGGTCAGGTAGCGCGCCAGGTTGTGGAGGGTATCGGCATAGGCGAGGGCCTCGCGTCCCAGCTCCGCCGCCTGCCAGCGCGGCTCGCCGGTCACGGGGCTCACGACGTGCCATCGCCCTTCAGGAGGGCGTCGATGAAGTCCAGGGCGTGGACGATCGCGACGCGGTCCGTCGGGAGCGACCGCAGTGCCCGCACGCCGCTCGCATCGATAAACGTCACCCCCGTCAGGTCCAGCCGGAGTCGTCGGCTCGGCTCCTGCAGCGCCCGCCCGCACTCCTCCCGCAACACCCCAACCCACTCCGACACGATGCGCCCCTCCACGTGGAGTGTGGTCTCGCGGTGGCTATCCACGACCTCCCGAATGCGCAACATGGTCTGGTGAAGGGCAAAGGCCGTACCATGGCGAGGTGGCGCGGGCGCGAGGACCGCAACTGATCGTGAACCCGAAGGAAAATCAGAGGGGCGGCGGGAGGGACGGCAGGCGACGCAGGCGGAAGTCGGCCCAACATCTTGGGACTTTCACGGTATGTTGTGAATGCTCACTTCCCTCGAGGGCCTCCCGTGGCCACATGCAAGGAGCTTCGGATGTCCTGCACGCGCGCCGGGTCGCCCAGGTCGTTCCACTCCACATCGCTCACGGGAAGTACGGCCAGGTTTCCAGGGCCGGCCTCCAGCACGGACCGCGAAAAATCGATCGTCGGCAGTCCGCAGTAGACGACGTCGACCGCGGCCGCCTCTCCCACGGTGCCGAGACACCGCCGGACCGGCTCGAACGCCCGGTACAGGTCGGGGAGCGCCAGCTTGATCAACGCCAGCAGCGCGGATACGCGCGCGACCATGACGAAGCTGTTCCAGAGCCACCCGCACGCCCGGTACCGCTCGCTATCGGGCCGGGAGGGCTTCTCGTGGAAGCCGCGCACGAGCCGGAGGGGTCTCGTCGAGCTCCAAGCGAGCAGCTCACCCGGCTCGATCCAGCCGTAGCCGGCGCGGTCCAGACCATCGGGCACGATCCCGAGCAGCATCACCAGGTCCGGCCGTTCGGCGCTCGCCTCGAAGGCCGCGTCCACATGGCTCATGAACGCCCGGTCATCGGACACATGGTGGTCGGCCGGGAAGAACGCCACACGGTCCCGAGGAGCCAGCGTGGTGAGCCGGAGGAGCGCGTACAGCACCGCTGGCGCGGTCCCACGGTTCTCCGGCTGGACAACCACCGCCCCGGTCCGCATGGACGCCAGGGCGGGCACATAGAACCGTTCCTGCGTCCGCGTCACCACGACCAGGGTCCGCTGCGGCGCGACGCCAAGCA
>VBCK01000302.1:0-900 GCA_005882215.1 Betaproteobacteria bacterium | reverse complement strand
ACTTGATCTCGGCGCTCTTGCCCGGCCGCAGCTTCACGTACTTGACACGGTTCGGCGCATCGACCTCCATCTCCCCTCCTTCGACTTCGAGATCCCGGGAGGCCAGATACGGGGACGTGAACATGTGCGTCATCCGCCCTTGGTTGACCACCCGGAGGGTGACCGGCTTGCCCACCGAAAGAATCACTCGCGCCGGGGTGAACGTATACTCCTTGAGCACGATGCGCACGACGGTCGACGGCTCCCCGTGAGCCGGCCCGAGACCGGCGACCCCGAGTCCGATGACCGCCGTGGCCACCGAGGCGGCCGCGAGACCGCGCGTGATCCTCATGCTCACTTCACCACGACCTTCCCGACCATCAAGGGATGGAGGGTGCAGAAGTACTGGTAGACGCCGGGCTTCGTGAACTTGTAGGCGTAGGTTTCGTCCGTCTCGATCCCGGGCGACCGGAAGGCCCCGGCTGTCGACACCACGGTGTGCACATCCTCGTCGTGATTCACCCAGGTGACGGTCCCCCCGATCGGGACTGTCACTGTCGGGAGACTGAACTTGTGCTTGGCGATCTCGATCCGCGGACTACTGGGGCTTCCGCTGGCCGCGGCGATGACGCCCACTGTCGCATCCCCTCCATCGTGGTGCGGCCCGGCCATCACCCCTCCAGGCGAGGCCACCAGACCGAACAGGGCGGCCCCTATGGTCGCCGACTTCCACACGACGCCAGTTGGAAACAGTCGATGCTGCGTCTTCATTGGATGGTCTCCTTTGGGGCCCCGTTGTTGATCTTGGTCGCCGGTCCTAACGCGTCGGGCCCCTCCGCGTTCCGGCCTTCGTGCTACGGAAATCGATACGCGTAGACCTCGACTGACACCCGGCTCGGGGGCGCCGGCGTCGGCACGCTG
>VBCK01000089.1 GCA_005882215.1 Betaproteobacteria bacterium | reverse complement strand
TACGTCGGACTGGAACCCGGGGCCGACGACAAGAACCTGAACCCCGGCGATACGATCAAGATGACGCAATCGGCGGTGGTGCTGGAAAACCTGATCGGCCAGCTGATCTACAGCAAGGCGGCCGAGGGCAAGCCGAAAGAAAGCGCCAAGTGAGCGGCGCTATCGATTTTGCCGGTGGCCGCCTCGCGCGCTGCGCGATCGCGGCGGCGGCGCTGCTGCTGGCGGGGTGCGCCACCGTGCCGCCCGGCGCTGGCAGCAATCCGCGCGATCCGTGGGAGCGCTTCAACCGCCAGGTCTATGCGTTCAATGACCATGTCGACCGCTACCTGCTGAAGCCGGTGGCCAAGGGCTATGTGGCGGTGGTGCCCCACGCGTTCCGGCTGTGCATCAGCAGCGGATTTTCGAATCTTGGCGAAGTTCGCAATGCGGTGAACGACATTCTGCAGATCAAGCCCGTCGGCGCGGCCACCGATACCGGGCGGCTGGTGATCAACTCGACGCTCGGGATGGCCGGGTGCTTCGACGTGGCGACCAAGATGGGCCTGGAACGGCGCACCGAGGACTTCGGATTGACGCTGGCCCGATGGGGCCTGGGCACCGGCCCCTACCTGGTTCTGCCGGTGCTGGGGTCGAGCGACGTGCGCGACGCGGTCGGACTGGTGCCGGACTCGTATGCCAACCCGATCGGCTACGTGAAGCCGGTACGTGCCCGCTACATCCTGTACGGCGTGTATTTGATCGACGAGCGCGCCCTGTTGCTGGACGCCACCGATCTGATCGACCGGACGGCGCTGGACCGCTATCTGTTCACGCGCGACGCGTATTTGCAGCGGCGCACCAGCCTGCAATACGAAGGCAATCCGCCGCTTGCGCCCGAGCAGGACGACAGCGGCGAAACCGGCCCCGGGGCGGACGGAGCCAAGACGAAGCCGGCCGAACCGCCGCCCGAGAATCAGCGCTAAAGTGGCGGAACTGCCTACTGCGGCTTGGGCGAAAGCCCGGTGTGTCGGCCGGAACTGGCGCGGTTGATGAACCGGGTGACGAGGCTCGGCGGCGTGGACGAGGGGATCAGGAGGGCTCGATGATGATGAACTCCAACCGGGTTTTGCGCCGCGCGATCGTCTTCAGCGCGCTGGCGGGTGCGGCCATTCTGCAGGGGCACCGGGCTGCGGCAACCGAAGCTGTTTCCCGCGGGGACATGTCGCCCGATGCCCTGGTGCAGTCGGTTTCGGCCGAGGTGCTCGACAACATCAAGGCCGACCCGGCGCTGCGCAATGGGGACTTCAACAAGCTGCAGCGTCTGATCGACGACAAGGTCGCCCCATACGTCGATTTCGAGCGGATGACGCGGCTTTCGGTCGGGCCCGGCTGGCGCGGAGCGACGCCTGAACAGCGCCAGGCGCTGATGCGGGAGTTCCGCACCTATGTGGTCCGCACGTACAGCGGTGCCCTGTCGCGCGTGACCGACCATCAGGTGAAGATGCGGCCGTTCAAGGCCCAGCCCACCGACACCGAGGTGGTGGTTCGCTCGCTGGTCGCCCCGTCGAACGGGGACCCGATCCAGCTGGACTATCGGCTCGAGAAGACCGATTCCGGCTGGAAGATCTTCGACGTGACGATCCTGGGCGTGTCGATGGTCGAGACGTTCAGGAATTCGTTCGCCAGCGAGGTCAACCAGAACGGCGTGGACGGTCTGATCAAGGCCCTGGCCGACCGCAACAAGCAGCTGGCCGCAGGGAACAAGTCTTGAAAATCGACGCCGACCGGATCGATAACAGCAACGCGGCCTCGCTTCTTCAGGCGGGTGAGTCCGCGATCCAGGGCGGCGATTGCCGTTTCGACCTGTCCAGCGTGAAGCGATCCGATTCGTCGGCGGTGGCGCTGCTGCTGGCCTGGCAGCGCGCCGCGCACGCCCGCGGCCTGCACCTCGAGCTGCAAGGAACCCCCGCCAGCCTGTGCAGCCTTGCTACGCTGTACGGCGTTGATGCGCTGATTTCATGTCCATCCCTGCAATCGAAGCGAGCCATGTCGTCAAGCGCTATCCGGGCGTGACGGCGCTCGATCGCGTCAGCCTGCGGATCGAGCAAGGCGAGTTCTTCGGTCTGCTCGGCCCCAACGGGGCGGGCAAGACGACGCTGATCTCGATCATGGCCGGGCTGACCCGGGCCAGCTCGGGCCGCGTGACCGTGATGGGCCATGACGTGGCGCGCGACTATCGCCTGGCGCGCCGCTGCCTCGGAGTGGTTCCCCAGGAGCTGGTGTTCGATCCGTTCTTCTCGGTACGCGAGACGCTGCGGATCCAATCCGGCTATTTCGGATTGAGGCACAACGACGCCTGGATCGACGAGGTGATCGCCAACCTGGACCTGGGTGCCAAGGCCGATGCCAACATGCGCTCGCTGTCGGGCGGCATGAAGCGCCGCGTGCTGGTGGCGCAGGCGCTGGTACACCGCCCCCCGGTGATCGTGCTGGACGAGCCGACCGCCGGCGTGGATGTGGAACTGCGGCAGGGGCTGTGGCAGTTCGTCCGGCGTCTGAACAAGGATGGCCACACGGTCGTCCTGACCACGCACTACCTGGAGGAGGCGCAGCAGATGTGCGCGCGCATCGCGATGCTGAAGGCGGGCCGGATCGTCGCGATGGAACCCACGCGCGACCTGCTGGCGCGCGTCTCCGGCGTGCAACTGGCGCTGAAGCTGAGCGGGCCGTTGCCGGCGCAGCTCGCGCCGCAGGTGGTCGAGCAGGGCGACCGCATCGTGCTGCGGGTCGCGCAGCCGGCCGACGTGGAGTCGGTGCTGGCGGCCTGCCGGATCGCGGGTTGCCACATCGAGGACATCGAGGTGAGCCACGCCGACCTGGAGGACGTTTTCCTTCAGGTGATGTCCGACGCCGACCGGCGCAGGGCCGCATGAACCGGATCGAGCACAGCGCGCTCGCGCAGGCCGGCGAGCTGCCCGCCCCGACCCTCCTTCCCTCCTCGTGGGTGGGTTTTCGCACACTGCTGTACAAGGAGGTGCTGCGCTTCTGGAAGGTCGCCTTCCAGACGATCGCGGCGCCGGTGCTGACGGGCGTGCTGTACCTGCTGGTGTTCGGTCACGTGCTGGATCAGCGGGTCGAAGCCTTCGCGGGCGTGCGCTACAGCGCGTTCCTGGTACCGGGCCTGGTGATGATGTCGCTGCTGCAAAATGCGTTTGCCAATTCGTCCTCGTCGCTGATCCAGTCCAAGATCATGGGCAACCTCGTGTTCGTGCTGTTGCCGCCGCTGTCGCACCTGGAATTCTTCGCCGCTTACGCGCTCTCCTCGGTGCTGCGCGGGGTCGTGGTCGGGCTCGGTGTGTTCGCAGTGACCGCGATCATCGCGCCGACGCCGCTGAACGCCCCGGTCTGGATCCTCGCGTTCGGCCTGCTGGGCGCCGCGATGCTCGGCGTGCTGGGGATCATCGCCGGCATCCTGTCCGACAAGTTCGATCAGCTGGCCGCGTTCCAGAACTTCCTGATCATACCGGCCACTTTTTTATCCGGAGTGTTCTACTCCGTACACAGCCTGACGCCGTTCTGGCAGACGCTGTCGCGCCTGAACCCGTTCTTCTACATGATCGACGGCTTCCGCTACGGCTTCTTTGCGCAGTCGGACGTGAGTCCGTGGCAGAGCCTGGCCGTGGTGACGGCCGCGCTGCTGGTAACGGCGGGCATCGCGATCCGCATGCTGGCGAGCGGATACAAATTGCGTGGGTGAACGGCCCGATGGACACCGACCTGCCGACCCCGGAGGAGCTGCAGCGCGCGATCGGCGCGGGGCTGGACTGCGAATGGCTGCAGGTCGGCGGCGACGGACGGCATTTCGACGCCGTGGTCGTCAGCACCGCGTTCGAGGGCAAATCCAGGATCGAACGCCATCGACTGGTGTACGCGGCGCTGGGTGATCGGATGCGCCAGTGGGTTCACGCGCTGTCGATGAAAACGCTCACGCCCGAGGAGCACCGGCGGGCCGGTTAAGCAGACGCTAGCTCAGAGATGGACAGGCTCAGGATCCGTGGCGGGCAGCCACTGCAGGGCAGCGTGCGGGTGGCCGGCGCCAAGAATGCGGCACTGAAGATGCTGGCGGCCGGGCTGCTGACAACCGATGAGCTGGCGCTGAGCAACGTGCCGATGCTCGCCGACATCACGACGATGGGGCGGCTGCTCGCTGGCATGGGCGTGAAGGTCGCACGCGATCGCGACACGGTCACGGTGCGATCCGACGGCCTGCATTCGACCGAGGCCTCGTACGATCTGGTCAAGACGATGCGCGCCTCGATCGTCGTGCTCGGTCCCTTGCTCGCGCGAGCCGGCTCGGCGCGGGTGAGCCTGCCGGGCGGCTGCGCGATCGGCGCTCGCCCGGTCGATCAGCACTTGAAGGGCCTGCAGGCGCTGGGCGCGCAGATCCGGATCGAACACGGCTACATCGTCGCCGACCTCGGATCGAACCGGCGGCTGCGCGGCGCGCGGATCGTGACCGACCTGGTGACGGTGACCGGCACCGAAAACCTGATGATGGCCGCCACGCTGGCCGACGGCCAAACGGTGATCGAAAACGCGGCGCGTGAGCCGGAAGTCGCCGACCTGGCCGCCTGCCTGAACCGGATGGGCGCTCGCATTCGCGGCGCAGGCACCGACCGGATCGCGATCGAAGGGGTCGATCGGCTTCACGGCGCCCAGTACCGCGTGATGCCGGACCGGATCGAGACGGGCAGCTTCCTGGTCGCGGCCGCGATCACGGGCGGTGACGTGCGGCTGGAGGGCGCCGCACCGGCGACCTTGGACGCGGTGCTGGACAAGCTGCGCGAGGCTGGCGCCGAGATCCAGGCGGGCGAGGACTGGATCCGGCTGCGGATGGTTGGACGGCCGCGCGCCGTGAACCTGAGAACCGCGCCGTATCCGGCGTTCCCGACCGACATGCAGGCGCAATTCATGGCGCTCGGGTGTGTGGCCGACGGCGTCGGCGCCATCGTGGAGACGATCTTCGAGAACCGCTTCATGCACGTGCTGGAACTGCAGCGCCTCGGAGCCGACATCGGGATCGACGGCAACACCGCGATCGTGCGCGGCGTTGCTCGACTGTCGGGCGCGCGCGTGATGGCCACGGACCTGCGCGCCTCGGCCAGCCTGGTGATCGCCGGCCTGGTCGCCGACGGCGAGACCTGGGTCGATCGCATCTACCATCTGGACCGCGGGTATGAGAGGATGGAGCAACGCCTGACCCAGCTCGGTGCCCGGATCGAGCGGGTCGGCTCCACCCCCGCATGATTACGTTAGCGCTGGCCAAGGGTCGCGTTCTGGAGGAGGCCACCCCGCTGTTGCGCCGGGCGGGCATCGTACCGACGGAAGATCCTGACACGACGCGGCGCCTGATCATCGGCACCTCGGTGCCAGATCTGCGGGTCGTCGTGGTGCGCGCCACCGACGTGGCTACCTACGTGCAGTACGGCGCCGCCGAGCTCGGTGTAGCCGGCAAGGACGTGCTGCTCGAGCATGGAGGCGCGGGCCTGTACCAGCCGCTGGAGCTGGGCATCGGACGCTGCCGGCTGTGCGTGGCGGTGCCGGACGGCTTCGACTACGCGGGTGCGGTGCGCCGGGGTGCACGGCTGCGCGTGGCGACAAAATACGTGCAGACGGCGCGCGAGTTCTTCGCCGGCAAGGGCGTGCACGTGGATCTGATCAAGTTGTACGGGTCGATGGAACTGGCTCCGCTGGCCGGCCTGGCGGATGCGATCGTCGACCTGGTTTCGACCGGTGGCACGCTGCGGGCCAACCGCCTGGTCGAAGTCGAGCAGATCGCCGCGATCAGCTCGCGCCTGATCGTGAACCAGGCCGCATACAAGCTGCGGCACTCGCGGCTGGCCGAATTGATCGACGCCATCGGCAAGGCGGTCGAGTCATGAAAATCCGCACGCTGGATACGAGCTCGCCTCAGTTCGACGCGCAGTTTCGCGAGCTGACCGCGCCGGCCACCGCCTTTGACCGCGACATCGACCGCCAGGCCGAAGCGATCATCGAGGACGTCCGGCAGCGCGGCGATGCCGCCTTGCTGGAATACACGAAACGTTTCGATCGGGTGTCGGCGCAATCGGTGGCGCGGCTCGAGATCCCGGCAGCAGAGACCCAGGCCGCCTTCGATGCGCTTGCCCCGGAGGCGCGCGGGGCGCTGCAGGCGGCGGCCGACCGGATCCGGTCGTTTCACCAACGCCAGCTCGATGGCGAGTGGAGCTTCACGGAGGCCGATGGCACGGAGCTGGGACAGCGCGTGGCGCCGCTGGAGCGCGTCGGCGTGTACGTGCCCGGCGGCAAGGCCGCCTATCCGTCCTCGGTGCTGATGAACGCGATTCCGGCCCAGGTGGCTGGCGTCGATCAGATCGTGATGGTCGTTCCAACGCCGGACGGCGTGCGCAACCCCCTGGTGCTGGCGGCGGCGCACCTGGCCGGCGTGTCGCGGGTGTTCGCGGTCGGCGGCGCGCAGGCGGTGGCCGCGCTCGCGTACGGCACAGCGACGATCCCGAAGGTGGACAAGATCGTCGGGCCCGGCAACGCCTACGTGGCCGCCGCCAAGCGCCGCGTGTTCGGCGTGGTCGGTATCGACATGATCGCGGGTCCTACCGAAATCCTGGTGATCTGTGACGGCAAGACCGATCCGGACTGGATCGCGATGGATCTTTTCTCGCAGGCCGAACATGACGAGCTGGCACAAGCGATCCTGCTGACCCCGCAAGCCGGGTTCATCGCCGCCGTGCAGGCGTCGATCAGCAGGCTGCTGCCTCAGATGCCGCGCGCCCGGATCATCGAAGCCTCGCTCGGAGCGCGCGGCGCGCTGATCCGGGTTCGCGATCTGCCCGAGGCGTGCGAACTGGCCGACCGCGTCGCGCCCGAGCACCTGGAAATCTCGACCGACGATCCGCAGCAATGGGCCGGACGGGTCCGCCATGCGGGCGCGATCTTCCTCGGACGGTATTCGAGCGAGGCGCTGGGCGACTATTGCGCCGGACCGAACCACGTGCTGCCGACGGCAGGCACCGCGCGTTTTTCCTCGCCGCTTGGCGTGTACGACTTCCAGAAGCGCACCAGCCTGATCTCGGTGTCGGCTGCCGGTGCCCGCTCGCTCGGAGCGATCGCCGCCACGCTGGCCCAGGCCGAAAACCTGCCGGCGCATGCGCGCAGCGCCCAGTTGCGGTGGCTCAAGTGAGCGCGGCGCCGCCGCGCAAGCCGCGGCCGGACGTGATCCGCGACGACGTGCGCGCGATGCGCGCCTACGCGGTGCCCGATTCGACCGGGCTGATCAAGCTCGACGCGATGGAGAATCCCTTCCCGCTGCCGGCCGAGCTGGCGCGCGAGCTGGGAGAGCGCCTTTCCAGGGTCGCGCTGAACCGCTATCCGCCGGCCGACCCGGCGCGCTTCAAGCGCCGCCTGGCCGAGGCGGCCGGGCTGGCCCCCGGCAAGGCGCTGATGCTGGGCAACGGCTCCGACGAGCTGATTCACCTGATGATCCAGGCCTGCGCGCGGCAGGACGCGCCGGGAGGCACGGTCGTCCTGGCGCCGACCCCGACTTTCGTGATGTACGAGGTGTTCGCGCGTCTGGACGGCTGCCGCTTCGTCGGCGTGCCGCTGACAGCCGATTTCGGGCTCGATGGCGCGGCGATGCGGCAGGCGATCGCGCAGCACCGGCCGGCGCTGGTGTTCATCGCCTATCCGAACAACCCGACCGGCAATTGCTTCGCTCGGGCCGAACTGGAGGCGATCCTGGACCAGGCGCCGGGGCTGGTCGTGATCGACGAAGCGTACCTGCCGTTCGCGCAGGACACGTGGATGCCGCAACTGGCCGAGCGCCCCAGCCTGGTCGTGCTGCGCACGCTGTCCAAGCTGGGACTGGCGGGGCTTCGCCTCGGCTATGCGTGCGCCGATCCCGCGTGGATCGGCGAGTTCGACAAGCTGCGCCCGCCGTACAACGTCGGCGTGCTGCCGCTGGCAGCGGCCGACTTCCTGCTGGATCACTTTCAGGTGCTGCAGCAGCAGGCAGCCGTGATACGCGCCGAGCGCGCCCGCCTGCTGAGCGCGCTGCGCGCGCTAACCGGCGTCGCGCCGTTCGACTCGGCGGCCAATTTCATCCTGTTCCGGGTGGGCGAGCCGGATCGGCTGTTCGCCGGGCTGTGCGGCCGCGGTATCCTAGTGAAGAACGTTTCGGGATCGCATCCGCTGTTGGCCGGTTGCCTGCGCGTGACGGTGGGCACGCCGCAGGAAAACGACGCGTTCCTGCAAGCGCTGGGGGCGCTGTCGTGAATCAGAGGAACCGCAAGACGTCTGCGCGCAGCGCGCAGATCGTGCGCGAAACAAAGGAGACCCGGATCCGGGTCGAGGTCGACCTGGATCGGCCGGGTAGCGGGCGCATCAGCACCGGGATCGGCTTTTTCGACCATATGCTCGAGCAGGTGGCGCGCCACGGCGCGCTCGATCTGACGATCGAGGCACAAGGCGATCTGCATATCGATGGCCACCACACGGTCGAAGACGTCGGCATCACGCTGGGCCAGGCCGTGGCCAAGGCGGTCGGCGACAAGCGCGGCATCCGCCGCTTCGGTCATGCCTACGTGCCGCTGGACGAGGCGCTGAGCCGCGTGGTGATCGATTTTTCGGGCCGCCCCGGACTGATCTGGCAGGTCGGATTCAAGCGCGCGATGATCGGCGGGTTCGATGTCGACCTGGTGCACGAGTTTTTCCAGGGGTTTGTCAATCACGCCCAGGTCACGATCCACGTGGACAACCTGCGCGGCGACAACGCGCACCATCAGTGCGAAACCGTCTTCAAGGCGTTCGCCCGCGCGTTGCGGATGTCAGTGCAGCTGGACCCGGAAGCGGCTGACGCCGTGCCCAGCACCAAGGGGAGCCTCTGAGCGACGCCGCGGCAGGGCCGCTCATCGGACCGGATCGTGACCATCGCGGTCGTTGACTACGGCATGGGTAACCTGCTGTCGGTCGCCAAGGCGATCGAGCGGGTGGCGCCCGGCATCGACGTCACGGTTACATCCAGGCCGGACGAGGTCGATGCGGCCGAACGCGTGGTGTTTCCCGGGCAGGGGGCGATGCCTGATTGCATGCGCACGCTGCGCGAGTCGGGACTGGAAAACGCGGTGCGGCGCGCTGCCCAGGACAAGCCTTTGCTGGCGATCTGCGTGGGCGAGCAGATGCTGTTTGACCGGTCCGAGGAGGGCGACACCAGGGGCCTGGGCCTGATCGGCGGAGCTGTGGTGCGCTTTGCGCCCGGACTGCGTGGCCTCGATGGCCCGCTGAAGATTCCCCACATGGGTTGGAACCGGGTCCGGCACGTGCGGCCGCACCCGCTGTGGGAGAACGTGCCGGATCTTAGTTTTTTCTACTTTGTGCACAGCTACTATGCGCGCCCGGCCGATCCAGGCCTGGCGGCCGGTGAGGCCGATTATGGCGGAGCCTTTACCTGCGCCGTGGCGCGAGATAATATTTTTGCCACGCAGTTTCATCCGGAAAAAAGCGCCGCCGCCGGCCTTGCCATTTTCGAGAACTTCCTTCGCTGGAATCCTTGAGTTTCCTTCTCTGATCGCCTGCTAAGGCATCCCCCAGTCGTCCTGCGCGCCCTCGAGTCGTGCCACCACCGTTGATCGATGCTCCGATCGCTTTAAGCTCCACCGCTTCCGCCAAATGTTGCTGATCCCTGCGATCGACATCAAGGACGGGCGCTGCGTCCGGCTGCGCCAGGGCGACATGAACAGCGCCACCGTGTTTTCCGAGGATCCGGTCGCGATGGCGCGCCACTGGGTCGGCCAGGGTGCCCGCAGGCTGCATGTGGTCGATCTGAACGGTGCGCGCTCGGGCCGGCCGGTGAACGAGGCCGTGATCCGCCGCATCGTCGAGGCGATCGGTGCCGAGGTGCCGGTCCAGCTGGGCGGGGGCTTGCGCGACCTGGACACGATCGAACGCTACATCGACGGGGGCATCGGCTTTGTCGTGATCGGGACGGCCGCGGTCAAAAGCCCGGGTTTCCTGCACGATGCCTGCAGCGCCTTCGGAGGTCATGTGATCGTCGCCCTGGACGCGCGCGAAGGCAAGGTCGCGACCGATGGCTGGAGCAAGCTGACCGGGCACGACGTGGTCGATCTGGCGGTCAAGTTCGAGGACTACGGGGTCGAGGCGATCCTGTATACCGACATCGGCCGCGACGGAATGCTCACCGGCGTGAATCTGGACGCCACGGTCGCGCTGGCGCGCGCCGTGAAGATTCCGGTGATCGCCAGCGGCGGCGTGGCGACGATGGAGGATATCGAGCGGCTGTGCTCGGTGCAGTCGGAGGGAATCGAGGCGGCGGTTCTCGGCCGGTCGCTATACGAGGGCACGCTGGACTTCCGAGCCGCCCTGGAACGGGCCGATCGCGAGGACGCCCAATGAATGGCGGCTCGCGCAGGCTTGTGGACCCTGATCCGCAGCCCCTCGATGCTCGCTAAGCGCATCATTCCGTGCCTGGACGTGACGGCCGGGCGGGTCGTCAAGGGCGTCAATTTCGTCGATTTGCGCGATGCGGGCGATCCGGTGCAGATCGCTCAGCGCTACGACGCCGAAGGCGCCGACGAGCTGGCATTTCTCGATATCACGGCGAGCTCCGATCAACGCGACATCCTGCCGGATGTGATCGAAGCGGTGGCGCGTCAGGTCTTCATTCCACTGACGGTCGGAGGCGGCGTGCGCCGGGTCGAGGACGTGCGGCGTCTGCTCAACGCGGGGGCCGACAAGGTATCGATCAACACGGCCGGCGTGCAGACCCCGGGCCTGATCGAGCAGGCCGCCGGGCGCTACGGTTGCCAATGCATTGTGGTGGCCATCGATGCCCGGATGCGCGAGCCGGGTCATCCGGAGCTGGGCTGGGAGGTCTTCACGCACGGAGGACGCACGCGCACCGGGATCGATGCGGTGCAATGGGCGCGCCGGGTGGTCGATCTGGGAGCCGGAGAGATCCTGCTGACCAGCATGGATCGCGACGGCACCCGCGCCGGGTTCGACCTCGCGCTGACGCGCGCGGTGTCCGATGCGGTGCCGGTACCGGTGATCGCCTCCGGTGGGGTGGGCAACCTGCAGCACCTGGTCGACGGCGTGCTGGCGGGGCGGGCCGATGCGGTGCTGGCTGCCTCCGTGTTTCACTTCGGCGAGTTCACGCTGCGCCAGGCCAAGCAGTACATGCAGGCGCAGGGAATTCCGATGAGGCTGCAGTGACCGCTCCCGCGGCCCGCCCCGGCGGCTGGGTCGAACAAGTCCAGTTCGGTCCGTCCGACCTGGTGCCGGTGGTGGCGCAGGACGCCAACGATGGGCGCGTGCTGATGGTGGCGTGGGCCGACCGCGCCGCGTTGCTGGAAACCGAGCACAGCGGTTACGCCGTGTACTTTTCCCGTTCGCGCGGGCGGTTGTGGCGCAAGGGCGAGGAATCCGGCCATCGACAGAAGGTGCGCGAGATCCGGCTCGACTGCGACGCCGACGTGGTGCTGTACGTGGTCGAACCGGAGGGCGCAATCGCCTGTCATACGGGGCGTGCCAGTTGTTTCTACCGGCGTCTCGAGCACGGTGACTGGGTCACGGTCGATCCGGTGCTCGAGCCGCCCCGCGCAACGGAGCAAGCATGAGCCGATCGCCTTCGTACGACGCGAACACGCTGGCGCGGCTGGCCGACGTGGTCGAGGCGCGCCGCGGCGCCGATCCGCAGCGCTCGTATGTCGCGCGCCTGTTTGCGTCAGGGCCCGACGCGATCCTGAAGAAAATTGGCGAAGAAGCCACCGAAACCGTGATGGCCGCCAAGGACGGGATCGCAGAACGCATGGTTTCCGAGGTGGCCGATCTGTGGTTTCATTGCATCGTGGCGTTAGCGCTGTATGGTCTTCGCCCGGAGGCCGTGCTGGCCGAGCTGGAACGGCGCGTCGGGACCTCCGGACTGGATGAGAAGGCCGCGCGCACCCTCAGCCCCGGCCCTTCTCCCGCCGGCGCGGAGGAGAGCAGAGACAAGGCCCCTCTGCTTCCGGGAGAGGGCTTAGGGTGAGCGCTTCGGGCGCGGGCGGAACCCAGGACTTCTGAACGGGTCATTCATGGACGAGAACTGCGTCTTCTGCCGAATCGTGCGAGGACAGATTCCCAGCCCGAGGGTCTATGAGGACGACCAGGTGATCGCGATCAACGATATCAATCCGGCCGCCCCGATTCACCTGCTGCTGGTGCCCAAGGAACACGTAGAGTCGCTGATGACGGCCGGTCCGCAGCACGAGGCGCTGGTGGGTAAAATGCTTCTGCTGGCGGCGCGGCTCGCTCGCGAGCAGGGGTCTGACAATGGTTTCCGGGTCGTGATCAACAATGGCCCGGGCGGCGGACAGGAAGTGTTCCACCTGCACATGCATGTTCTGGCCGGTCCGCGGCCATGGAAGCGAACCCTTTGATGGGCCGCTGTGCGGCCCGGCAGGAGTAGCGCTATGGGCTCACTATCGCTTGGGCACTGGCTGATCGTTCTGTTGATCGTGGTACTGGTGTTTGGCACCGGCAAGCTGAGAAACCTTGGCAAGGACCTGGGTGGCGCAATCAAGGGCTTCAAGGAGGGCATGCGCAGCGAGTCGGAGGAGACGCCACCGCAGCAGGTCAGCGACGCGCGCGCCAGCAGCACGATCGACGTGCAGGCCAAGGAAAAGAGCGGCTCGTAGAGGCCGCGGGACCGGCAGGCCGCCCGGCTCCACGACTGCGGCACGGTCGGCCCGGACAGCGCGGGTCGGTCATTCGCCGCCCCGACCCCGACGATGCTCGATTTCAGCCTGGGCGAACTGATGATGATCGGCGCGGTGGCGCTGGTCGTGCTGGGTCCGGAGCGGCTGCCGCGCGTCGCGCGCGCGTTCGGCGAAATGCTGGGCAAGGCCCAGCGCTACGTGAGCCAGGTCCGCGCCGATTTCCAGCGCGAAATCGAGCTGGCGGATCTGAAGCGCCTGCAGGAAGAGGCGCAGAAAGCGGCCGCCTCGATCGACTCCTCGGTTCGACAGGTCACCTCCTCGCTGGAGGAGGCCGCGCAACAGGCCTCGGGCGAGGTCTCCGGCGCCGGTACGCCGCCGGTGCACAGCGCCCCGGTGTGGTCGGCGGGCGGCTGGGGCAGCCATCGGTTCCGGACGCGGGCCCGCCCCGGGCCCTCGCTGAACGATCTGACCGAGGCGGTCGAGCAGTTGCGGGGCCGGATGGCGGTACCGGGGTCCGGCCGATTCGGCAAGAGCCGGTACGCGCCCCGGTCGCGCGTGAATCGCCCGCGGATCTACCGCTAGATGGCGCAACCGCAACCGGAAGAGCAGGGCTTCCTGTCGCATCTGATCGAGCTGCGGCAACGCCTGGTGCGGGCGGCCGCATCGATCCTGATCGTTTTTGCGGCCCTGTCGCCTTTCATGCGCGAGATCTTCGATCTGCTGTCGCGGCCGATGATGGCGGCGCTGCCGCAAGGCACGAAGCTGCTGGCCACCGGCGTGATCGCGCCGTTCATGGTGCCGCTGAAGATCACGCTGTTCGTGGCACTGCTGGGCGCTCTGCCCTACGTTCTGTACCAGGTCTGGGCTTTTGTTGCTCCGGGCCTGTACCAGCACGAGAAGCGGCTCGCGCTGCCGGTGATCGTGTCCAGCGTGCTGATGTTCTTCGCGGGGATCGCGTATTGCTACTTCGTCGTGTTCCGCGTCGTGTTCCGATTCATCGCCCGCTTCGCGCCCGGATCGGTCAGCGTTACGCCTGACATCGACGCCTACTTCAGTTTCGTGCTGCGGATGTTCGTCGCATTCGGCGTGACCTTCGAGGTGCCGATTGCGGTGCTGCTGATGGTGCGCCTGGGCATCACCAGCATCGCGCGCCTGCGGCAGGCGCGCCCCTACGTAATCGTCGGCGCGTTCGTGGTGGCAGCCATATTCACGCCGCCCGACGTGCTGTCGCAGTTGCTGCTCGCGCTGCCGCTGTGCCTGCTGTTCGAGCTTGGCGTGCTGCTGGCGGCGGTGTTCGGGGTCAGCCCGCAAGCCCGCAGCGAATCGGGGCCGGCCGCCGGCTGACGCCGGTTACAAGGCTCGGGCGCTACGGCAGCTTTTCAACGCACTGCCGGAGGCGGTGGCCGCTCGCCCACCGTAATCGCCAGGTCGATTTCGTGCGCCTCGCGCAGCACGCGCACGGCGGCGCGGGTGCCCGGCTCGAGTTGGGCGATTAGATTGAGCATCGATCGGCTGTCGGTGACCGTGCTGCCGTTGATCGTCAGCAGAATGTCTCCCGGTTCCATCCCGGCCCGTCCGGCCGGCGCGTTGCGCAGCACGCCGTTCACCACCACGCCTTCGTTGCGTTTCAGGCGCATCGCATCGACCAGTTCCGGCGTGATGTCGTAGGGTTCAATCCCGAAGAAGCCATGGTGGACCCGGCCCGTATGGACGATCTGGTCCATCACATGTATCACGATGCTGGTCGGGATCGCGAAACCGATGCCGACCGAGCCTCCGGAGCGGGAGAAGATCGCGGCGTTGATTCCGATCAGCAGCCCGTTGCTGTCGACCAGCGCGCCGCCGGAATTGCCCTGGTTGATTGCGGCGTCGGTCTGGATGAAGTTCTCCAGCGTGTTGATTCCAAGGTTCGTTCGCCCCAGCGCCGACACGATGCCCATCGTGACCGTCTGCCCGACGTCGAACGGATTGCCGATTGCCAGCACGACGTCGCCGACCCGCAGCGTCTCGGATCGCCCAAACGTGATGGCGGGCAGGTTCTGCAGGTCCACCTTAAGAACCGCCAGATCGGTGTCGGGATCGGCACCGACCAGGTGCGCCGGCACGCGCCGGCTGTCGGTCAGCGCCACCGCGATCTCGTCGCCGGCTTGCACGACGTGGTTGTTGGTCAGGATGTAGCCGTCCGACGAGGCGATAACGCCGGAGCCCAGGCTGATGACCCGTTGCGGCTCCAGGCCGTTGGGGTCGCCGAAAAACTGGCGTAGCAGGGGATCCTCGCTGCTGCCCGTGCGCTTGAGCTGCTTGGAGGTGTAGACGCTGACGACCGAGGGCATCGCCTGCTTGGCGGCGTCCGCGTACGAGTCGAGCGCGCTCACCCGAGGGATGGGGTCGCCGATCGCGACCTGGCGCACGCCGTTGCTGTTGGCAGAGGCAGAGGCGACCGTGGCGGCCCGCGCCGCTGCGACCGACGGCTGGACCGCGCTCATCGAGACCTTGCTCAGCCATTGGGGCCGGAGTGTGGACACGACGAACAGCAGGCCCAGCCCTACCGTGGTGGCCTGAGCGAACAGGAGCCAGAGTCGACGCAGCATGACCGCCTTCAGATGGATCGGCGCCGAAAGGCTGAACGACCGCTAAATTTCTCCGGAGCGAGGCTTCCGGGGCCGCAAAATCACGCCGTGGGCCTTGAAATCGATGTGGGCAGGCCTTGAAATTATATCCGTTCGCGGCGGGCGGACGAAAAGGGTGACGCGCCGCCTTCCAGAAGCTTGCGTGCCTGCAGTAAACTACGCGGTTCGCCCGCGTCCCTCTGTCCCCCAGGAAAAATCGATGATGGTGCTTTATTCGGGAACGACCTGCCCGTTTTCACAGCGCTGCCGGCTGGTGCTGTTCGAGAAGGGCATGGATTTCGAAATCAAGGATGTCGATCTGTTCAAGAAGCCGGAAGACATCAACGTGATGAATCCGTACGGTCAGGTACCGATCCTCGTGGAGCGCGACTTGACGCTGTACGAGTCGAACATCATCAACGAATACATCGATGAGCGCTTCCCGCACCCGCAGCTGATGCCGGCCGATCCCGTGATGCGGGCGCGCGCGCGGCTGTTCCTGTTCAATTTCGAGCGTGAGCTGTTCGTGCACGTCCAGACCATCGAAAATACGAACAACCAGAAGGCGATCGAGAAGGGCAAGCTGCTGATCCGGGACCGCCTGACCCAGTTGGCCCCGATCCTGCTCAAGAGCAAATACATGCTGGGCGACGAGTTCTCGATGCTGGACGTCGCGATCGCGCCGCTGCTGTGGCGCCTGGACCATTACGGCATCGATCTGCCCAAGAGCGCTGCGCCGCTGATGAAGTACGCCGAGCGCATCTTCAGCCGCCCGGCCTACATCGAGGCACTGACGCCGAGCGAGAAGGTGATGCGTCGCTGAACGTGCGACAATCGGCGCGTCCGTATGCCCGACCTGTCGACCAAGCCGTACTTGATCCGCGCCATCTACGAATGGTGCAACGATAGCGGCTTCACGCCTTATATCGCGGTGGCGGCGGGCGAGGGCGTAAAGGTGCCGCCCGAGCACGTGAAAAACGGCGAGATCGTGCTGAACGTGTCGGCGCTGGCGACCAACCGGCTGACGCTTGGCAACGAGGCGATCGAGTTCCAGGCACGGTTCGGGGGCGTGGCGCGCGACGTATACGTTCCGATCGAGCGGGTGATCGCGGTCTACGCCAAGGAAAACGGCCAGGGCATGGCGTTCGAGCCGGCTCGCTCGGTACCGATCAGCGCGCCCGACAGCATCGTGCCGGAGGCGCCCGCGCCGCGCGCGGGCTCGCTCGAGCTGGCCTCCAGCGCTCCGGGCCGCCCGGCCGAAATCGGCGGCCCGCCGACGCGACCTCCGCGCGCCCCGGCGCCGGGCCAGCGGCCGCGCCTGAAGCGCGTCAAGTAAGCCTGCCGCTCTGAACCGTTGTTGCACGGCGTCATCGCGCACTGCGCGGGCGACCTATACTGGCCGCACACGGTTCGTCAAAGAAAATCTGGGAGACAGAAGGAGATCGCTATGAGTGCTGCAAGTGTCCCGATGGGAATCGGAGGCAAGCTGCTCTGGGCGGGCGTGGCCGCACTGGGCGCCGTGTCGTTCGGAGTCGTCGCGCTGACGCGCGGCGAACCGGTCAACGCGGCCTGGCTGGTAGTAGCCGCGGTGTGCATTTACCTGGTCGCCTATCGCTTTTATGCGCGCTTCATTGCCTACAAGGCGCTGGGCGTCGATGCCACGCGGCAGACCCCCGCCTTTAGCCGCAACGACGGGCTGGACTACGTTCCGACCAACCGCTACGTGCTGTTCGGCCACCACTTCGCCGCAATCGCCGGTGCCGGGCCGCTGGTTGGACCGGTGCTCGCCGCCCAGATGGGCTATCTGCCCGGAACGCTTTGGATTCTGGTCGGCGTCGTGCTCGCCGGCGCGGTCCAGGATATGACCGTTCTGTTTCTTTCGGCCCGCCGCGACGGCCGTTCCCTGGGTGACATGATCCGCGCCGAAATGGGCCCGGTGCCTGGAACGATCGCGGGCATCGGTGTTCTTCTGATCTGCATCATCATCCTGGCCGTTCTCGCCCTGGTGGTCGTGAACGCGTTAAAGCAAAGCCCGTGGGGAACCTTCACCGTCTTCTGCACGCTGCCGATCGCGGTGGTGATGGGCATTTACGGACGCTTCATCCGGCCGGGCCGGGTCGCCGAGATGTCGGCCATCGGCGCCGTGCTGCTGCTGGCTGCGCTGCTGTATGGGCGCACGGTCAGTGAAACGCCGGAGCTGGCCGCCATGTTCACCTTCAGCGGCCCGTCGCTGGCGCTGATCCTGATCGGTTACGGCTACGTCGCCTCCGTTCTGCCGGTCTGGCTGGTGCTGGCACCGCGCGACTACCTGTCGACTTTCATGAAGATCGGCACGGTGGCATTGCTGGCGATCGGCATCGTCCTGGTGCATCCGAATCTGCAGATGCCGGCCGTGACGAAATTCGTCGATGGCACCGGGCCGGTGTGGGCCGGGAGCCTGTTCCCGTTCCTGTTCATCACGATCGCCTGCGGCGCCGTCTCGGGCTGGCACTCGCTGATCTCTTCGGGCACGACGCCGAAGATGATCGAAAACGAGAGCCAGATTCCATTTATCGGCTATGGCGGCATGCTGATGGAATCGTTCGTCGCGATCATGGCCATGATCGCGGCCTCGGTGATCCATCCCGGCGTTTATTTCGCGATGAACAGCTCCGCCGGGCTGATCGGTACCACGGTCGATCAAGCGGCCCAGACGATCTCGGCCTGGGGCTTCGTCGTGACGCCGGACGTGCTCGCGCAGATGGCGCACGACGTGGGAGAAAAAACCATCATGTCGCGAACCGGCGGTGCGCCCACGCTGGCGGTCGGCATGGCGCAGATCCTGGCGCAGTTCCTGGGCGGCGCGGCGATGATGGCGATCTGGTACCACTTCGCGATCCTGTTCGAGGCGCTGTTCATCCTGACCACGGTGGACGCCGGAACGCGGGTTTGCCGGTTCATGATCCAGGACCTGATCGGCAACGCGATCCCTGCGTTCAGGGAAACGAAGTCCTGGGCCAACAACCTGATCGGCTCGGGGCTTGCGTGCGCACTGTGGGGCTATTTCCTGTACACGGGCGTGATCGATCCATTCGGCGGCATCTGGACTATGTGGCCACTGTTCGGCACGGCCAACCAGATGCTGGCGGCGATCGCGCTGATGTTGTGCACCGTGGTGCTGTTCAAGATGAAGCGCCAGCAGTTCGCCTGGGTGACCGTCGTGCCGGCCACATGGCTGGTGATCTGCACCGTGACGGCGGGCCTGGAGAAGGCGTTCAGCTCGAACCCATCGGTCGGATTCCTCGCCCATGCAGCGAAATTCGGCGACGCGCTGGGAGCCGGCAAGGTGCTGGCGCCGGCGAAGACGCTCGGTGACATGGGCCGGGTCGTGTTCAACGATTACCTGGACGCAGCGCTGGCGGTCGTGTTCGTGGCAGTGGTCGTGTCGACGCTGTTCTACGCGGTGATCAGCATCCGCAAGTCGCTGGGCACGCCGACCAGCACCGCCCGCGAGGTGGGACGGGTCGCCCTGGCAGGGAGCGCGCGATGAACCGGTTGCGGACTTTGTATGGCTGGGCACGGCAAACGGCGCGCCTGATGATCGGCGTACCCGACTACGAAAACTACGTCAGGCATCGGCAGACGTTTCATCCGAGCGAGCCGATCATGACGTACGAGGAGTTCTTCTTCGAGCGTCAGTCGGTGCGCTACACGGTCAGCAAGGACCGGATGAAGGGCTGTTGTTGAAAAGGCGGGGCGAGCCCGAGCGCTCACCCCGCAGTTTCCCGTGCTTGTCCGGTCGCGGTATAAACGTTCTTCCTGCAGGCCGGCTTAGCTCAGTTGGTAGAGCAACCGCCTTGTAAGCGGTAGGTCATCCGTTCGAGTCGGATAGTCGGCACCAGCTGCGCCGTCGAAACCTTCGATCCTATCTTCATGCCGCAGCCGACCTCGGCGTAGATACGATCTGGATGGGACGGGATCTTGGATACCGAGGTGGTCGGCGCACTGGCCTTCGGCAAGAGGTGGTTCCCGGGCGCGGAATCTGATTGCAAGCGGGCGGCAGATATTGATTGCAATTATGCAGCGCGATATAATTGCAACAGCGCATCAGATTTCGATTGCGGATAGGATTGCCGATGGCAACCACCCCAGCCCAACGACGCCTCGCTGAGGCCCTCTCCGAGCTGAAGTCCCTGCAGGACGGCGGCCGATCGGTGCTGCGCACCGAGGATCTGCGGCGGCCAAGCCGTGAGGCTCTGATCGACGCCGGCTTCCTGCAGCCGATCATCGGCGGCTGGTACATGTGCTCAAGGCCTGGCGCGAAGGATGGTGATACGACGGCCTGGGTGGCGCATGCGCGCGAATTCGTAACGTGTCGGCCGCGTTCTTCCGGACGTCGAAGCAAGACGCCCTCGTAGCGCTGCGCGCGCTGCCCGACGCCTCCGACCTGAACCGGGTACTGATCGAAACGGGCCAAGCCGCTGCCGCCGGGAGGCTGGCCGGCGCGCTGCGCGCCTCCGGCCGCGCCGATCTGGCCGACGAGATCGTCTCCGTGATGCGCGATGTGGGGCATCGGGTCGAAGAGACCAACCCATTCGCCGAACTTCTGACGGGTCTCGGGCCTTTGCGCAAGGTCTCGCCATATGTCGATCGACTGGACCTGATGTGGCGGCGCATGCGCGAGGACGTTCTCGCACAGTTCTCCGCTCCAGCTCAGGCGCTTCCGACCGGCCGACGTGAGATTGACGCCGTCATGGAGCGCATCGAAGAGCGCTACGTGACGGACGCATACCACTCGCTGTCGATCGAGGGCTATCGGGTTACGGAGGACCTGATTCGGAAGGTGGCCGACGGCAGCTGGAGTCCCGATGAGCATGCCGAAGACCAGGACGCACGCAATGCGATGGCCGCGCATGGCTATTGGAAGGCGCACAACGCCGTCAAAGACACCATTCGCGCCGCGCTCGAAAGCCGCGACGCAAACATCGGCTCGCTCCTTCGCAAGGACCACGGGCGCTGGTATCGAGAACTCTTCTCGCCAAGCGTCGACGCCCGGATCATCAAGGCGGCGGACCTGGCGGGCTATCGCAGCGACCAGGTGTACATAAAGAATGCCGAACACGTGCCTCCGCCGCGTGCCGCAGTGCGCGACCTGATGCCAGCATTCTTCGACCTCATGAAGGACGAACAGAGCCCAGCAGTGCGGGCGGTGCTCGGGCACTTCGCGTTCGTCTTCATTCACCCGTACATGGACGGCAACGGGCGGATCGCTCGTTTCCTGATGAACGCCGTGCTCTGCGCGGCAGGCTTTCCGTGGACGGTGATTCGCCTCGATCAGCGACCGCAGTACTTCGGTGCGCTGAACGACGCCAGCGCGCGGGGAGACATTCGACCGTTCGGGCGGCTGATCTCGGAATGCGTAGTTCAGAACGCGGCGAAACCGGAGGTCGCCGACTCCGGTATCGAGGCCACCAGGCCAGCGCCGCGCAGCCGGCGACGGGCGTAGATCACTGCATCTCGACGAACCCCAAAAGGCGATCACGACTCCGGATTCCCCCTGCAACTGGGTTTGAAGCACCCTTGTCACCCAGGTTTCGGGCAAGTGGACCGTTGCGCTGTCGGAGCACCCGTGGCATGACCCTCTGACAGGGGACAGCAAATTCCTTGACCTCGGCGTTCGGGCAGGCATGCCTGCACGCGGCCCTGGCAGGTGAAAAATTCCCGCATCGCGCGGGCCGCTCGGAATCGCGCATGGGCGTGACTCCAACACCACCCTACTGCCCACCTAGCTTCAATTGATGCTGTATCCAGCATGTGGCAGCATCATCGTGCCGAGTCATAGGTCACTTAGAAGGAGTGATCCATGAAACCCGCAAAGGCGATTTTGGTGCCGGCCATCGTGGTGCTGCTGATCGATGACACCGCAGCCTGTGTCGGCACGACCCCGGCCTTGGAGTACGAGCGCAATGGGTTCCTGCTCCAAGCTGCTCAAGCAGGAATCGATAGAGCCGCCAACGCCTACTTCTTGGAAGGTCCAGCTGGACATTCAACCGGCGACCCACTGCCCGCTGAATGGACCGGTAACAAGGAACTAGCGGCGCAGGCCAGGGCCAATAAGGAGCGGCCATGAAACGCCTTCTCCTGTTGGGTCTGTCTATTCTGTTTCAGATCGCCTTGGTCGGATAGTCGGCACCAAACTACGTAGCCACTTCTACGCATGATGCGTCGCTACGCTTCGAGGGCGATTGCGCTTGTTGCCGCAGGTCTTTTTCTTTTCGCCGGAGCGACGCGGGCGGCGGAGGTCAAGGTGATGATCTCCGGAGGATTCTTCGCGGCCTATCGGATCCTTGCACCCGAGTTCCAGTCCGCCACCGGCCACACCGTCGCCACCGCATCCGGGCCTTCAATGGGGAACACGCCCGAGGCGATTCCCAACCGGCTCAAACGTGGAGAGCCCGCCGACGTGCTGATCATGGTCGGTTCCGCGCTCGACGAGCTGGTCAAGGAGGGCAAGGTCGTCTCGGGCAGCCGCGTCGATCTGGCGCGATCGAAAATCGGCATGGCGGTGCGCGCGGGCACACCGAAGCCGGACATCGGCACCGTCGAGGCGTTCAAGCGCACCGTGCTCGCGGCGAAGTCGATCGCGTATTCGGACAGCGCCAGCGGCGTCTATCTGTCCACGGTGCTGTTCCCGAAGCTCGGCATTGCCGAGCAGATTGCGGGCAGGAGCAGGATGATTCCTGGCGAGCCGGTGGGCGCGGTGGTCGCGCGCGGCGATGCAGAGATCGGATTCCAGCAGATCAGCGAATTGCGGGCGGTTCCCGGTGTTGAAGTGGTTGGACCGCTACCGGCTGAGATCCAGAAGGTCACCGTGTTCTCGGCCGGAATATCGTCGACGTCGACGCAGCCGGAGGCGGCTCGTGCGCTGGTGAGGTTCCTCTCATCGGCCGCGGCCGCTCCGGTGATCGCCAGGACGGGCATCGAGCCGGTCAACCCGTAACGCCGGAGGCGCCGGAAGGAAGGCGCCTCTGATCGGTCACCGCCTCGCGTCGAGCCTATGTGGTCGGGGTCTGGCAGCAGCGGAAGATGCACAATTTCAGAGTGATGCGGATTGCAGCGGCCGTCTTCGTTGTCGTGCTTGACACCTGTGCAAATGCGCAGCCGCGCCCCGATTCCTGCCAGGCGCTAATTCCCAGGTCGCTCGCCCGTCCTCTGACTGCGGCCTTCCCAGGTTATAGAACGCCGCTGGAGACCGACAATGCCCCGGACGACATCGAGTACAGCAAAGCGCACGGTGGAACAGGGTGTCTGGGCGTGGCTACCGCCGATTTCACCGGGGAGGGCAAAACGGACTATGTCATCGGCCTGACCGCCATGAAGGGCAGCAGCGGACTGGCGATCATTGCGCTTCCGAAAAAGGGCGGATGGTCCTTTCAAAGGATTCGAAGCTGGACGGAGGACGCCCGATACCTGCAATACGTCGACGTAGCGCAGCCGGGCAGATATGAGCGAACGCAAACGAACAGCGCGCCGCTAGGACCGGGCGAGAAACGCTCGCTCGAGTGCCCGCACTGGGGAGCGCGGGTCGGTACGGTCGAGGCGACGGGCATTGTCTATTGCTACGAGAGCGGACAGTGGTTTCATGTCTGGGTTTCCACCCCCTCCCATCCCTAAATGGCCGCCCATAGAAACAGGAACAGCGTGTTGTTGTCGCTTGCGTTGCGTCCATTGCCGTCGTAATTGCCGCTCGCGCCGTCGAACTTGTCGTAGGTCGTGTACTGCAGGCCGAGCCGGACGTTTGCAAACGGGCGGGCCCACGAGCCTTCCTTGCCCCAAGGGGTCCAGTCGATCTGCAGGACCGTTCCCGAAGTGTCCGGGCTGCCGCTCGGCCCGTACAGCGTTGCATCCGGGGTGCCCCGGGTCGAAAAACGCCCGATCGTGGCCCCGTAGGTATGCTGGTAGTAGTACGAGGCGTTGAAGCGGAACTCGTACAGACGCCCGGTCAGGTTGTCCGCCCCCGCATTGGCGAACAGGTCGCCGCGGGTCTGGTCCTCGCGAATGAAGCTGGCGTACGCGGCCACGTTATGGCGCCCGTCGCCCAGGTACTGGTACGAGGCGTCGACGCCAATATCGCGGAACCGGTTGACCGGACCGCCGTCGATCCGCTCCGGCTGGATGCTGGCGTTCAGCCCCACCAGCCCGGCGGAAAACGCCTGCGTGTTCATATCCTTGATGTAGTTCAACCGCCAGTAGATCGAGTCGTCGATGCGTCCGATGTCGTTGCCCGCGCCGAGTCCGAACTTGATCTGCATGGCGGGCGACAGGGCGCGGTAGGTTCCGACTTCGGCGTAGATCGAGTCGTCGATGAAGGCGTAGGCGGACAGTCCGGTGACGGCCGTGGAGACGCCCCCGTTGAGCAACGTAGCGAAGTCGCCAGTGCCTGAAACCAGGGCCGTCCCGATGAATGGGAAGTACCACGCGGGCAGCGTGTTGCCAGGGTCCGAGACGCCGGGATTGTTGTTCACCGACAGGCCGAGGATGACGTCCGTCTTGGCGATGACGAAATCGTGCACGAGCCTCAGGTCGACGTTGTCGATCGCTGTCGCATGTCCGACCCCGTCGTAAGTGATCTGCGCGAAGCCCCCCAGGTAGTCGGTGACCCGTCCGGCGACGAACACGGAAATCTGGTTGATGTTGAAATTGTCGTTGTAGTTGGTGTGCGGAGTCGGGGGAGGCACGATGTCGGTCTCGGTGTGGGTGAAGCCCGCCATCACCATTGCCGCCAGCGGGATCTTGAATCCCTTGTGATCGGTCTCGGTGTACCCGTTGATCTTGAATTTGATGCCGTAGGGCGTCAGCTGCGGACCGAACGCGCCGACATGGCACTTGACGCAGGCGTAGCCCGTCTGACGCGCATAACTCGGCACCGCCCACGCGGATTCGGCAAAGCCGACCATTGTGCAGAGCACTATCAGCAGGTGGGAGATGCCCCGAAACGGCAACTGTGCGCCGTGGCGCGGGGCAATTTGGGCATAGCGCCTCAACGAGAGAAGTAGTTTATTCATAGCGCTCATAAGTTATACCATTCATTTAAATTTGGGTTATCAAAGGGTATTTTACGTTATCGCGCTAAACTTCTCGGCGATTTTCACTCAAATCTGTTAGGCGATTGCCCTCATACCAATCCCATAGTCATCCCCTACATTAGCGAGCGGAATGTTATGCCGCCGTAAGGGGATACGTAAATAAGAATCGTTTACGGAAAAAGTAGGATTCCTTCACCCCTCCTGCCGGTTTTAAGTAAATGAAGCCCGCATTCCGTGAGTGAGCGGAATGTTATGCCAACGTAAGGGGATACGTAAATGAGAATCGTTCACCACTCGTCGCTTTTGTGCAAATGAGACGCGTTCCCAGGTTTGTAGGATGCGTTCCAAGCTCTGGCGACGTCGGAATAAGGGCATGCGGGCATCAGGCCCCAGGAGCAATTGGGAATGCGTCTCATTCACAGTTTTGGTTGGCGCTGCTGGGCGACATGTGGGAGATGCGCACACTGCCAAGCCGCCATGGAATGTCTTGCGCCTTAGCGGCAGGTCCGATCGCCTGTGGACGCGTGAAGCGATCTCGATGGAGGATCGCGAATTGATCCATCGCCATCGCCCAGTTAGGCGCTGCGCGCCCCCATTCCGCGGTGATGCTGCGCAGGGCGCGCCCTGAAGGACCGCGACGAGGTGGACAAGATGCTGCGTAAGCCCGGGCAGACGGGCACCTTCGCCCCG
>VBCK01000301.1 GCA_005882215.1 Betaproteobacteria bacterium | reverse complement strand
ACAACAGCGCAATTTCGTCCTTGCGTTCGCGCAGCGGCGGCAACGTGACGTGAATGACGCCGAGGCGATAGAACAGATCTTCTCGGAAGCGGCCTTCTTCGCTCAGTTTGCGCAGGTTGCGGTTGGTCGCCGCGACGACGCGCGTGTCGACGCGGATCGACTGGTCCGATCCCACCCTCTGGATCTCGTGCGCTTCCAGCACGCGCAGCAGCTTCACCTGGCCGGGCAGCGGCAGCTCGCCGATCTCGTCCAGGAAGATCGTGCCGGTGTGCGCGCTCTCGAACTTGCCCTTGCGATCATGGACTGCACCGGTGAAGGCGCCCTTGCAATGCCCGAACAGTTCCGACTCGAGCAGGTTGTCGGGAATCGCGCCGCAGTTGACCGACACGAACGGCCGGTCGGCCCGGTCCCCGTTGGCGTGGATCACCCTGGCCATCAGCTCCTTGCCCGTGCCGCTCTCGCCGTCGATCAACACGGGCAAGCCCGTGGGTGCGGCCTTTTCGGCGGTCTCCAGCGCCTCGAGCAGCTTGGGGTTGTCGCCGAACGCGCCCTCGAAGATGAAGCTGCGTTCGATCAGCGCCTTGCGCCGCTGGCGCCGCGACAGGTCGCTCCGAGCCGGCTCGGCGGCGGCCGCACTGACGAAGCGTTCCTTGTGGGAACGCTGCATCACCTCGTCGCGCAGCGCGCCGGCCTGCCGCAGCAGCTTCTCGATCTCCGGCCGATCGAGCTTGGAAGCCCATCGCAGCGTCGAGCGCAATATCTCGATCTTTTCGATCAGCCCGGCATACGAGACGGTCGAGCTGGCGCCCGGATCCTGGTCGACTATCACACCAGCAGGCGCGGATCGCGGTACAGTGCCCGGGCGATGCACAGGCGTTGGATCTGTCCGCCTGAGAGGCCGGTGCCGCGCTCGCCGACCACCTGCTGGTAGCCGAGCGGCAGCTTGCTGATGAACCCGTGGGCGTCCGCCCTCTTCGCGACTTCCTCGATGCGGCGCCGGTCTGGCTCGTCGCTGCCGCCCGCGATGTTCTCCGCGATGGTCCCCGAGAACAGCAGGTTGGTCTGCATCACATAGCCGACCTGCGCCCGGTAATACTCCTTGTCGACCACACCGATGTCGTAGCCATCGACCGTCAACCTGCCGTCGGTGGGCGGATAGAAGCCCACGAGGAGTTTGGCCAGCGTCGACTTTCCCGAGCCGCTGCGGCCGACGACGGCGACCAGCTCGCCGGGCTTGATGTCGACACTGATGTTCTCCAGCACATACGGCGTCTCGTTGCCGCCGTAGCGGAAGTACACACCTTCGAAACAAATGTCGCCCTGCAGGTCGGGGATTGCCACACGCGAGGCCAGGTCCTCGGGCCTCTGTTCCGGCTCGAGGTCGAGCACGTCGCCGAGGCGCTCCATCGCCACGGAGGCATCGTTCAGCAGGCTCCACAGCCCTATCAATCCCATCAACGGTGCCAGCACGCTGCCCATCAAGGCATTGAAAGCGATCAGTTGGCCGATGCTCAGCTCGCGCGTGAGCACCAAATCGGCTCCAGCCCACAGAATGGCAATCGTGGTGGCGGCGCTCAATAGATTTCCAGCCAATCCGACCCCGATATTGAACGACTGCGCGCGGTATTGCACGTCGAGCGCCTGCGCGTACTTTTTCTCCCACTTCAGCCGCACCGGGCGCTCGATGCCCATGCCCTTGACCGTTTCCGCCCCGCCAAGCGCTTCCATCAGGTACGCTTTCGCGTCGGTCGTGGCCCGGAACACGTCGCGCCTGAAGCTCTTGACCTTCGGTGTCATCAGCACTGTCAACGCCAGAATCGGTACGACGAATGCGATAAGCAGCAAAGTCAGTTTGACGTTGTAGAGGAACATCACCGTGAAGTAGATGAAGATCATCAGCAGGTTAAGCACGGTGCTGATCGTAGATTCGGTCAGGAAGGCCCGGATCGTCTGGTTTTCCTCGAAGCGCGCGAAGATGTCTCCCGTCTTGCGCTTGGCGAAGAACGAATAGGGCAGCGACAGGGTGTGCCGGAAGAACTGCGACATCATCGTAAAGTCCAGCTTCCGGACCATGAAGTTCGTCAGCGCTGCCCGGATCGTGGCCGTCAGCTGTGTAAACACGTTCGAGATGATCAGGCCGCCGATCAACAGATGCAGCAGATTCGCGTTCTGGTGAACGATCACGCCGTCCAGGATGTTCTGGATGATCATCGGCGGCACCAGGCCCAGCATCTGGATCACGAACGTCGCCATGAAGAGGTGCAGCAGGATCTTCTTGTAGGGAAGCAGGTACCCGGCGAAGCGCACCCATGGCGAGCGTGACGCACCGACCTGCGCCATATCCTGGCGCGGCGTGAAGGTGAGGCACATGCCCTTCCAGCCGCGCTCGAACTCCTCGACGCTAAGCTTCCTGAAACCGATCGCCGGATCGGCCACCCACACGTGCCC
>VBCK01000027.1 GCA_005882215.1 Betaproteobacteria bacterium | reverse complement strand
TGTGTTTCGTATGTTGGTTTCGAGGCGACGTGCCTCGATGACCAACAGGAGCACGACCATGAGCGAAGAGAAGACCCCGGCGGTTTCGGCGCTGCGCCAGCGCATGATCGAGGACATGACGGCGCGCAGGCTGTGCGAGAAGACGCAGACCGCGCACATCCGCGCAGTGCGGCGGCTGGCGAAGTTTCTCGGCCGAGTGCCCGATACCGTCAACGGCGAGGATCTGCGGCGCTTCCAGCTGCACCTGGCGCAGATCGGTCTGTCGCCGATCTCGATCAACGCGACGGTCTATGGGGTGAGATTCTTCCTGGAGAACACCCTAGACCGGCCCGAGCTGGTGCGCAAGCTGCGCCTGGTGCGGGTGGAGCAGCGGCTGCCGGTGATCCTGAGCCGGGAGGAAGTGGCGCGGCTGATCGAGGCGACTCGGGGAATCAAGTACCAGACGGCGCTGTCGGTGGCGTACGGAGCGGGGCTGCGCGCCGGCGAGGTGATCGGGCTGAAGTCCACCGACGTGGACAGCCAGCGCATGGTGCTGCGCGTCGAGCAGGGCAAGGGGCACAAGGACCGCTACGCGATGCTGCCGCCGGTGCTGCTCGAGCGCCTGCGGGCGTGGTGGCGCTACGCCAAGCCGCATGGGCTGGTGCGCGAGGGCGGATGGTTGTTTCCCGGCCGCAACCCGATCAATCCGATCGGGTCCAGGATGCTGAACCGCGCGGTGCACGAGGCGGCGCGCAGCGCCGGCATCGACAAGCGCGTGTCGATGCACACGCTGCGGCACTATGTCGCGTTCCGGACTATGTCGCGTGATCTTCGAGGCTGTGCGAGAACGCTCTCGAGGGCGCATGCTGCGGGGTCGTCGATCGCGCGACATAGTCTCTTGGCACTACAGGTTGGTGAGGAAGCTCAACAACCGATCGCTGGGACGGTAACGCGCCGGCGTGCCGCGCGGCTGGGTGGTCTTCGCCAGCGCTTGCTCCTTCATCGCGAGCGTCGCCTCCAGATAGATTTGGGTTGTCTCCACCGATTCGTGGCCGAGCCACAGCGCGATGACGGAGCGGTCCACACCGGCCTGCAGCAATTCGAGGGCCATTGTGTGTCGAAGCAGATGGACCGTGACCCGCTTCGCTTTCAACGAAGGGCACGTTCTGGCCGCGGTCGCGGAATGCTTCCTCAGCATGTATTGGACGCCGTGAACGGTGAGCCGCTCGCCCTTGGCATTGGGAAACAGCAGATGACCGTTACCCCTCGGGGGTTCGCGCAGCCAAGCGTTCAACGTGGCGACGGTCGGCCTGGCCAGTGGTGTGCAGCGCTCCTTGCGACCCTTGCCGATCACGCGCACGTGGGCGCCGGCCCGCAGGACGAGGTCTTCGCGTCTGGCATTCGTGATCTCCGACAAGCGTAGTCCGGTCTGCACCGCCATCAGCATGAACGCATGGTCTCGCCGGCCGAACCAGGTGCATTGATCCGGTGCGGCCAGCAAGGCATCGACCTCCGGGTGTGTGAGAAAGCGCACGAGGCTGCGCGTGAATCGTTTACTCGGAATGGCGAGCACGCGCTGGATCTGCGCCGAATGCGACGGAAGCTCGAATGCGGTGAAACGGAAGAACGAGTGGATGGCGGTCAAACGCAGGTTACGGCTTCGAACGCTCAGTCCCTGGTCCTTCTCCCGGTGATCGAGAAACGCGACCACCAGCGGCGCATCGATTTGTTCGAATGCCAGAGCGTCAGGTGCTGTGCGCAACCGCTGCTGGGTGAACTTCAGGAATTGCCGAAACGTGTCGCGGTAGGAACTGATGGTGTGCGCACTGGCCTGGCGTTGCTGCATCAGGCGCTGGGTGAAGAATCGCTCCAGCAGAGGAGCGAGGCTGGTTGGCGCCGTCATGGCACGGTCTCCCAGCGCCGTTCGAGCCGCGCCATGGCCTCACGCATCAGTTCCGGCATTGCATTCAGGTACCAGAAGGTGTCACTGCAATGCACATGCCCAAGGTAGGCCGACAGAATCGGCATGCGGCGCTCGGGATCCTCACCGTTGCGATACCACCGCAGCAGCGTTCTGGATGCAAATCGATGCCTCATGTCGTGCAGGCGAGGACCGTGGCGGTCGGTCGGACCGCGCAGGCCAATTTGCCGGGACAGCCTGTAGAAGATCCGGTGGATCTGGCCGATGTCCAGGCGGTTGCCACACCGGTTCACGAACAGGTGGGAAGACACGGTTCGACCTGCCCAACGCCGCTCGCGTCGCACGAGATAGTCGGCCAGCACCTTACGAGTCGACGCGTGCAGCGGAACCAGCCGGGATTTACCAAACTTGGTTCCGCGAACCGTCAGCACAGCGGCATCGAGGTCGACGTCGTCGAGTCTGAGGTTGCGCGCTTCGCCCAGACGCAACCCGGAGACGCTCAGCAAACCGAACAGGCAGTGGTAGGTCCAGGGCTGCAGCTCATCGTCGCTTGGCAGCCGCAGTGCCGCACGGAGCAATTCCCGGATCTCCCGCTCCGAGTACAGGTACGGTCGTGCGCGCTGCGGTCTGTACGGCAGCAGACCTGGCGAGGGAATCTGCGTGCGCGGATCCATGGCGCTGCGATAGCGCGCAAACATACGCACCCAGCTCAGACGCCGCGCCCACTCGGTGGGCTGTACGCCCGAGGGCTGCCTGGCCCAGGCGAGCGCCAGCGGCCGGCTGATGTAGCTGGCGTGGTGGCACTCCATGAATGAGACGAAATCGGACAGTTCCCTGCCGGCGTCCTGCAGCTTGAATCCCAGCGCACGCCGCATGCGGAGGTACTCGTTGAGGGCCTGCCGCAGCGTGTTCATTGCGCACCTCCCGGCCAGGGAACGGCGAGCGTGCGCAGCGCCGGCAAATCGACCTTCGTGTAGATCTTCGTGGTGTCGGGATGGCGGTGCCCCAGCAGCTCGCCGATCTCAGCCAGCGATGCGCCGTGGCGCAACATGTTGGTAGCAAAGCCGTGGCGAAACTGGTGTGCACCGTAGGTTGGGGCGTCGATGCCGTGCCGCAGGATCGCGCGTCGAACCATGCATCCGACTGCACTGGGACGGAAGCCCCGATTGGGTGCGCGGGCGCGCAAGAACAGGCGGCGGCAGGTGCCGTCGGGTCGTCCCTGTTGTAGGTAGCCGGCGATCGCTGCACCGACATCTGCAGGCAAGGGAAGTTCGACTTGCCGCCCGCCCTTGCCGTGCACCGTCACGATCCCGGCTTTCCAGTCGATGTCCTCAAGATCGAGGCAAGCCACTTCGCAGGCTCGCAATCCCAGCCTGGCCAACAACAGCAAGATGGCGTAGTCGCGCCGTCCGACCGCGGTGCCTCGATTGATTCGAGCCAGCAGCCGGCGCACCTGGTCCGGCGCGATGGCGCGCGGGATCGCCGACATCGACCAGTTCGCTACCGTAGGCACCGCGGCGGCCAGATCCAGCTGGACGTCGCCGCTATAGCGCGCGAATTGCAGGAATGAGCGCAGCGCCGTGGTCAGCATCTTGGCCCGCTTCAGACCCAGCCGTGGTGCACGCCGCTGTACGAAATGGACAACATCTCGGGCGTGCAGACGCGACAGCGGCGCAGGGCCATTGCCGAAACGATCCTTCAGAAAGTCGCGAACGAATGCCCCGTAGTAGGCGATCGTCGCCTGCGCCAGGGCGCGCTCGTCCTGCAGGTATTGCTCAAACGCCCGCGTGCATCGTTGTGCGGGTGTCAATCGGCACCGACGTATCTTCTCCGCGACAATTGCAGCCTCGTCACGCAGAAAGCCAAGGAGATGTATCAGCGCGGTCGCATCACCATCGCGGATCAGCACCCGCCGCGCACGAGCGTGCAGGTACTGCGCAGTATGCTTCGATGAGACCCATTGGAGCCGAACCTTGTTCTGAGCGAGCCACCGGCTGAAATCGGCAGCGATCTGAATGTGCCGCCGCAGTGTGTAAATCGCATACCCTTGTTCACTCAACCGCCTCGCAAATCCTTTGACGTAGGCGGCCAATGGGCCTTCCAATGGTCGGGACAGGACCACGTCATCATTGACGATGTACCTCACGGCGGACTCCTTCGCCCCGCACGGGGCTGATCGAAGGAGCCCAGACTATGTCGTCACGAAATCGCGATAAGGCCCGGAAATACTCCGTTGCAGTGAAACGCGCGACATAGTCCGGAACGCGACATAGTGCCGCCTATGTCTCCGGAGACATAGGCGGCACTGCTTTGCCACGCACCTGCTGGAGCAGAAGGAGGACGTGCGCGTCATCCAGGTGCTGCTGGGACACAAGAAGCTGAGCACCACGGCCGCCTACACCCACGTGGCGGCCGAGCTGCTGCAGCAGGTCGTCAGCCCGATCCAGAGCCAGAGACCGGAGCCGCCCACGCAATAGCCGGGGTGCGCGATGCGCCCCGGCCTGGAGGTGGCGGAGATCTTCCGCGCCGCCGGGCCGGCCTGGCGAAGCGAGCAGCGCGGGCACCTGGGCCTGGCGCAGCTCAAAGTCATGTCGGCCATCGAGCAGTGCCGCAGCGCGGCGCTGGGCGGTCACGTGCTGCGCTGCTCGGCGTGCGAGGAGCCGCAGACCTCCTACAACTCGTGTAGGAATCGGCACTGCCCCAAGTGCCAGGGCAGTGCAGCGCTGCGGTGGCTGGCCGATCGGCAGGCCGACCTGCTGCCGGTGCCTTACTTCCACGTCGTGTTCACGCTGCCGGCGCCGATCGCCGCCATCGGCTATTACAACAAGCCGCTCGTCTACGGTCTGCTGTTCGACATCGCCGCCGAGGTGCTCCGGACGATTGCCGCGGATCCGAAGCACCTGGGTGCCCGGATCGGGGCGACGCTGGTGCTGCACACGTGGGGTTCGGCACTGACCCACCACCCGCACGTGCACGGCATCGTCCCCGGCGGCGGCCTGGCGCTCGACTCGGATCGATGGGTCCGTTGCCGGCCGGGGTTCTTCCTGCCGGTGCGGGTTCTCTCGCGCCTGTTCCGGCGGCGGTTCCTGGAAGCGCTGACGCAGGCACACGACGCCGGCGAGATGCGCTTCTTCGGCGAGCACGCCGAGCTCGCCGACCCAGCGTCGTTTCGCCAGTGGCTGGTTCCATTGCGCAGCTGCGAGTGGGTCGTCTACGCTAAGCGCCCCTTCGCCGGTCCCGAGCAGGTCCTGGCGTACCTGTCGCGCTACACGCATCGGGTCGCCATCTCCAACAGCCGGCTCATCGGCTTCGACGATCGCGGCGTGACCTTCCGGTGGAAGGACTACCGGGCCAAGGGACGCACGCGATACAAGACGATGACCCTGGCCGCCGGCGAGTTCATCCGCCGCTTCCTGCTGCATGTGCTGCCGGCCGGCTTCCACCGCATCCGCCACTATGGCCTGCTCGCCAACGCGGGGCGCAGACAGAATCTGGCGCTGGCTCGAGAACTACTCAATGCGCCGGCGCCACCGCTCGCCGAATCCGACCAGGCCTCCGCCGCTTCCGCGCCGCCGACCTTCGTGTGCCGGCACTGCGGTGCACCGATGATCGTCATCCAGATGCTGCCGCGCCCGCGGCACATCCGTGCACCACCCGCCGCCGCCCCATGACCGCCCCCGCCCGACTGCCTGCTCCGCCGACGCGCTCGCCGTCGGCGCGGATCCGCTCGTCCGCTTCTCGCCATCGCCGCCTCCGCTATCGGAATCGACTTCCCGTTTGCAGACATCGACCGCCCTGCAAAGGCGACCTTCGCCGCTGTGGCTCGCATTGCGGCGCCGGCATGGTTGCCACCAACCTTGCCGCCGCAACTCAAACGCCCATAGCACTACGCCGTTGCTGACCACCTCGGCGCTATCCGCGGCTTCCTCCCTCGAGGATTGGACGACGCCTGCCCTCCGCGACGCCGCAAGCGCGCACGTCTTCGCTTGCACGGGCAGGCATCGACCAATCCTTAACGATTGCGGCCGATGGCGTCGCGTAACTGCACGCCCGAAAGCGGTCGGCGCGACGCGCGGCGGAGCAGGTGACCTTGGCGCCGAAGAAGGTGGATT
>VBCK01000026.1 GCA_005882215.1 Betaproteobacteria bacterium | reverse complement strand
TGCAGTTCCGATACCTCCATCTCGATGACCATCAACGGACCAGCGCCGATGATTCTCGCCATGTTCTTCAACACGGCGATCGAGCAGCAGGTGGACAAGTTCAAATCTGACAACTACCGGGAACCGACCGAGGACGAACTGGGCAAGATCAGGGAGTGGACCTTGTCGACGGTGCGCGGCACCGTCCAGGCCGACATCCTGAAGGAGGACCAGGGCCAGAACACCTGCATTTTCTCCACCGAGTTCGCGCTCAAGATGATGGGGGACATCCAGGAGTATTTCGTCCACCACCGTGTACGGAATTTCTACTCGGTTTCGATTTCTGGCTACCACATCGCCGAGGCGGGAGCCAACCCGATCAGCCAGCTCGCCTTCACGCTGTCCAACGGCTTCACATACGTGGAGAGCTATCTGGCGCGCGGGATGCACATCGACGATTTCGCGCCGAATCTGAGCTTTTTCTTCAGCAACGGGATGGACCCGGAGTACACGGTGCTCGGCCGCGTCGCGCGCCGGATCTGGGCGGTCGCGATGAAGAACCGCTACGGTGCTAACGAGCGCAGCCAGAAGCTCAAGTACCACATCCAGACCTCGGGCCGCAGCCTGCACGCCCAGGAGATCGCGTTCAACGACATCCGCACTACGCTGCAGGCGCTGATCGCCATCTACGACAACTGCAACAGCCTCCACACCAACGCCTACGACGAAGCCATCACGACGCCGACCGAGGAATCGGTACGGCGCGCAATGGCGATCCAGCTGATCATCAACCGGGAGTGGGGTCTGGCGAAGAACGAGAACCCGAACCAGGGCGCTTTCATCATCGACGACCTTACCGACCTGGTGGAGGAGGCCGTGCTGAAGGAGTTCGACGCGATCAGCAGCCGTGGCGGGGTCTTGGGTGCGATGGAAACCGGCTACCAGCGCGGCAAGATCCAGGAGGAGAGCCTGCTGTATGAGCGCCGCAAGCACGACGGCTCGCATCCGATCATCGGGGTGAACACCTTCCGCGATCCTCGGGGCAGTTCAGCGGAGCAAGACATCGAACTGGCTCGCTCTTCCGAGGAAGAAAAGCGGAGCCAGTTGGCGCGCCTGAGCGATTTCCACGCACGCAATGCTTCGCAATGTCCTGCCTGGCTGGCGAAGCTGCGGCAGGTGGCGATCGATAGCGGAAACGTGTTCGAAGTCCTGATTGAAGCCGTCCGCCATTGCTCGCTGGGGCAGATCAGTAACACGCTGTACGAGGTCGGCGGGCGCTATCGGCGCAGCATGTAGACGCCCTGCTGGATCTGCCGGAACATCGGCTCGAAGAGGCCCAGCCTGCGGCGACGAAAGAGGAGGGCAAATCGTGGTGGAGCAGGACCACCTCGGGCTGACCCGGCACCTCGAGAGCGACGCGCGGCCGCGAGACACCGCCGGCCGAATGCCGGCGCCTCTGTCGCGGCGGCGCGGCAGATCAGCATCAGCGCGAGTCGTTCAGCCTCACCAGCAGTTTGCCGTCGTTCTCGCCGCGATAGAGCCGGGCGATCGATCCGGGCGCCTGTTCGATGCCGTCGAGAATCTCCTCCCGGTAGCGCAGGCGGCCGTCGCGCACCCAGTCGGCAAGACGGGCCACGGCCTCCTCATAGCGATGCTCGTAGTCCCAGATCAGGAAGCCCTGCATGCGCGCGGCCTTGTTCAGCAGGTGGCGTTCCACCCGCGGACCGCTCGGCCAGTCGTCCCAGCTCGACACCGATGCTGTGCCGCACACGACGATGCGAGCACCGCGGTTGATACGCCGGATCACCGCGTCGCTGATCGACCCTGCCGTGTTGTCGTGGTAGACGTCGACCCCCGCTGGGGTAGCCGCGGACAGCGCGTCCTCGAAGCCAGCCGCTTTGTAGTCGACGGCGAAGTCGTAGCCGAACTCGTCCCGGCAAAGCTGCCGCTTCCGGGCCCCGCCCGCGATGCCGACGGTGCTGCATCCGGCAATCTTCGCGATCTGGCCGACCGCCGATCCAACTGCGCCCGCGGCCGTGGACACGACGACGGTGTCCCCCGGCCGAGGCCGGCCGACGGCTGTCAACGCGAAGTAGGCGGTGACGCCGTTTATGCCCAGGATGCCCAGCGACAGGGACCGGGGAAGATCGGCCTCCCGCACCTTGCGTCGGATCGGGCGGCCGTCGGTGATGGCATATTCCTGCCAGCCGAGCATTCCCATGACGACGTCGCCTTCGGCGTATCCCGGGTGTCTCGAGGCCACCACCGTGCCGCAGGCGAAGGAACGCATTGGCGCGCCGATGGCCACGGGCTCGGAGTAGTTCGCCACGGCGTTCACCCAGCCGCGCATCGCCGGATCGATCGAAAGGAATTCGTTGCGAACCAGCAATTCGCCGGGCTGCAGCTGCGGCAGCGGCACGGAGACAATGCTGAAATGGTCCGCCTGCGGGATCCCAACGGGACGCGACGCCAACTGGACCTGGCGGTTGTGGGTCGGCAGCATGATCGCTAAGGCGGCGGCGTGCGGTTGCGACGCGCGGTCTCTAGTAGGACTTGGGAAGGCCGAGCACCTTTTCGGCGATAAAGCACAATATCAGTTGTGGCGAGACCGGGGCGATGCGAGGCAGCATGGCCTCGCGGAAGTAGCGCTCGACGTGGTACTCCTTAGCGTACCCGAAGCCACCGTGCGTGAGGACGGCGGTCTCGCAGGCTTTGAACCCGGATTCGGCACAGAAGAACTTGGCGGCATTTGCCTCGGCGCCGCACGCGAGGCCCTGGTCGTAGAGCCAGGCCGCACGCTGGTAGAGCAGGGTGCCAGCCTCGAGTTCGACCCAGCGCTCGGCCAGGGGATGCTGGATGCCCTGATTCTGGCCGATCGGCCGATCGAAGACAATGCGTTCCCCGGCGTACTTGGCCGCGCGGCGCAGCGCCGCCCGGCCCAGACCCGTCGCCTCGGCGGCGAGCAGAACCCGCTCCGGGTTCAGGCCGTGCAGGATGTACTGGAAACCCTGGCCTTCCTCGCCGATGCGGTCCTGCAATGGGATTTCGAGGTTGTCGATGAAGAGCTGGTTCGAATCGACTGCTTTGCGGCCAAGCTTCTCGATCTCGCGCACCTCGATGTGGCTGCGGTCGAGATCCGTGTAGAACAGGCTCAGCCCGTGCCCGGGCGACTTGACTTCTTCCAGAGGTGTGGTGCGGGCGAGCAGAATGATCTTGTGTGCCACCTGCGCGGTCGAGATCCACACCTTCTGGCCATTGACCACGTACCGGTCGCCCTTGCGCACCGCGGTCGTCTTGAGCTTGAGCGTATTGAGACCCGTGTTGGGCTCGGTGACGCCGAAGCAGGCCTTATTCTCGCCGCTGATGATCGGCGGCAGCCATCGCTTCCTCTGCTCGTTACTGCCGTGCACAACCACCGGGTGCAGCCCGAATACATTCATGTGAATGGCGGAGGCTCCGGAGAGCCCCGCCCCGGATGCAGATACCGTCTCCATCATCAGTGCCGCCTCGCTGATGCCCAGGCCGGCGCCACCGCAATCGGTCGGCATCGCGATGCCCAGCCAGCCCGCGCCCGCCATGGCGCGGTAGAAGTCCTCCGGGAAGCCGCCCTCGCGGTCCTTGCGCAGCCAGTACTCGTCCGTGAAGTCGGAGCAGACGGACTCGACCGCCTCGCGGATGGCGATCTGTTCCTCGGTCAGCGCGAAATTCATAGGGTTCCCCCTGGATGTTCGGAATCTGGTTGCGTTGTTATATAGTATGCATGCATATGATATGGCGCGCAACTCCACGGTCGCCTACTCCAACATCTGCGCCTGCAGCCTGCGGCGCCGCTCCGCGTCGAGGCCGCAGGTCTCTTGGAGGTAGCGATCGACCCCGCCGAATGCGCGCCCGATCTCGAGCAGGGCAGCGTCCAGGTAGTCCTCACGCACTTCGGCCATGACCCTCAATGCCGCGTGACATTTCGTGGTGATCCCGTTCATCTCCCGACCCAGCATCGCCTGCAGCAGCCCAGCGGCGGACATTCGGTGCCCGCTCAGCAGGTAGTCTTCGACCACCTCGCCGCGTCCGGCGCCGAGGGCGAAGAGCACCATCGCGCAAACGAATCCCGTCCGGTCCTTGCCGGCGGAGCAGTGCACCAGTGTCGTGGGCGAGCGCGGCGCGCCGAGCCGCTCGAACAGCGCCGACAGCTGCCCGGCAAAAAGCCCGGGCATGCGCGTGTAGGCGTGCAGCATCCAGGCGCGCGCGTCCGCCGGATCGAAGTCGGGGTCGGACAGACGTGAACGCCAGTCGAACACCGGCGCCGCCACCCGCACTCGGGCCTCTGGACTATTCCAGAATTCCGGCTGTGTGCCCGCCGGCCAGAGATTGAGTTCGCGCTCCTGCTCGTCGCGGGTGCGCAGGTCGAAGACCAGCTCGATGCCCAGCGCCGCCAGGGCCGAACGGTCAGCCTCGCTCAGATGGGTCAGCGCGCCGGAGCGGAAAAGGCGCCCCCGCCGCATCTTGCGGCCATCGGCCATCCGGGGTACGAAGAGCTCACGGAAGTTCGGCGCACCCTCGAGTTGGGGTCTCGCGTTCACGGATTCAGACCGGGTCCCAGGTGAATATGTCGCCGGAGCGGTGCAGCGGATAGAAGTCATTGCGCAACATCGGGAACACGCGCTCGATAACCGTCTCCGGCGTCCAACCGTCGGCCGTGTGTGCGGTGCGAATGGGTCGGGGCTGGGAGAACAAGTAGATCTCGTTGTTGCGCACGCCGAACACCTGGCCCGAGATGTCCGCCGCCTGGTCGCTCGCCAAAGCAGTGATGAACGGGGCGATTTTCTCCGGCACGAGCTTCTTCAGCCCTTCGACGCGCTTCTTCTCGGCCTCGGTTTCGGCCGGGATCGAATCGATCATGCGGGTCCAGGCCCAAGGGGCGACGGCATTGGAACGGACGTGGAACCGCTGCATGTCCATGGCGATCGCTTTGGACAGTGCGACCACGCCCAGCTTGGCGGCGCAGTAGTTGACCTGTCCGAAGTTGCCGATGAGGCCGGAGCTCGACGTGAGGTGAACGTAGCTTCCGCTGCCCTGCGCTTTGAAGTGCGGCGCCGCCGCCCGGCTGACGTAAAAGACGCCGCGCAGGTTGACGTCAAGAACCGAATCGAACTCGACTTGGCTCATCCGGTGGAAGATCGTGTCGCGCAGGATTCCGGCGTTGTTGACCACGATATCGATGCGGCCGTACGTGTCCAGCGCGGTCTGCACCATCGCGTGCGCCTGGTCCCAGTCGGACACTGAGTGGACATCGGCCTGCGCCTGACCTCCCTGCGCCTTGATCGCCGCGACCACTTCGCGTGCAGGAGCCAGGTCAGTGCCTTCGCCGCTGGGCGAGGTGCCGACGTCGTTGACCACGACGGGGCATCGGTGGATGGCGCCCGGCCTGAAGGCCCTGGCCCGGGGCACGCGCTCCATGGCGAATTGGGACGAGGACGTCGTCACGATGGCGGTGGAAGCGGGTCGCAGCGCGCTTGCCTGTACCGAGGGGATGAGACCTGGCCGCCTCACCCTGGCTTCGACCACACTTCCGTTCGCCGATCGCCTGAATTCCTCGGTCGTCGGCGCGGCACTGGGGCTTGCGCCAGAGGCCGCGGCCACTGATGCGGCAGGCAGCTTGCGAGCCGGCTCTTCGGCGTTGCTGCGTGTGTTGCAGGATCGATCGCAGTCGTCGGAGCTCGTTATTGCCAGCGAGCGTCGCGTGCCCACGCCCGCCAGCGCCGCTGAATTGACCTACGGGGACGGGGCGGCTGCGATGCTGGTCGGTTGGGGCAACCCGCTCGCGGTTGCACTGTCGACAGCGACCGAAACCTGGGATTTCGTGGACCACTACCGCGAATCGGGGCACGGCGGCGAGGGCGGCTGGGAAGAGCGCTGGGTACGCGACGAAGGCTTCCTCAAACTCGTTCCGCCCGTGGTGCGCCGCGCGCTCGCCGCCGCAGGTATCGATGCGGACGCGGTGGACCGGTTTGTGATGCCCTCGGCGCTGCAGCGCGTCGACCAAGCGGTGGCGAAGGAAGCCGGGATCCGGCCGGAGGCAGTGACGGACTCCCTCTTCGAACAATGCGGGAATACCGGCGCCGCGCATGCGCTGCTGATGCTCGCCCGGGAATTGGCGGACGCGCCGGCCGGGCGCAGGATCGTGCTCGTGCAGTTTGGCAACGGTTGCGATGTCCTGGTGCTGGAGACGACCGGACTGCGCGCGCCCGCCGTCTCCTCTTCGTGGTTGGCGGCAGGCCGGGTCGATAGCAGTTACCTCAAGTATCTTTCGTTCACCGGGCAGATCAAGCTTGAATGGGGTATGCGCGCCGAGATGGACAATAAGAGCGCGCTGTCGGCTGCTTGGCGTGGCCATGAGACCGTGAACGCGTTCATGGCGGGCAAGTGCTCCCGCTGCGGTACCGTGCAGTTCCCGAGTTCCCGCGTCTGCGTCAATCCGGGTTGCGCGGCAGTCGACGCCCAGGCGCCGCATCGGTTGAGTGGGGAATCCGCACGCATCCTCTCCTACACCAGCGACTGGCTTTCCTACAAGCCCTGCCCGCCGTTCCTGTTCGGCCACGTGCGCTTCGAGAGCGGAGCGCGCGTGCTGATGGAGTTCGCTGACTGCGAGGAGGAGGAACTCGCCGTTGGGGCGCCCCTACGCATGTTGTTCCGGATCAAGGACACCGATCCCTTGCGCGGCTTCCGACGCTACTTCTGGAAGGCAACCGTGCTGCGTGACCAGAAGGAGGAATGACATGGCCAACGGAATCCGCGACCGTGTAGCGATCGTCGGCATGGGCTGCTCCCGCTTCGGGGAACGTTGGTCCGAAAGCGCTGAAGATCTGATGCTCGAGGCCTTCCAGGAGGCGGTCGCCGACGCCGGAGTGGAGCGTCGCCAGATCGAGGCGGCATGGCTCGGGGTGTGCCTGGAGGAAAACAATGTCGGCAAGACAGCCGGTCCGCTCGTCCAGGGCCTGCGCCTGCACGACATTCCGGCCACGCGGGTGGAGAACGCCTGCGCGACGGGCACCGAGGCCCTGCGAGGAGCGGTTTACGCGGTGGCGTCCGGCGCCTGCGATTTCGCCCTCGCCTTGGGAGTCGAAAAGCTCAAGGACACAGGCTACGGCGGACTGCCCCATCGTACCCGCGGCACGATGACCGACCTGTGGCAGCCCAACGGCTCGGCGCCGGGCGCGTTCGCCCAGCTGGCAAGCGCCTACCGCAGCAAGTACGCCTTGCCGGCCGAGGAGCTCAAGCGCGCCATGGCACACGTTTCGGTGAAGAGCCACGAGAACGGGTCGCGCAATCCCAAGGCGCACCTGCGCTCGCGCATCTCGATCGAGGACGTCCTGAAAGCGCCGATCATCGCCTCGCCGCTGGGTCTGTATGACTGCAGTGGGGTGAGCGACGGCGCGGCCTGTGCGATCGTCACGACGCCCGAGATTGCCCGCGGCCTGGGCAAGAAGGACGTGATCACGGTCAAGGCACTGCAACTGGCGGTTTCCAGCGGGGAGGAGGCGCAGTTCAACACCTGGGATGGTGCCTCGATCCGCACTGCCCAGGTTGCCTCGTCGCGCGCCTACCAGGAGGCGGGGATCCGCAACCCGTCCGAGGCACTCGATCTGATCGAGGTCCACGACTGCTTTTCGATCACTGAACTGGTGCTTATGGAGGACCTCGGCCTGAGCCTGCCTGGGCGCGCGCCCCATGACATCCTCGAGGGACGCTACGACCGCGATGGCGCGATCCCGTGTCAGATCGACGGCGGCCTGAAGTGCTTCGGTCATCCGATCGGCGCCTCCGGCTTGCGAATGGTTTACGAGATCTACCTGCAGCTGCAAGGGCGCGCCGGAGAGCGGCAGCTCGCGAAGGCAGACCTGGGTCTGAGCCAGAACCTCGGAGGCCACCCGCACCAGAACGTCTGCGCCATCGCCATCATCGGGCGGCACGCATGACCTGCGTCAATGCACTGCGCGGCGCTGCCGCTGCGCACCGGGAATGACCCGCCGGGGCACGCTCGACGAGCTGGTCGCGATGCTGCGGCCGGGCATGAACGTGTTTGTGCCCGGAACCTCGGGCGAGTCCCTGGGATTTTTCGCGGCGCTGCGGCGGCGTCCGGGGATGGCGGCCGGCGTGCGCTTCATATGCGTGCAGTTTCCCGGCATGAACGAAAGCGACTTCACCGCGCTGCACCCCCAGGCATTGCAGCGGGCCTACTTCGCACAGCCGCATCTGCGTGCGCCGATGCGGGAGGGGCGGGTCGATTTGATGCCGCTCGACTACCCAGGAATCTGGCGCGACCTGCAAACCCTGCGTATCGATCTTGCCATCGCGCACGTGGGTGCGCCGGACGAAGGCGGCCGCATGAGCCTTGGCATTTGCTACGACTTCCTGCCCGCCGTGTGGGGCAGGGCGGGCATGCGCGCGGCGCACGTCAATCCGGCGCTGCCGCGCACCGCCGGCAGCTTCTCGCTCGCGGCCGACGCATGCGACCTGTTGTGTGTCGAGGAGGCCCCGCTTGTTACCCGGCGAAGCGGCGAGCCCGGCGCAGAGCTGACCGAGATCGGGCACCGGGTGGCAAGTTTGGTGCGCGACGGCGACACACTGCAACTGGGCATCGGCAAGATGCAGAGCGCAGTGGTGCGCGCCCTGCGTTCGCACCGTCGCCTGCGACTGCACTCGGGCATGGTGACCGAGGAGATTGTGAATCTGCTCGACGTCGGCGCAATCCGGGGCCCAGGGTCGGTCGTCGCGGGCGTAGCGCTGGGCGACGACGGCTTTTACAGGCGGCTGAGCGAGGATGCCAGCTTTACCTTCCGCAGCGTGGATGAAACGCACGACGTCGACCGCATCGCGGGCATCCCCGGATTCGTTGCGGTCAACGCGGCGCTCGAAGTCGACCTGTTCGGCCAGGTCAACAGCGACTGCCTCGATGGCCAGCTGCGGGCCGGTGTCGGCGGCATGCCGCCGTTCGTTGCCGGCGCCAGGCGCTCGCCCGGGGGGCGTGCGATCTTCTGCCTGAACGCGACCGCAGCCAGGGGCACGGCCAGCCGCATCGTGCCAAAGCTCGGCGCCGGCAGCGCGGTCGGCGTTCCGCGCCATGCCGTCGACGCGATCGTCACGGAATATGGCGTGGCCGAACTCGCCCCGCTTCCGGTGCACCGGCGCGCGGAACGGCTGATCGAACTGGCCGCACCCACTTTCCGCGCCGATCTGGCGCGGGAGTGGGCGACGTTGATGGCCCGCCTGTAATGCAGAGTCGGCGCCGGGGGCGGTGCCTCTGCCCGGCACATCGCCCTGGGGTATTGCAAGCTAGCATATAGAATGCTAGCATATCGAATAGATACCCGGCTGTTCCGGGATCGACGTGCATCCAGGGCGCAAAGGTCAAATGGCTGGCAAGTACTACGAACAGCTGGAAGCGGGGCAGATTTTCGAACATGAGATTCGAAAAACGGTCACCGAGTCCGAGAACGTCTGGTTTTGCGGCGCGACCTTCAATGCCGCCCAGATTCATGTGGATGCGGAATATTGCCGCCAGACCGAATTCGGCCGCCCCCTCTTCAACAGCATATTCACCCTCGGGCTCGTGATCGGATTGTCGGTGCAGGACACGACCCTCGGGACGACCGTGGCGAACCTGGGCATGACCGAGGTGCGGTTCCCCCAACCCGTGTTCGCGGGCGACACTCTGCGCGCAGTCACCACGGTCGTTGAGAAGCGTCCCAGTGAATCGCGCCCCGGGCAGGGGGTAGTCACCTTCCGCCACCAGGGCTTCAACCAGCGAGGCGAAGAGGTTTGCGTCTGCTTGCGCCAGGCGCTGATGCTGAGGACGCCGCAACCATGACGCTGCGTTCCCTGCTGTTTGTTCCAGCCGATAGCGAGCGCAAGTTGCTGAAGTCGGCCGACGTTGCTGCCGACGCGCTCATCCTCGACCTGGAAGACGCGGTGTCGGCCGAACGCCGCCCGCTGGCGCGCAAGATGGCTGGACAGCACCTGCTCGCCACGCGCAGCAAGCGCCACTGGAAGGGCTTCGTGCGCATCAATCCCCTCGGTTCCGCGGATTCGCTGCTCGACCTCGTGGCGGTCGTGGGAGAAGGCCTGGACGGCATCGTCCTGCCCAAGGCCAATGGCGCGGAAGACGTGATCCGGCTGGGAGACTATCTGGACGTGCTCGAGGTTCGGGCCGGCCTGCAACCCCGGTCGATCCAGATCATCGTGGTCGCCACCGAAACCCCGCAGGGAGCGCTGAACCTGTCGAGCTACGGCCAGCGCCCGCCCCGACTCGTCGGAATCACCTGGGGCGCCGAGGACCTCGCCGCGGCGCTGGGGGCGATCGACAACCGCGAAGAGGACGGTTCGCTGTCGCCGGCTTACGTGTACGCCCGCTCCGGGACGCTGCTGGCGGCCGCGGCGGCGCAGGTGCAACCGATCGACACGTTGTACCCGGATTTCCGCAATCTCGAAGCGCTCGAGCGCGATTGCCGTCTGGCCCGCCGCCGGGGCTTCCTGGGCCGGATCGCGATCCATCCCGACCAGATCGAAAGCATCAACCGGTGCTTTGCACCGGGCGCGGACGACATCGTGTTCGCGCAGCAGATCGTCGAAGCCTTCGTCAAGCGCCCGGGGACAGGGGTCGTCGCAATCGACGGAAAGATGTACGACCGCCCGCATCTGATGCAGGCGATGAAGACTCTCTTGCAGGCAGGCGAGCCGATTCCCGCGGGCCTGTCGTAAGAAGGGGGTGAGCAGCGCAGTGGTGTGAGGAATCTTTAGAGGTAGTAAAGGCGATTTTCGCCGAGTCCCGAGACTCGGCGAAACCGAAGCGTCAGCCATGGCAAGGAGGAGACCTACATGAATGCCGGCCAAAACCGGGGATTCGTTTTGCACGTGCTGTCAGTTGCCGTCGGCGCCGCGATCGCGGCGCCGGCGACGGCCATCGACTTTGAGGTCGGCGATGGCTGGAAGGGAAGCTGGACTTCCTCGTTCTCCGTGGGATCGAGCTTCCGAGCGCGTGACCGAGACCCCCGGCTTTACGGCAAGGCCGACGGAGCCCTGGTTGGACTTACCAACGGCAGCGGCAACAACACCATCGACGAAGGCGAACTGAACTACGGCAAGGGCGACGTGTTTTCCACGCCGATCAAGTTGATCTCCGAGGTGGAAATCAAGAAGAACAACCTGGGCTTTCTGCTTCGCGGGAAGGCCTGGGACGATTACACGCTGACGCATGGCGACGTGACCTTCGGCAATCAGAACAACGGCTACAACGGCTACAACTTCGCCACGAACAGGCTGGGTTCGCCGCGGCCGCTTTCGGACAGCGGCTTCGAGCCGCTGAACCGCTACAAGGGCGTCTATTTGCTCGACGCTTACGCGTACGACACGTTCGACATTCGCAACCAGCCGTTGCAGGTGCGGGTCGGCAATCAGGTCGTGAACTGGGGCGAGAGCCTGTTCATTCAAGGCATCAATCAGATCAACCCGATCGACGTGCCATCGTTCCACAG
>VBCK01000025.1 GCA_005882215.1 Betaproteobacteria bacterium | reverse complement strand
GGCAGCCTGGCCGCCACTTCTGCTGACGAGTTGGCCGGCCAAGGCGTCCCGGCGCGTCAGCGCATCAGCGCCGGGCGTCGGGGTACTAGGCGCGCTGTCTCCGGCGTTCGGGATTTCGGGTCGCGAGGTGATTTCTTGATTTATCGTCTGGCTCCCGTGTTCCCAAGCGACAATTGACGGCGACCCCTTATGCGATTTGAGTGCTACCGCTTGCCGACTCCGTCCCCTTGTAACAGGCGGGTTTGCGTGCTTCTTGGGGGTGCCGCCGCCATCAATCCGGGATACGACTTGCCAGAAAGGGCGCATGATGTTTATGCGTGTTCGAGGCCGGGTGATGCTGTTTGAGCCGACCTTGCGAGATGCGCTTATAAGGGAAATAACATGTCCAAGTATCTGTTCGAATCGCGTTACACCGCCGAAGGTGCCAAGGGCCTGGCCCGCGAAGGCGGCTCGGAACGTCGTACTGCCATCGCGAAGATGACAGAAGGACTGGGTGGCAAGCTGGAGACGTTCTACTACGCATTCGGCGATGTTGACGTATACGCCATTGTCGATCTTCCCGACAGCGTAACCGCCGCAGCCATCGCTCTCGCCGTCAACCAGGGGGGCGGCGCAACCTTGAAAACGGTAGCGCTGATCTCGCCGGAGGACATGGATAAGGCGAGCAAGAAGAACGTGAACTATCGGCCGCCCGGGCGCTGACGCGACGCGCCCGTTTCTCTGAAGCAATCGAGGAGGCGTCGCGCTTCAGTCGCGGCGCCTCCCCGCCTCAGAAGTATTCTCGCCGGCTTGCGCGTATCGCGACGCGTGAGGAAACCAAAGGCCCTTTTTCCGTAAATTGGCCTCCATCGGGAGACTACGACTTGATGCCAGGTCGTATGCGATTGTACGAACTCGCCCTTCGTCAGTGATCCGACCCTTGCTCTTGGATCCCGAAAAGCCGCAGGTCTACCGCGTCCGCCATCTTGCGATCACCGATAGCGTTCGGGTGGTAACAGTCGTGGCGCCATTCCGCGCGAATCACCGTCGGATCGGCTGGATCCTTCATCACCGCGTCCCAGTCAATGACGCCGTCGAAGATTCCACTCGAGCGAATGAATGCGTTCACGGTGAGCCGGTTCTGCTCCTTGGCGCTGCCTGCCGCATTACACATCGGCAGTACCGTAGCGCCGACGATGCGCAGTCCGCGGGCGTGAACACGCTGAACGATCTCCTTCATTCCGCCGATGACCTGGCTTGCGGGCGAAGGAGGGTAAGCGCCATCGCCGCCCAGGTCGTTCGTACCCTCGAGCAGCAATACGTCGGTGACTCCGGGAACGCTCAGCACATCGTGTTCGAGGCGCACGGGCGCCGGCGCGCCGCAGCACTGATTGGTCGGGTCGTAAGGGTTGGGTTGCCGGCTAACCGTATTGCCGGAGATACCTGCGTTGACGATGGCCTTCTGTTGCTCGGGTTCGAGCGCCGCAATTCGATCGGAGAGCAGATCCGTCCAGCGATTGCCGCCGAGGTTGACCTGGTATCCGTCGGTGATCGAGTCACCGAGCGCGACGATGGTGCCGCGCGCTTCAGCTTGCACGTCGATCAGATCGACCCAGAACAGTTCGCCCGGATGCCATCCCGGTACGCGCGTATTGTCGAAGACCAAAGTAGACGGGAACGAATCGCCTTCCACGTCCGAGGTGTGGTCGCCCGCGCCGGAGATGAACGAGCCGGGCGGGTTCAGCTCCGGCGCCGGGAACGTATGGTCGTTTATCTGCGCGCCGGGCGCATAGATGCTGACCGCGACGTTCTGCCGCGCCGCGACGCGCAGATGCACGGGGTCACTGAAGACGGACTCGCCGGCCCCGATTGTCACCGACTCCTTCCCCCCGTTGAACGTGAGCTTGCGCAGCGAGTCGTGGAACAAGGCGGGCTGGGCCTGATTTACCTGCAGCCCAATCGTGGCCTTGACAATGGTGATGCTCTGCGTGCCGTAGAGGTTGCTCAACCGCACGCGGACGTCGTCGCCGGCGATCGAGGAGCGCCCGATGTTGCGGACGGTGAAATCGCCGGAGATGTCATGGAGACCTTCTAGCGCGTTCTCCCAGGTGGCAAACTCATTTCCCGAGTCTGCCTGCGCGGCGCCCAGCGAGCACAGCGCGGCGAGCGCGGTAGCAACGAACAGGAATCGTCGCGCGCCAGCATATCTAGAGCGGTGACCAATCATGTTTTTTCCTTCAGGCAAGGGTGGTTGCCTCCACGTTGCGCCGCATTAGGGGGACGGAACCAACCCGGCCATTAGACCCGGAGCAACCGATCCCGACAGTTTCGTTTTTCTGAGTTTTTGGCACCCTCATTGATAAAGCACCTATATCAAGGACAAGTCAATTAGACGAAAGTCGAGTGCGATGCGCGGCTTGATCACGGCTTCTGTAAGACCGGTCTACAACGCTAAGTGCATGCACTCCGCGCTCGAAAGTCCATGGGATAGTCGTCTGTATTGAGATGGAAAATTGCGACCGCGATGTATTGAGAGTCTAATTGGTTGGAGCGGGTTGGAGCGCGGGTCGATCGCGCGGTTCGCCGCGGCAAAGTGCGCTGTCACCACCCTTTGGGTAGGTGACGAGGTTCAGAAACGGTCCCAAAATCCTGCATCTATCCGACGTAGATGCTAATGGTCCCTTTGAGGAGGAATGCCATGGATCCTCGCCGCGTCCCTGTGTTCTTTTCTGCTTTGTTGATGACGGCGTTCGCGGGCATCGCACTCAGTGCTCGCTCGGCGATGCCCGCGACTTGCGAGAGTCTCGTGAACCTGACGCTGCCGGACACCACCATCACGCTAGCCGAGTCCCATTCCGCCGGGCCGTTCACGCCACCCGGGTCCTCAACACCGCAGCAGCTTCCGGCGTTCTGCCGCGTGGCCGGCGTCGTGACGCCTGCGGTTCGCTTCGAGGTCTGGCTGCCGAGTGCGTCGGCCTGGAACGGCAAGTTCCAAGGCGTCGGCAACGGCGGCCTGGCGGGCACGATTAGCTACAGCGCGATGGGCGCCGCGCTTAAGCGCAATTACGCGACGGCGAGCACCGATACCGGCCACCAGGTCACGAACCCGGACGGGCTATGGGCGCTTGGCCACCCCGAGCTCATTGTCGACTTCGCCTATCGGGCAACGCATGAGATGACGGTCAAAGGCAAGGCGATCACCGCTGCTTTCTACGGCAGTGGTCCGAACCGATCGTATTTCGTCGGTTGCTCGAAGGGCGGGCAGCAGGCGCTGATGGAGGCGCAGCGCTTTCCCGATGACTATCAGGGCATCGTCGCAGGTGACCCCGCCAACTTCTGGACCCATCACTATTTGGGCGGCCACCTTTGGCCGGCACTGGCGATATTGAGAGATACGACGCTGGCGCATTACATCGGGCCCGCCAAGCTCCCTGCGATCCAGGCCGCTGTGAGCAACCAGTGCGACGCGCTCGACGGCGTCGTCGACGGCATCCTGACAGATCCACGCAGCTGTAATTTCGACCCGAACGTGCTGCTCTGCCAAGGAGCCGAGACCGCGAGCTGCTTGACGGCACCGCAGATCGAGGCTCTGAAAGCGATCTACGCGGGCGCTGGCGCGAACATCTATCCTGGCCTCCTGCCAGGCGCCGAAACGGGGCCTGGCGGCTGGCAGGCGTGGCTAACAGGGGCGGACGCAGCTCATCCGGGCGGTCACCTCGGTCTGGGGATCCCGTTCTTTAAGTATTTCGTCTTCGACAACCCGAACTGGGACTTCCACACGCTGAACTTCACCACGGACGTAAGGTTCACCGACAACAAGCTCGTCAACGGCGTACCGATGGCGAGCGTGATCAACGCCGTCGATCCCGATCTGCATCCGTTTCGGGCTAACGGCGGCAAGCTCATCCACTACCACGGCTTCAGCGACCCTGACATCACGCCGATCAACAGCATCAACTACTACGAGAGCGTGACGAAGGTCATGGGCAAGGGGCGCCACGGCCTTCGCCAGACGCAAGAGTTCTACCGCCTATTCATGGTGCCCGGAATGCAGCACTGTTCTGGTGGCCCCGGGACCGACCGTTTCGACGCGCTGACCGCGCTCGAACAGTGGGTCGAGGTAGGAGTCGCGCCCGGCCGCATCATCGCGTCGCACGTCGAAAACGGGGTGACGACAATGACGCGCCCACTCTGCCCCTACCCGCAGCAGGCAACCTACGAGGGTGAAGGCGACACCAATGATGCCGCGAACTTTGCATGCACGCGCCATGGACAGGAGGACGATGCGACCGGCGGCGACTGAGCGCTGTAGTCGTGATCGTGTGAGGGGCGCGGTCGTCGAAGCGCGCGCCTCTCAGTGATTTGGTCCGTTGAACCGCATCGCGGGGCTTCTTTCACATATTCCGACCTGCTGATTTGCGTTCAGTCGCAAGCTCGCGATTAGGGCGCGATGATGCCGGGAACGTGCGCGCAGGGGAGATCGTGTGCGCCTGACCGTGCAAGATTCGGGGGTGGGTTTCGAACCCCGAGATGTGGGCCGGCTGTTCGGGTGTACGATTACCGCCACGTCGCATGCGCGAGAACCGAACAGAGGCCGCCACCGTAGCGCGACCCGCAGTGTCCGAAGCCGAATCGCTCGACTCTGTAGTACCTAATCCGCAGGGCCCGGTCGCCGCAACCGCGCCCGAGCCCGCCACGGCTGCGCCGACCAGAGAGCCGCCGACCGTGCTCGTAGTCGACGACGATGGCCGCAGTCGGACGCTGCTGACCACATTGGTGCAGGCCGAAGGTTGGGCAACGGCGGAGGCCAGGGACGGTGCTGAAGCGCTCCTGGAGGTCGTACGCAAAGCACCGGATCTCGTGTTGCTTGACATCCAGATGCCGCGCCTTGATGGCTTTGAGGTTGTCAAGCGCCTGAAGGCCGTGGAAAGGACCAGCAAGATCCCGGTCATTATTGTATCCGCGCGGGATGACCGTCAGGCCCGACTGCGCGCGCTTGAGGCTGGGGCCGAAGACTTTCTGACGAAGCCGGTCGATCGCATGGAACTCGCGGCCCGCGTGCGCAACCTGCTGAGGCTGAAGGAATACGCTGATCTGCTCGCCGATCAAAACCGGTTGTTGGAAAGTCGCGTGCAGGAGCGAACCGAGCAATTGCGCGCTAGTCACATTGAAACAATCGTTACCCTCAGCTTAGCGGCCGAGTACAAGGATGAGGAGACCCGGGGCCATATCAAACGAATTAGCTACTACACGAAGGAGCTCGCTATTGCGCTCGGAAGCGAGGCGGCATTCGCCGAAATGATGTTCCATGCGAGTCCGATGCACGACATTGGCAAGATTGGCATACCGGATCACGTGCTCTTGAAACCGGGCGGCTTAACAACACTGGAATGGGGCGTAATGAAGTCGCATACAACTGTCGGCTGGGAGATCCTGCGCCACGGGACCACGCCGTTGATGCAACTCGGCGCTGAGATTGCGTTGGCGCACCACGAACATTGGGACGGGAGCGGCTATCCCAACGGTTGGAAGGGCGAGCAGATCCCGCTACCTGCGCGCATCATGAACCTTTCTGATCAGTACGACGCATTGCGCAGCAAGCGCCCCTACAAGGAGCCGATGGACCACACGGCGACCTGTGCCGTAATTGTGCGTGGGGACGATCGAACCAGGCCGGAACACTTTGATCCGCGGATACTTGAGGCGTTCTCTCGCGTCGCCGCCAAGTTCGAAGAAATTTACGAGACCCAACGCGACTAAAATCCCAGTGCACTGCCGCAGGCATTCGGCGAGCCGCGGCTCGCCGTCAGCCACCGGGCGCGTCTCCGCCGATCAACCGCTCCACCTCGCGGAGGAACTCCTTGTAACGGATCGGCTTTTCGAGATAGCCGTCGAAGCCCTCGGCGAGCAGCCGCTCGCGATCGCCCTTCATCGCGAGCGCGGTGAGCGCAACAACCTTGAGCGCTGCGGTACGCGCCTCGGCGCGCAGGCGCCTGAGCGCCGAGACACCGTCCAAGCTGGGCATCTGCACGTCCATGAGGATGAGATCGGGCGCATGCGCGAGTGCCGCCTCGACGCCCTCGGCGGCGCCCTCGGCGCTCAGCACCTCGTGGCCAGCGTGTTCGAGCACGGCGGCAGCGAGGCTGAGGTTCCTCGCGTCGTCGTCCACCACCAGGATTAGCGCCATTGGTCGTCCTCTCAGCCCGCTGGCCGGCCGGCGATCGCGCGGCGCAGCTCGGCGAGCAG
>VBCK01000024.1 GCA_005882215.1 Betaproteobacteria bacterium | reverse complement strand
CAAACGCTGTGCCGTGGCGAGCCCGAGGCCGGATGTACCGCCGGTGATGAGGGCAATCTTTCCATGATGCTTGCTAGTGTGCGGATTCTGAAAGCTCATTGAAGTGTTCCCTTTTAAGTGATGGACGCGCCTTCAGCAGTCGCGTTGTTACCTGGCGAGTCGACGGTCGATGCTCAGCGGGCCGGAGCCGTGCGCCACCAGCAACAGAAAGCCACCGGCGATCGAAACGTTCTTGAGGAACATGATCATCTGGATCTGGTCGCCGAAGTTGTGGTGGAAGATGAGGGCGGTCAACAGGGAAAAACCGGCGAGAAGTACGGCGGTGACGCGGGTTTTCCAGCCGGCGATGATGGCGAGGGCGCCGAGGACCTCAGCGGCGATGACGACGGGAAGCAGGGCGGCAGGCACGCCGAGCGAGGACATATAGGCAGCGGTCCCGGCATAGGCGCCGATCTTCCCGAGGCCAGAAAGCAGGAACAGCACGGCCAGCAAAGTGCGACCGACGAGCTCGGAAACGTTTTGCACGGTGTTCACGGTTGATTCCTTGGGTTGGTTGGCGGAAATGGGAGCGGTCGGATTGCGTGCGGTCCTGGGTGAGAAAGTGCTCATGCGGACTCGCAGTGGTGGGTTGACAATTGGTGTCACGCGACAGTGTTGAATTTGCCGCAGACTCTTTTGGAGGCCACCTTCGGCGCGAAGCGCAATCGCGAGGCATGGACATTTGGAAGGTTCATATCTTCAGGCTCGCTAGACCAGTTCCACGGCGACAAGCTCTGTATCCGCCAGCGCTACGAATTCCAAAACCGCCTCCTTTGCGACAGCCACACCGTCGCCTTCCTCGGCCCGCACGCCATTGACTAATACCGCGCCCACTGCGGGCACCAGGTACAGGTCGTGACTGTCCAGAACGTCGTACCTCATCGACCCGCCAGCTTCGAGTCGGCCGGCGAGAAGCCGAGCGTTGGCCCTCAGTGGCAAGGCCTCGGAAGAAGCATCTTCGGGAAGACCACTTGCGAGCACGGTCAGGCGGTTCGAGCGCTCACGTCCTGGGAAGGGGCGCGATGCGTAGGAGGGTGGTGCACCGAGACTATTCGGCGAGATCCAAATCTGGAAAATCTTCAGAGGGGCCTTGGTGCGATTGAATTCGGAGTGGCGCAGCCCAGATCCGGTGCTCATGACCTGAACATCACCGGCTCGGATCTCATACGAATTGCCCAGCGTGTCCTCATGAGTCACGACACCGGTTCTGACATACGTGATGATTTCGACGTCTCGGTGATAGTGAAGCGGAAACCCGTGTCCGGCCGCGAACTGGTCGTCGTTCCACACGTAGAGAGACTTGACGGGCATGTGTGCCGGATCGTGCCGCCCGTCAACTGGGAAGTGATGGTGAGCTTTGAGCCAGCCGAGGTTCGCGCCGGGAAGGGCAGAGAGAGGTCTGTGGTCAATCATGTCGGTATTCCGGGTTCTTGAGTGATGGGGTGGACCAACAATTCCGGAATGACATTCCAATCGGCATGCTTTGAAGCATGAGGGTTGCGGCGCCGCAAAACCAGCCGATGAATCAGAAGGATGCTTTGCTGAACCAGCAAGAAGGACGGTGAGCGCGGTTCTTGCGTTTGCCTCGAGAGCCCACAAGGACAGGGCGCTCAGTACACGCAGGCACCAATCGCGTCTTATCCCTGTTTGGTGCAGCGCACAACGCGGATGGGACCGATCCAAGGTAAAAGGAACGGGGAGTTGCGCCTAGAGGCTTGTCGGCAAAGCACCTTCCCATGCGTGCAAAGGTGAGGAGAGAGAAATGTCCGAAATGCACGACCTGAACGACATGTATCTATTCGCCAAGGTGATCGAGCATGGGGGCTACTCTGCGGCGTCACGCGCGCTCGGCGTCGCGACGTCAAAGCTCAGTCGGCGAATCTCAGAACTGGAGCGTCAGCTCGGTGTTCATCTGGTGAATCGGACCACGCGCAGCATCTCGCTGTCGGAGACGGGCGAGACGTTCTACCGCCATTGCGTGGCCATGGTGGGCGAAGCGGAAGCCGCGCGGGAAGCCATTGAAAGGACCCGCTCGGCACCCCAAGGTCTCGTGCGCATCAGTTGTCCAGTCGGGCTGCTGTTGAGTGATATCGGAGCGATCCTTGCGCGGTTCATGGCCGACAACCCTGCGGTTCGCCTGAGCCTGGAGGCAACCAATCGGCGCGTCGACGTTGTTGAAGAGGGGTTCGATCTCGCGGTCCGCGTGCGACTTCCTCCGCTGGAGGATTCCGAACTCGCAGTTAGGCTCCTTGGCAAGTCGCAAATGGTGCTGGTGTGCAGTCGCTGGTTCATCGCGCAGCACGGCAAGCCCGCATCCAGCGATGACCTGGGCAAGCTACCGACCCTGAGCATGGCACGCCCTGGCAACAGGTTTTCTTGGCAGTTCACTGCTGCGGACGGAACAGAGTTGGAGGTCCAGCACACGCCGCGGCTTGCCACCGACGACCTTGCGACGTTGCGTACTGCCGCGCTGGAGAGTATCGGTATCGCTATGCTGCCGGATTCCCTGATCCGAACGGACTTGGCGGACGGAACCCTGGTGCACGTTTTGCCCGAACTGCAAGTGGTGCCCGGTATCGTGCACGTGGTCTTCCCGTCACGGCGAGGACTGATTCCGGCGGTGCGAGCGTTGATCGACGCTCTTGCGACCGGGTTCGAAGAGTCTGGGAGCCGGCGGTGAAGCGGCCGCAGTGCGCCGAATATCGCGCACCCTTTTAAGTCAGACGCGCTGCTTCCGTTTGCGGGCTGTCGCGGGATCCGTGTCGTGTGAATTGTAGTTGTTGCCTGCGCTGCCGTTGGCCATCGTTCCGAACACCGTGTCTTCTACCAGCTTCCAGTAGGCCTCGATTACCTCCGGACGGTCAGCTGAAAGGCGTCGCGTGACTCGCATCTCCGGTGCAAACTCGGACAGCGCCGCCGTGAGGCTGACCATCATGTAGTGGAACAGAATCGGTTCGACCCGGGGCAGCAAACCCTGCGTTTGGGCAGCCTTGATCTGTGGCAGCAGCCTGTCGATGAGCGGTTTCAACACGGTCTCGGCAACCCAATCCAGTCGAGGGTTATCAGGCGATGCCTCCTGTCGCATGAAGCGATGGAATTCGGGAAACGCGACGGTATGCCGAAAGAGCGCGCGGTACTCAGCGCGAAGTCGCTCCAAAGGCGACAAGTTGGCTTCCTGGGGAGCGCGCTTGTCCCACTCGTCGCGAATGCGTGCGAACGTATCCTCGGCGACCGCTCGCCACAGCAGGTCCTTGGTGCGATAGTGGTAGGTGAGCAGCGGATGCTGGAAACCGGTGCGCTCTGCGATGCTTCGGATGCTCGCTGCCGCGAAGCCCTTTTCGGCAAACTCGGCAAGCGCTGCCTCGAGGATCGTCGAGCGCGTGGCCTGTGAGCGCTCCTGCTCTGCCCGCTTTCTTGGTTTGCCGCTCCGCCTGGAATCGGGCGATCGGATCCGCTTAGCGATAGAGGTGCTTTGGGTGCTCATGCCCAAACGCTAACACACGCGAACCCGCCGCTTCTGGCCGGGCGACTGCGAATCGTAGACCCCATGGGCCTCATGTCTCGAGGACGACGCCCATCTGGCCGTCAGAGAGCACGCGCGACACTGCGAAGCTATCCCCAAGCTAAACCGAAGTCATACTTGACCATGTGGACGTGGTTGTTCCGTTCGGGCCTCACAATGAGAGACGGCTTGACGCCAAACACCGCGTCGCTCTCGAGATACTTGTCGCCTGCTAGGAAGAGATGGGTCACAAGGGTCCGGTACTTGGGCGCACTGATCATGAAGTGGACATGGGCGGGCCTGAAGGGATGGCGCCCCAATCGTTGCAGGAGCTGTCCTGCGGGCCCGTCGCTGGGAATCGGATAGCTCACCGGCAGGACGGTCTTGAACTCGTACTCGCCACGCTCGTCGGTCCTGAAGGTGGCCCTGAGGTGGCCGCGCGGTTGGTCATGGTCCTGAACGTCGTAAAGCTGGTTGATCGCTGTCTGCCAAACCTCTACCTTCGCGCCGACGATTGATACGCCGCTCTCGTTGGCGATTCGTCCTTTCATGACCAGAGGCGCGCCGTTCTCCTCACGCAGAAGGATCGTGTCGCCTTTGTTGAGCTCGCGCTGCGGACCCGCGTAGAACGGCCCCAGGACAGTTGATTCCGTGACGCCATGACCCGCTTGGTTGGCGATCGCGTCGACAAGCATCGACACGCCCAGAATGTCGGACAACAAGATGAACTCCTGGCGGCTTTCCGAGCACTTCTGGCCGGTGCGAGTCAGAAAGTCGATCCCCGCGCGCCATTCGTCCTGGGTGAGGCTGGCTTCGCGAGCAAATGCGTGGAGATGACGGACGAGCAGCGTCACGACTTCGCGCAGCCGGGGCTCGCCGTTCTTCATCCGGGCAATAACGTCCTCGGTGAGTTCGGGAAAGACTTCGTCCATGACTGCCCTCTTCCTCAGTGCGATGGTCTACGGCCGTGATACGCGTCCTCGAGGAGCGCGCGGATGGCGCCTTTGTCGACGGGGCGAGGGTTCCAATAAGGCACCGATGTGGCAATCTCAGCAGCCTTGTCCAGATCGGATTCGGCCATTCCGATCGCTTTCAACGACGTGGGCGCATCGAGCTTGTGGGCCAGGTCGAACAGGCCGTCCGCTGCGTCATCGACTCCGAGCGCGCGAGCGACACGCGCGAGCGCCCGCGGTGCGGCGCTCCGGTTGAACGCCACGGCGTGCGGAAGAATGACCGTGTGCGTTTCGGCGTGGGGCAAGTCGAAGCTGCCACCGAGCATGTGGCAGAGCTTGTGGTGCAGGGCCATGCCCACCGTGCCCAGGCAGTTGCCGCAGGCCCAGGCTCCGAACAAGGCGTCGGAGCGCGCCTTGCGATGCTGCGTGTCGGCGGCGATCAGCGGTAGTGCGCGGCCCAGGGCGGCGATGCCTTGCTCCGCAAGAAGCGACGTCACCGGGTTGCCATCCTTGGCATACAGCGCCTCGACGGCATGAGCCATTGCGTTCGCGCCTGAGACAACCGACAGGCGCACCGGCATGTCCAGCGTCAGGTCAACGTCATAGACGACGACCCGCGGAAGAACCTTCAGCGAACGCAGCGTCGTCTTTCGCCCTTGCTCCGTCTGACCGAGGATGGGTGTTGCCTCCGAGCCGGCGTAGGTCGTCGGAATGGCAATCTGTGGCAGGCCAGTACGAAATGCCACTGCCTTGCTCAACCCTGTGGTCGATCCGCCACCGAGCGACACCAGGCAGTCAGGGGATGCCTCGCTCACTCGGTCCAGCACCCGTTCAGTCACCTCGACGGGCGTGTGCATGACCGCGTCGGTGGATAGGCCAACGGCGCGATCGCCCAACACTTCGAGAAGCTTTGCGGCGGCCGTTTTCGCGTGGTGCAGGTCGGACAGAACGAAGGCCCGCCTGCAGCCCAGCAAGCTCAGTTCCTCTGCGACGCGCGCCAGCGTCCCGTGCCCGAAGACAACGCGACCGTGCAGCGGCGTGTATTCGAATGCGTCCAATGCCGTCCTCGCGCTCAGCCGGAGGGCTTACCGAGTTCTTGGATCATTTGCTCGCGCATCTGGAATTTCTGAACCTTTCCGGTGACGGTCGTCGGGAATCCCTCCACCAGGCGGATGTAGCGGGGAACCTTGTAATGGGCGATCTGGGCGCGGCAGAAGGCACGTACAGATTCCTCGTCGAGTGTGGCGCCGTCAGCATCACCGAGTAGCCGCGAGTGCAGAGTTCGCCCGGCTCGCCGCGTCGAACGACTCGACCTTCGAGGTCGACGATCTTGACCTCGAGGTGCGGCTGAACGCGGCCCACCGTGGAGACTCGCAGATCCAGTCGGTCGTCGCGACTGCTTTGGAAGCTCACCGGACTGGTCTCTGTCATGCCGTAAGCGATGGTGATCTCGCTCATATGCATTTTGGACATGACCTCTTTCATCACTTCGACGGGGCAGGGCGCGCCGGCCATGATTCCGCGCCGCAGAGAGGAGAGGGCGTATCTCCCAAACTCGGGATGGTTCAGCTGCGCGATGAACATCGTCGGCACGCCGTAAAGGACATCGCACTTTTCTGCTTCGATGGTCGCGAGGGTCGCCGCGGGTTCGAACGACTCGGCGGGGTAGACCATGGTCGCCGCATGCGTGAGGCAACCGAGGTTGCCCATCACCATGCCGAAACAATGATACAGCGGCACCGGAATGCAGACCCGCGAGTCAGGTTTGATGCCCGTTGCCTCGCCAACGAAGAAACCGTTGTTGATGAGGTTGTGGTGCGAAAGGGTTGCACCCTTGGGCAGACCCGTCGTTCCGCTGGTGAACTGGATGTTGACTGGTGCGTGGGGGTCGATCGTCGCTGCCACCGCCTCGAGGCGCTGCCTCGCGTCGTGGTCGGCAAGGCCGCACAAGGCGGCGAATGGGGTACAGCCGGCATGGACCTCGTTTCCGATGGTGATCACATGTCGCAGAGCCGGCAGCCTAACACTGGTCAACACGTCCCGGTCGTCGGCCAGCTCCGGTGCGAGCGTGTTCAACATCGCGATATAGTCACTCGACTTGAAGCGCGTTGCCGTGATGAGCGCGCTGCATTGGACGGCACGCAGGACGTGTTCAAGCTCGCTAGTGCGGTAGGCGGGATTGATGTTGACGAGAATTAGCCCGGCCTTGGCGGTGGCAAACTGGGCAACGACCCACTCGGCGCAGTTAAGCGCCCAGATGCCGACGCGGTTACCCGGCTCCAATCCAAGCGCCAGGAGTCCGGCCGCAAGCTCATCCGAGCGCGCTTTGAGCTGAGCATAGGTCCAGCGCACACGCTGATGGGGTACGACCAGCGCCTCGCGCGCCCCATGGCGTCTGGCAATGTCGTCGAGGTACGCGCCGATCGTTGCCCCGATCAGCGCGGATTCGGTGTTGCCATGCACGTAGCTGTGCTGAGTCAAGAGTCTCTCCGGTGTCGAAGCTGCTCGAATGGGTTACTTGCCCTCGAACACCATTTCGGGCGGTTCGATGTTGGCGTCGAACGCCTTCGCGGTGTTGGCGAAGCCGGCCTGCGCGTCCATGCCGTTGTAGAGGTCCATCGACACGTCCAGCATCACCGCATCCGCAGCCGCGACTCCACCTCCGGACCACGCCTTCAGCAGCGTGCGCGTTGCGCCATAGGAGCGCGTAGGACCCGACGCAAGGCGACGCGCCAGCGCATTTGCTTCGGCGTCCAGTTGGGCCTCTGGTACGACATGAGTGGCGATGCCCAACGCGCCTGCGTGAGCACCCGGAATGGGCTCTCCGAGCATCGCGAAGCGCGAGGCGCGGGCGCGACCCACGCGCTCGGCCAGACGTTGCAATGCACCGGCGATGGGCAGCATGGCGGTGGTCACCTCCACACACCGGAAGACCGCGTTATCGGCCGCAACCAGGAAATCGCAGGACAGTGCGAGTTCGAAGCCGCCGCCGAATGCCAGGCCGCGCACGACGGCGATGGTCGGCACGCGAAGCGCTTCGATGGCGCGATACGAGGCGTTTATCTCGGCGACGAACGTGCGGAACCAGTTGACATCCTTGCCTGGCCACTCGCGTACTTCGCCGCCCAAGCTGAAGTTGGGTCCCTCCGCACGCACGAGCAGGACGCGGATGGCGCTCTCACTTGCGGCGTGCACCGCCTCACGTAGTGCCGACGAGAACCGCAGGTCGAGACGGTTGAATGGCGGGTTGGCGAGCACGATGCTGCCGATGCCTTCCCGACGTTCGAAACGAATAGTGCTCATGGTGCAGTTCCTTGCGGAAATAGGGTGAGCGTTGCTTAGTCTCGCCGGCGGCAAGAGAAGGGGTTACCCCTTAGGGGATGATTGGTAGCAACAGATGTGAGGGCCTCTCGGCGTCGCGATAGATCCGGTGGGTCACGGTCTTGCTGCTGCAGACGTGGTACGGGATGTACTCCACGTTCGTCATGGCGCCGGTACCCGTCGGGATATCCATGCTGGCGATTTCGAGACAGATCCGATGCCCGGCCTTGAACTGGTTTGCCGTTGCCATGATCTCGATCTTGTACTCGACGACTTCGCCGGGTTTGACTGGGGCGATGGACTCGCGGGTGAGCTTGTGGAACGGCTTCCACGGCTTGGATCGGCGCTCGTCCAGTGCTCGGTACGAGGCTTTGAGCCAGCCACGGGTGAGCTCGCGCTCCGGCAGGTTGGACGGAACGTCGCGCTCGCCCTCGCGTGCGGTGCGCACGGACACGTCCGGGCCGACGTCCTTGAGGGCCACGATCCAGTTCGTGTCATTCTGATCGATGGCTGCATAGAGCGTCAGCGTGATGGGACCCACGACCGTCACGTCGTGTGGCAGCGGCTCGGTCATGTACCGCAGCCGCTCGACCTTCGTCGTCTTAGTGACCGGCATCTGGGTGTAGACGTCCGGCTCACGCGCCGATGCGCCGAGCTCCGCCGCGGGGCGTGGAGGCTCGGTCGTCAAGGTTTCCCAATGCGAGAGGTAGTACTTCTTCCACTGCGTCTGAGGCAGCGGCCAGTCCTTTCCCGTGCGCCATTCGTTGGCGCCCATGAGCCAGTAGCGCACCGGCGGTTCGTCCATGATGCCGGTGTCCTTGCCCTTGAGCCAGTAGTCGTACCACCGGAGGATTTCATCGTGGTACTGGTGGAACGGACGTTCCAGGTGCGCTGGACCCGTGAAAAGAAGTTTCTTGGGCTGGTTGATGTTCTGGAAGTAGTTCTGCGCGCCCAGCCAGTGCAATTTGTACGTGTACGCGTACGCGCCGGAGCCCGTATAAAAGGGAATCTTGATCTTCTTCAAGGTCTCCTCGGCCCGCTCCACGACACCGTCGGCCTCCCAGGGCTGGGTCATCATGAGGTACATGACGAAGGTGCGCTGGCCCCTCTGGGTGAGGATGTTGTAGACATTGATGTACTGCTTGAAGTCCGGGTTGCGCATGGCCTCGCGCCACAGCGCCTCCTGCTCGGCCGGCAGCTCGCCCGGACGGTCGCGCGACTCATGGACCGTGCTGAAGACGTCGAGCAGGTAGGGGAAGGTGTGAATCACACCCCCCGGATTAAAGTCGCGGAATCCAAACATCCCGCCGTAGGCGCTGCAGGCGTCGTACGGAAAGATGGCCTTGAGGGCAGGGTGGCCTTGTGCTGCCGCGCGCCACTGTTCACCGGCGTAGCCGGAGATGCCAACCATGCCGACCTTGCCGTTCGACCATGGCTGTTGGGTGATCCAGGACGGGATACGTGTCTGGCTCGTCCGGCCGATACACATCCACGGCCAGGCGGGTTCCGTCCCGCATGGTTACGACGATGTCGCGTTCTTCGATCATTTACTCTGTCTCCCATCCACTTACTCGACGCGACGGGGTCGCGCGTCTAAGAGGGTGTACGAATCCGGTTTTTATTAAGCTGTACGAGCGTAAAGTATAGATACTTTGCGACCAAATGCAAGTCCCGCTCGCGCTTTTGCGCGTGGGCTGTTCAGACCCGCTCGAGGATGAGCGCGATCCCTTGCCCGACCCCTATGCACATTGTGCAGAGTGCATAACGCGCCTTGATCCGCTGCAATTGGTTCACCGCAGTGGTCACCAGCCGCGCTCCGCTGGCCCCGAGCGGGTGCCCTAGAGCGATCGCGCCGCCGTTCGGGTTGACGCGGGGATCGTCATCCTTCAGCCCCAGGTCGCGAAGCACCGCCAGGCCTTGCGCGGCGAACGCCTCGTTGAGCTCGATGACGTCGATCTGTTCAAGCGTGAGGCCCGTGAGCGCGAGCACGCGGCGCGTGGCTGGCGCCGGGCCCATGCCCATGATCCGCGGCGGCACGCCGGCGGTGGCCATGGCCACCACGCGGGCACGCGGCGTGAGGTGGTTCTTCGCCGCAGCGGCTTCGCTCGCGAGCAGCAGCGCGCAGGCGCCGTCGTTCACGCCCGAGGCATTGCCGGCGGTCACTGTACCGTCGGGCTTGACCACACCCTTCAATTTGGCCAGAGCTTCGAGCGATGTCTCACGTGGGTGCTCGTCCTTGGCGACGACGACGTCATCACCTTTCCTCTGCGGGATCGTGACCGGCGTGACCTCGGCGTCGAGGAAGCCTGCCTTTTGCGCCGCGACGGCCTTCAGCTGCGAAGCAAGCGCCATACGGTCCTGGGCGTCGCGCTCGATGTGGTAATCGGCAGCGACGTTCTCGGCCGTCTCGGGCATCGAGTCGACGCCGTACTTCTCCTTCATGAGCTTGTTGATGAAACGCCAGCCGATGGTCGTGTCGTACAGCACGTTGTTGCGCGAGAACGCCGCCTCGGCCTTCGGCATGACGAAAGGCGCGCGGCTCATGCTTTCCACGCCGCCGGCCACCATGAGCTGCGCCTCGCCGCTCTTGATGGCGCGCGCGGCGGTGCCCACCGCGTCCATCCCCGACCCGCACAGCCGGTTGATGGTCGAGCCGGGCAGCTCCAGGGGCAGGCCGGCCAGGAGCGACGACATGCGCGCCACGTTGCGGTTGTCCTCGCCGGCCTGGTTGGCGCAGCCGAAGATCACGTCGGTCACCGCGGCCCAGTCCACCTCCTTGTTGCGCGCCATCACCGCCTTCAGTGGAATCGCGCCGAGATCGTCGGTGCGCACGGACGAAAGCGCGCCGCCGTAGCGGCCGAAGGGCGTGCGAATCGCGTCGCAGATAAATGCCTGAGGGCTCATGGTAGTTCCTCGGGGGTCAGTCGATGAGCGGCACGCCAGTGACCTTCTGCAACTCGCCGAAGGGAAGGTCGTTGAAGATTTCCACCACCTTCAGACCGGTCGTCGTGATGTCTAGCACGGCCAGGTCGGTGTAGATGCGGCTCACGCAGCGGACGCCGGTGAGCGGATACGTGCAGCGCTCTACGATCTTGCTCTCACCGGTCCTGGTCAGGTGCTCCATCATCACGAAAGTCTTCTTCGCGCCGATGGCGAGATCCATTGCGCCGCCGACGGCGGGAATCGCGTTTGGCGCGCCGGTGTGCCAGTTGGCCAGGTCTCCGGTGGTCGATACCTGGAACGCGCCCAGTACGCAGATGTCCAGGTGGCCACCGCGCATCATCGCGAAGCTGTCAGCGTGGTGGAAATACGCGCCGCCGGGAAGCAGGGTGACTGGCTGCTTGCCGGCGTTGATAAGGTCGTAGTCCTCGTCGCCCGGCGCTGGCGCCGGACCCATGCCGAGCAGGCCGTTCTCGCTGTGCAAGAAGATCTCTCGGTCCCTTGGCAGGTGATTGGCTACGAGCGTCGGAAGGCCGATGCCGAGGTTCACGTAGGCTCCCTCGGGGATGTCGCGCGCTACGCGCACGGCCATCTGCGCGCGGGTGAGTCGTTGCATAGTCGTTCTCCGAAGTTCAGGCTGCCTGCCGGAAACCTGCGGGTCCCGTGGCGGTGCGCGGCACCTTCACGAGGCGATGCACGAAGATGCCTGGCGTCACGATGTTCTCGGGATCCAGGTCGCCGAGCGGAACGATCTCGTGCACCGAGGCGATGGCCAGCCTGGCCGCCGTGGCCATGATTGGCCCGAAGTTGCGCGCTGTCTTGCGGTACACGAGGTTGCCCCATCGGTCGCCCTTCTCGGCCTTGATGAGGGCGACGTCGGCGTGGATCGGCGACTCGAGCACGTACATGCGCCCTCCAATCTCGCGCGTCTCCTTGCCTCTGCCCAAGTCGGTGCCGTAGCCCGTTGGCGTGAAGAAGCCGCCGATGCCAGCGCCCGCCGCGCGGATGCGCTCGGCGAGGTTGCCCTGCGGCACCAGTTCGAGCTCGATCTTGCCGGCGCTGTACAGGCCATCGAAGACCTGCGAATCGACCTGGCGCGGGAAGCTGCAGATGATCTTGCGCACGCGCCCGGTCTTGAGCAGTGCGGCGAGGCCGACTTCGCCGTTGCCGGCATTGTTGTTGACGATGGTGAGGTCGCGGGCGCCCTGCGCGATGAGGGCGTCGATCAGCTCGGACGGCTGGCCCGCGCCCCCGAAGCCGCCGATCATTACCGTCGCGCCGTCCGGCACGTCGCGCAGCGCGGCCTCCACGCTGGCCGAGATCTTGTCGATCATGGAACCTGCTCCTGTGGGCGGATATCCGTACCAGCTGTGCTGACGTATGGCGGAGACCTCGAGTTCATTGGGGCATTCCTTGAGCGTCGTCTTCAGTCTTTATGCCACGCATAGAGTAGGTCGACGGCTGCTCAGAGCAAGCACGGCGAATGGCAAAGGAGCATTGCAGTTCCACAGCTCCCAGCGGCCGGGGTTGGATCATTCCTGCGTCTGGGCGAAGGATTCCGGTCTGCTAGCAGCCGCACCGGAAGCGCCGCATCGCGCGGCATCAGTACGAGAAGGCGAGAACTAGGCGACGCGTTGCGCCAGGTTCAACAAGCAGCCACACCTTTCTACTGGTAGAAGGATGCGTTGCAGTGCTGCTCGTTGTTCCAGCGCGCTTGGTTACGTAGAGTTGTTGCATGACTGCGAATGCACACCCCGGCCCCGTCGGGCTAACCGTGAAAGGGGCCGTGGCTTACATCGAAGTCCAACGAGCGAGCAGGCACAACGCGATTGACGTCGAGACGGCAAAGGCGTACCTGGAATGCTGCCGCGAGGTGGACAACAACGACAGCGTTCGGGCGGTCGTACTCTGCGGACAAGGTGCGTCCTTCGGAGTCGGCGGCGATCTGACCGAGTTCAAGCTCGATGCGCCACGTAGCGCACGCAAGATCATCGGTCCGCTTCACCAAGCCGTCTCGATTCTCGTCTCGCTGGACGCACCGGTCATCGCGAAGGTACGCGGGAACGTCGCTGGCGGCAGCATGAGTCTAGTGCTGGCCTGCGACCTGGCTATGGCGTCAGCGAACACAAAGTTCAATTTCGCATACACCAATTTAGGCACCTCGGCCGATTTGGGCGGGTCGTGGCACCTGCCGCATATCGTAGGTCTGCGTAGCGCCATGCAGATCGCGCTCTTGAACGAGGCAATCGACGCGGAGCGAGCCCGGGAACTAGGCATCGTGAACAAGGTCGTCCCGGAGGACGAGTTGGACGCAGAGGTCGAACGTCTCGCGCAGAGACTGGCAAGTGGTCCGACCAAGGCGATGGGGCGCATGAAGCGACAGCTTCGGCAAGCGCTCAGCAATGGTCTTCACGGCCAGCTGAACGCAGAGGCTATCAGTTTCGTAGAGGGCGCCAAGACGAAGGACTTCCAAGAGGCGGTCGACGCCATTCTTGGAAAGCGGACACCGCGCTTCGTCGGCGCATAGCGGCTAACCGACGCCGACAGGCGCCGTCGGTCTTCAGGATCTCCATCAAGCGGAGCAGTTCGTTTGCCAGCTGAGAGCTGCAGATGAACTGGCGCATCTGTGTGTTCCGATTCCTGGTCAGCGGCATGAGGCACGCGACGCCCCGCGAGCGCAACGCACCTTTGCCACCGGCGGGACCTTTCCTTTGACATCTTTCGCAGCTACCCCCTTGCGCTTTGAAGAATTCTATCTATACTTTACGAACGTAAAAATTGAATGTCAGGAGCTCTCATGCAAATGAGAGAGAACACAACCGGCGATTCGATGAGCTTCAACGCGGAACCATAGTACTCACTCACCTACTCCACTCCACCATGAAGACGATCGATACCGAGGTTCTAGTCATTGGCGCCGGTCCTGCTGGCTTGACGGCCGCCGCCTTGCTCGCACGGCACAAAGTGCCTGCAATCACCATCACGAAGTACAACGGAACGGCGAACTCGCCGCGCGCCCACATCACCAATCAAAGAACAGTCGAAGTCTTTCGTGATCTGGGGATCGAGGACAAGTTGGTCGCGATCGCCATGCCACAAAAGCTCATGGGGACGCAGGTTTATGCCACGAGCTTCGCCGGCAAAGAGATCGCGCGGATGATGACCTGGGGTGCTGGCACGGTGCGGCAGCCCGACTACGAAGCTGCCAGCCCGTCCAGCATGTGCAACGCTCCGCAGCATTTGATGGAGCCATTGCTGCTCGACGCTGCGAAGGCAAACGGCGCGGAAGTGCGTTTGCGTACCGAGCTGCTGCGCATCAGCCAAGATGCCGATTATGTGCACGCCGTCGTGCGCGAAAATGCCACAGGGACCGAGTACGACATCCGGGCGCGTTACGCGATCGGCTGCGACGGGGGCCGCAGCCTGGTGGGCGAGCAAATCGGGTTCGAGTACAGCGGGCGGGCCGGCATCGGCCAAGCTCTGTCAGTGTGGCTTGAGGCGGACCTGACTCGCTACACCGCGCACCGGTCCGGCGCCTTGTTCGTCGTTTGCCTGCCTGGCCATGAATCCTGGCTGAGCGTGTGGCCGTGCGTGAAACCCTGGACGGAATGGAATCCGCTGTTCATTCAGCACGATTATCTTCCGGCGGACGCCACCGAAGAGGCCGTGCTTCGGCTCGTTAGAGAGTCGATCGGCGATCCGAGCATCGACGTCAAGATCAAGAACATCAGTCCGTGGCAGATCAATCACGTCGTCGCGGCGCAATATCGCAAGGGCCGAGTATTCATCGCGGGCGATGCAGCCCACCGGCATCCGCCGACCAACGGGCTGGGCACCAACACGAGCATTCAGGACAGCTACAACCTCGTATGGAAACTCGCATTGGTCCTGCAAGGAAAGGCAGGCGAAGCGCTGCTCGACACGTACAGCGCCGAGCGTCAGCCGGTTGGACAACAGGTCGTGAACCGCGCCATCAAGAGTCTCAACGACATGGCTCCCTTCGCCGAGGCGCTCGAGGTGGGGCCGGAGCAAACCAGCGAGCAAGGCTGGGCCAGCATTAACGGCTTGTTTGCTGACACGGAGAAGGGCGCCGCTCGTCGAGAAGCCTTGTTTAAGTCGCTGGATGTGCAGGAAGGTCAGTTCAACGCATTGGGCGTCGAACTGGGCCAACGCTATGAGGCTGGCGCCGTGATCAGTGACGGGACGCCGTTTCCCGCGTATACGAGGGATCCCGATCTCTACTACCACCCCACGACGCATCCGGGAGCCTATCTCCCGCATGTCTGGCTCGAACGGGACCGGCACCGCATCTCCACCATCGACTTGGCGGGGAAGGGCGCCTTCTCGGTGATCACGGGAATCGGCGGGCAGGACTGGCTGAACGCTGCGGCCGAAGTGTCCAAGGAACGGGGCGTCCCCATCAAGGGCTACAGCGTCGGCTTTCGACAGGAGTACGACGATGTACTGGGGGAATGGATGCGGGTGCGCGAGATCGAAGACCACGGCTGCCTGCTCGTACGTCCCGACGGCTTCATCGCTAATGATTCGACATTTAAGGGGCACGCCGGCTAGATACGCAAGCTTAGCTGCAATCGTGTTGCTATTCATCAGTTCCGTGGCAAATGCCACGGACGATGCGTCATCCCAGGAATTCAAAGCGTCTGACATTGACAAAGAGGCGCAGCTCCCCCCAACGAAGCCGACGCCGGAGTCTTCAGCCCCGAAGGGCGAGCCCATCCAGACCGCCCAGTACACTCCTACCCAACCGTTGCCGGTAATCGTCTCAGAAACGCCGGTGACCAATCCGTACGCAAGGTTCTCAAAGTACATGGTCAAGGGCTGGAATGTCACCATGCCCGATCCATCGAACTACATTGATCAGGACCCCTACGGCATCCGAACAGCAATGGAAGAGGATGGCCTTTTCTTCTTCGGATTCACCAATGACACCTTCACGTACGACGTGCGCAATGACAATCAACTCTACGGAAGGCCGCAGCTTTACTCGGGGCAGAAGCCAACGATCGTCAGCTCCACCTATGGATTTCTGACCTACGATCTCGGCAAGGTTGGCCTCCCAGGCGGCCAGCTTACGGCCGGTGTGGCGTACAACTACGTCAACTGGGACCCGGCTGGCCCTACCCATGCGCATATCAGCGACTTCAAGTACTTTCAGTCCTTGTTTGACGGCAAGGCTGAACTAATGATCGGCTACCTGGGCAATAGCATTGTCTACAATGGAATCTACATCGGCGGCAACCTTGCCGGCGGCACTTTCGGCGTCAACGCCAATATCCCGCAGGAAGCGGGTCAGTCGCAATCCCTGATTACCCGCCCAGGCGCCAATTTCAAGGTGTATTTGGGCGGTGGCGTCTACAACCTCGCTGGCGTTCAGCGTTCTTGGAACCCGAAGGGCACGGACGCTGAAATCAGTAGCAATGGCTTCGGCTTCGGTACGAGTGGCTCGCACGTTGGCGAGCTGTTCCTGGAGGAATTCGGCTATAAGCGTGCGGCTGCTGAAGTTGACAGGTTCGATCAATACTACGAAGTGCGTCTTTACATGAAGGGGCCATTCGCGAGTAGGCCAACCGACTCGATGTCGTTGGTGATCAACCAGAACCGGTTCAGCAAATACGCGGTCGCGAGTTCTGAAGCGAGACACCAATTGACCGACGTCCAAGCCACGATTGCATCGTTGGGCTACACCGCCAACATTATCAGAGGCGTATTCCTGACTTCGGGTCTTAGCTACGTCAACCATCCGCGCGCAGTTACCACTGTTCCTGAGCAAAGGTCTGCCCTGAATTTCCTGACAAACGTCATCATCTATTACTGAAATGCGCAATCGGTGCACGTCGACTCGAGGAGTGAGCTCAATCATGATCACCCATATGCCGGAGAAAAATGGCGCCGTGGTGCTTGCGGAAGAGGCTGCGGCTGGTTCTGGGGGGCGCCATTGGCCCTCCCGCCGCGAGCTTCTGCGCGCCCTAGCCACCGTTGCAATCAGTTCACCCGCTCTTGCAGGAGCTGAAAAGGTGCAGGTCGCAGTCGACAAGGGGCGACCCGTGAAGAAAATTGACACACATCATCACTTTTTCCCAAAGGTTTATGTGGATGCTGTTGGGATGGAAATGCTGGCGTCCGTGATGCCGAATGGGAGAGCGCCAACCTGGTCTCCCCAGGATGCGCTCGCGATGCTGGACGCGAACGGGATTCAGGAGGGGATCCTGTCGATCTCTTCCGGCCCGCCCCTTCCCAATGCAGCGACCCTGTTGAGGCAATGCAATGAGAGCGCGGCGGAGCTCAGGTCTCGGTATAAGGGCCGCTTCGGTTCGTTCGCCAGCCTTCCTTTACCTGATGTCGACGCGTCCCTGAAGGAAATCGAATATTGCCTCGATACGCTTAAAGTGGACGGATTCATCATCTTTGCGAGCTATGAAGGCCGGTACCTGGGTGATCCGAGCTTCGAACCCGTACTTCAGGAGTTGGACAAGAGGGGATCCGTTGCATTTATTCACCCGAACATGCCCCCATATGCAATCCCGCACGTAGCACCCGCCTCCGTGCTCGAGTTTCCGTTCGAGACCACGAGAACCGCCGCCAGCTTGATCATTTCGGGAGCCGTGACCCGTTACCGGAAGCTTCGCTTCATTCTGTCTCACGCAGGCGGAACCCTGCCCTTCCTTGTGCCACGCCTATCCCTCTCGATCTCGATGATGCCAGGTCTTGTCGAGAAAATCGGCGATCCGTTGGCCGCAATCCGCTCCTTTTATTTTGATACCGCGCTGTCGGCCGGTTCTTCAACTCTGGCCGCCCTCGCCCAGGTCACGGATCCAGATCACATCCTGTTTGGCACGGATTTCCCCTTTGCACCGCTTACGGCAATCAGCATGTTCGGGCACGTCCTCGACAACATAACCGTGCCTGGTATCGATATGCCCAGCGTGTATCACGGGAGCGCGGCGCGCCTTCTTGGCCGCATCTGATCTTGTAGCGTTCGCGCTCACCGAGAATTGACCATCTCTCAGAACCTCAGGTCTCCAGGAGAACGAGACGTTCGCCGACGGGTTGATTCTTGTAACGCTCGACCCTCGGAGAGCACAGAGTCTTTGGAGTGGCAAGGTCGTTCTTTCCGAGCGGACTTTTAAGGACGCTTTATGCCCCAACTCATCCCGAAGGTGAGCACACGCTCGGAGGAGTTCAAGGTCAACGCCGCGGCGATGCGCGTGCTGGTCGACGATCTGAACGCAAGGCTCGCGAAGATCGCC
>VBCK01000088.1 GCA_005882215.1 Betaproteobacteria bacterium | reverse complement strand
GGCGGGGGTCGGAATCGAACCGGCGTACACGGATTTGCAGTCCGCTGCATGGCCACTCTGCCACCCCGCCGCGCCGCGATCAGCTCGGCAGACCGATCACACTCGCAGGCTCGCGCGTTGACGCGCCGAAAGAAAATGGGGAAGCCATTTTGGGCTTCCCCGCCTGCACTCTGGAGCGGGAAACGAGTCTCGAACTCGCGACCTCAACCTTGGCAAGGTTGCGCTCTACCAACTGAGCTATTCCCGCATGGTCCCGGTGCATTATATCTTGGCGCTGCGCGGTCCCAAAGCGCATTGGCCGCCGTCACTGTCGCTCGTCCAGGTGCGGCCACGCGAGCTTCAGGTAATACAGCATCGAATACGTGGTCAGCACGGCTGCCAGGTAGATCAACGCGGTGCCGAGCGGCCGCAGGTCGATGATCCCGAACAAGGGGTCGTGGAATAACAGCACCGGGATCGCGATCATCTGCGCAATCGTTTTGATCTTGCCGAGCGAGCTGACTGCCACGCTGCGGGCCGCGCCAACCCGCGCCATCCATTCGCGCAGCGCCGACACCGCGATTTCCCGGCCGATGATGACCAGCGCCACCAGCGCATCGATGCGCCCCAGCCCGAGCAGCACGACCAGCGCGGCGCACACCATCAGCTTGTCGGCCACCGGATCGAGAAACGCCCCCAGCTGGCTGGTCTGCCCGTACCGCCGCGCCAGGTAGCCGTCGAAAGCGTCCGTGATGGCGGCCAGCGTGAACAGCGAGCAGGCGGTGATGTTCTTCACCGACGGCGCGATCCACGCATCCGGCAGATAGAAGACGCCGACCACCAGCGGCACCATCGCGATGCGCGCCCAGGTGAGCAGCATCGGCAGACTAAGTGGGCTCGCCATGTTCGACCGGTTCGGCGAGTCGCGCCGTGCCATGAAGCTGGGAGTAAATCCTTTCGGCAAGCTTACGCGAGATGCCGCGCACCTCGGCGATGTCGTCGATCGAAGCCGCCATCAGCCCCTTCAGACCTCCGAACCGCGCCAGCAGTCGCTGCCGCCGCACCGGACCGATGGCCTCCATTTCCTCGAGCTGCGATACCTGGCGCGCGCGAGCGCGCCTCGCGCGCATGCCGGTGATCGCGAAGCGATGGGCCTCGTCGCGTATCTGCGCGATCAGCATCAAGGCTTGCGATTCCCGACCCAGCACCAGCGCCGCCCGGCCGTCCGCAAACACGAGTGTTTCGAGCCCGACCTTGCGTTGCTCGCCCTTGGCCACGCCCACGAGCAAGGCCGGATCCAGTCCGAGCTCGCCGAAGACCTGTCGCGCCACCTCGACCTGGCCGGCGCCGCCGTCGATCAGCACCAGGTTCGGCACGACCCCCTCGGCGCGCGCCACCGCCTCGTAACGGCGCGTGACCGCCTGGCGCATCGCGCCGTAATCGTCGCCCGGCTCGATGCCTTCGATGTTGAACCGGCGATACAGCGCCGGGCGCATCTGGTGACCCTGGAAGACCACGCACGACGCCTGGGTCGCCTCCCCCGCCGTGTGGCTGACGTCGAGGCACTCGATCCGCAGCTGCTCCGGGTCCTCGATTTCCAGCCCGAGTGCCTCGATCAGGGCGCGCGTGCGGACCTGCTGCGAACCGTGCTCGGCGATGTGGCGCGCGAGCGCCAGGTTCGCGTTGGCCTGCGCCATCTCAAGCCAGTGGCGGCGCTGTCCGCGCATTCCAGTGTCGCGCGGGCCGACGATCTGCACGGTCCGATCGGGCGTCGACAGCGCTGCGGCAAGCTCCTCGGCGTCCAGGTCGGCCCCCACCAGCACCAGGCGCGGGCACTGCTGTTCGACGTAGTGCTGCGACATGAACGCCTCGAGCAGATCGGCCGGATCGGGCTCCGACGGGGCCCCGACCGGAAAATACGGGCGATCGCCCAGGTGACGGCCGCCCCGGATCATCGCCAGGTTCACGCAGGCGCCGCTCCCCTCGATCGCCACCGCAATCACGTCGACATCGAGCTCGCCCGCCTGGCCGCTGATGTCGACCGATTGCTGGTGCTGAACACGCGCGATCGCGGCCAGCCGGTCCCTGAGCTCGGCCGCCTCTTCGTAACGGAGCTGCGCGGCCGCCTCGTTCATCCGTTGCTCCAGCTCTGCTACCACATCTCCGCCCGCGCCATTCAGGAACCGCACTGCGCGCTCGACGTCCTGCCCGTAGTGCTCGCCGCTGATCAAACCCACGCAGGGGGCGCTGCACCGGCCAATCGGATGCAACAGGCAGGGACGCGAGCGGTGGCTGAACACGCTGTCCTCGCAGGTGCGCAGGCGAAAAGCCTTCTGCAGCTGCTGGATCGTCTCCTTGACCGCCCAGGCGTTCGGGAAGGGGCCGAAGTAACGCGCGCGCCGGTCGATCACGCCGCGGTAATAGGCGATTCGCGGAAACGCGTGGTCGCTGAACTTCAGGTACGGATACGACTTGTCGTCGCGGAACAGCACGTTGTAACGCGGCAGCAGCGATTTGATCAGGTTGTTTTCGAGCAGCAGCGCCTCGGCTTCGGACCGGGTCACCGTGGTTTCGATCCGCGCCACCCGCTGCAACATGTGCGCGGTGCGCGGACCCACGGCACGCCCGAAGTAGGACGCGACCCGCTTTTTCAGGTCGCCCGCCTTGCCGACGTACAGCACCGCGCCCTTCGCATCGAGCATGCGGTACACCCCCGGCAGGTGCGGGAGGCTTTCGATTACGGGCTTCGGATCGAAGCGCGGCGGTTCCGTCACGGCCGGCTGCTGAGTCGCAATATAATGAGCGGTTTTTCACCGCGGACGCGGGGGCATTGTAAGGCCCCGGGAGCGGGGCATTGGAAACTGAGCGAACGGGAAACTTAAGATGGCCAAGATCCTCGCGACCGAAATCCGCGTCGGCAATTTGCTCGAATGGGACAAGCGGCTATGGCGCGTGCTGAAGTCCTACCACGTCCACGTGGGTGGCCGGGGCGGCGCTTATATGCAGATCGAGATCAAGGACATCCAGTCCGGCCAGAAGCGCAACGAACGGCTTTCGACCGACGAGAAGATCGAGCGCCCGTCCATTGATTCGCGGGCGATGACCTACTCGTATCAGGACGGTGACAGCTACGTTTTCATGGACAACGAAACGTATGAACAATTGACACTGCCGGCCGATTTCCTCGAAGGCCAGAGCGGATATCTGCTTCCTAACATGGAAGTGCAGATCAACTTCCACAACAACCGCCCGATCGGGATCCTGCTTCCCACCAGCGTGGTGCTGGAAGTCGTCGAGACCGAACCGGGCATCCGCAACGCAACGGCGACCAATTCGTTCAAGCCCGCCAAGATGGAGACCGGCATAACCGTGCAGGTTCCGGCCTTCGTGAGCGCAGGCGAGAAGATACGCGTGAGCACGGACAGCGGGTCCTACCTGGAACGCGCCTGACCTGACCGGGCCCGGCTCGCCAGCTGACCGGGGCCGATCATGGCTGGATCGGGCGCGTTCGTACTTCTCGAGGACATGCTCGCCGGCGGCGAGGCGCGCAGCCGCCTGTACCGGCGCCCGGCCGGGTCGACCTTGTGCCGCAAGCCGCAGGACCTCGCCGGCTTTTTCGGGACCATCGAGTCGTGGCGCCGCAGGGGCCTGCCGGTGCTGCTGCTGCTGGACTACGAATTCGGCAACCTGCTGGACGCGGCTGCGGTCACGCCGGCGCTCGGCGCTCGCGCTTGCGTGGCGCAGGCCCTGGCGTTCGAATCCGTGCTGGCCGGAACCACGCGCGACGTCGACGGCTGGATCGATCAGGAGCTGCGTGCGAGGCACGCCGAAGCGGCGCCCGCGGGCGTGGCCGCGGTGGAACCGGCGCTCACGCGCGATCAGTATGAACGCCGCTTCGACGAGGTGCAGCAGTTCATCCGCGACGGCCACACCTACCAGATCAACCTGACCTTTCCGCTGCATTTTCGCTGGTTCGGCGAGCCGCTCGCGCTGTACCGGCAGCTGCGGGCGCGCCAGAAGGTGTCCTATGCCGCGCTGATCGAGCTCGCCGACCGTAACATCGTCTCGCTGTCGCCGGAGCTTTTCATTCACCGGCGCGGCGAGTCGATCCAGACCCGGCCGATGAAGGGCACCCGAGCGCGCGGCGAAAACCCCGAGCAGGATCGCAGCGTCGCCGACGAGATGCGCGCCGATCCGAAATCGCGCGCCGAGAACCTGATGATCGTCGATCTGCTGCGCAACGACCTGGGCCGGGTGTGCGAAGTGGGCTCGGTCCGGGTAAAAAGCCTGTTCGACGTCGAGACCTTCGACACCGTGCTGCAGATGACCTCGGCCGTGCAGGGTCGCCTTTCGCCGCAAGTCGGACTCGAACGCATTCTGCGGGCGCTGTTCCCCTGCGGTTCGGTGACGGGAGCCCCCAAGCATCGCAGCCGGCAGATCATTGCGCAGCTGGAGCAGCGCGCTCGCGGCATCTACACCGGATCGATCGGCACCCTGGATCCGGACGGAACCCTGTCGCTGAACGTCGCGATCCGCACGCTGGAGCTGGAGCCGGGCGGGCGCGGCCGGCTCGGAATCGGCGGCGGCGTGGTCGCCGATTCCACAGCGCTGGACGAATGGAACGAGTGCTTCATCAAGGCCCGTTTCCTGACGCACACCGACCCGGGTTTCGAGCTGATCGAGACGATGCGGGCCGACTTGCCAGCCGTAGCTGCGCAGCAGCGTAGGCTGGAGCAGACGGCGCTGTCGGCGTGGGTCGCGCTGTGGGAACACCATCGCAGGCGCCTGCAGCAATCGGCCGAGCACTTCGGCTTCCATTTCGATCCGGACCGCCTCGCCGCCGCACTCACCGGTGCGCTTGCCGCCCTGGCGGCCGGGCCGTGGCGCGTCCGCCTGACGTTGAACAAGGCTGGAAGAGTCAGGGTTTCGTCCGAACCGCTGCAGATCCCAGCCGCCGGCACCATGCCCGCGGTGCGGATCGCGCGCGCGACCCTCCGTTCGGACGCCTGGCACCAGCCCCACAAGACCACGTATCGGCCGTTGTACGACCCGGCGCTGCAACAGGCCTTGTCCGAGGGACTGTGGGACGTGCTCTTCCTGAACGAGCGCGATGAGCTGGTCGAAGGCGCGCGCAGCTCGGTGTTCGTCCGCCTCGACGGGCAGCTGTCAACCCCGCCGCTCGAATCGGGCGCGTTGCCGGGCGTGATGAGGTCGCAATTGCTGGCCGACCCGGCTGTCTCGGCCGTCGAGCGCACGATCCTGCGGCACGAGCTGCAGCGCGCGCAGCAACTGTACCTGTGCAATGCGGTGCGGGGCTTGTTTCAAGTGCGACTGATCTGAGCCAGGTCGTGCAACGCCGCGCGGTACACATCGTCGTGCCGCAGCAGCCGCCGATCCAGCGGCGCGAAAATCCGGCCGGCAACGTATCCACTTCCGGGTACACCACGTGCGCCGGCATGACCGAGCTCAGCGAAACGCCAAGCCACCGATAGGGCGCGGCGTCGTGCGCCAGGATCTGATCCAGCGGGCGCGGGTCGACCGGAACTTCATGGTGCGAATCGGCTTCGGCCCAACCGTGCCCGGGAAAGTGTTTGCCGCAGTTGGCCATGCCGGCCAGTGCGAAGCCGTGCAACAGGTGGGCCGCCAGCATCGACACCACGCGAGGGTCCGCATGCAAGGCGCGGTCGCCGATCACGGCACTGCGGCCCCAGGCCAGATCGAGCACCGGGGCAAACGTCAGGTCCACCCCGCAACTGCGCAGCTCCCCGGCGATCAAGTACCCGATCGAGATCGCGGTTCGACAGGCAGCCAGCACGTCGCGGTCCCATAGCTCACCGAGCCGCGACATGCTCGGGATCGGCGAGAATCCGTCGCGAAACCGCTGCACCCGCCCTCCTTCGTGGTCGACGCAGATCAGAAGCGGCGGCTCGCGCAGGGCCCGGATTTCGCGACTGAGCTCGCTCAGCTGCTCGGGCGATTCGAAATTGCGGGTGAACAGCACGACCTGCCCGACCAGCGGATGCTGCAGGCGCTTGCGTTCCTCGGCGGTCAGCTCGATGCCTGCAACGTCGATCACCATCGGGCCCAGCATGGTCCCCCTCCTATCGGTCGACCGTCTCGGCCACCGCGTGCGCGACCGCCAGGTTTGCGATGTCGCTCACCGACACGTGAATCCGCAGCCGCTTGCCCTCGAGAAAGGCCGCGAAGGGGCCATTGGCGATAGCGCACGGCCGCCCACTGGCCTCGTTGACGATCTCGACGGCACGCCAGGTCATCGGAAGCCGCATGCCGAGCCCGACCGCCTTCGAGATCGCTTCCTTGGCCGCAAACCGGGTTGCCAGGAAAGCCATGCCCCGCTGCTGAGATCGACGGCGACGGCTCTGGTACACGGCGAGCTCGCGCGGGCCCAGCACGCGCGAGGCGAAACGCTCCCCGCGCCGCGCCACTACCGCCGCCACGCGCTCGATTTCGATCACGTCATGGCCGATGCCGAATATCACTGCAGCTCCCGCGCGCTCGCCTCGGCGCGTCTGATCTGCGCCAGATACAGGCCGACCGTGCGCGGCAGCCCGAACTCCAGCGCGTCGGCGATCAGCGCGTGCCCGATCGACACTTCCAGCACGCCCGGTACCGCCGACAGAAACGCGGCCAGGTTGGCCAGATTCAGGTCATGGCCGGCGTTCACGCCCAGGCCCACCTGCAACGCGGCGCGCGCGGCCTCCTGGTACCGCCCCGCACACACCTGCTGCTGCGGCGTGGCGAACGCCCGCGCGTACGGCTCGGTGTACAGCTCGACGCGGTCGGCGCCCAACTGGCGCGCGAACGCCATTTGCGACGGGTCCGGGTCCATGAAAAGGCTCACGCGGCAGCCGAGCGAGCGCGCTTCGGCGATCAGCGGGAGCAGCCGCGGCTCATCGCGCTTCAGATCCCAGCCGTGATCGGACGTTGCGGCGCCGACTTCATCGGGCACGAACGTGCACTGCTGGGGCCGCACCGTCCGCACGTGATCCATCAGCTGATGAAGCGGATTTCCTTCGATGTTCAGCTCGACCGCCGGCCAGGATGACTTCAACAGCGCCGACAGATCGCGAACATCCGACGGCCGGATGTGGCGTTCATCCGGGCGCGGATGAACCGTGATTCCGTCGGCGCCAGCCTCCAGCACCAGCATCGCGGCGTGAACGGGGCTCGGGATGTCCAGCTTGCGGGAATTTCGCAACAGCGCGACCTTGTTCAAATTCACGCTCAACGAGACCATCCGTCCGATCCTTCGGAAAATCGTCCAGGGGCGGCAGTGAGGGTTCGCGCCGCCGATCAAAGCGCGCGCAGATCCATCAGCACGCGTCTCGCGTTCAGCGGCTTTCCTTCCAGATGGTATCCGATCAGTCGTCGCAGAACGGGGCGCGCCGCCGCGAGCGTCGAAGGGTCGGAAAGATCGCGACGCGCCAGCGCCAGAACGGTCAAGCCGGGCAGGCGCTCCGGATCGTTCGAATCGAGGCTGCGCTGCAGACCTCGTTGAAGATCGACGCAGTACCAGTGGTCCGGATCGATCGGCTCGCCGTCGCCGCAGATCTGGAACGACGGTACGACCCCCAGATCGCGCAGCAGGTCCAGCTCGAAGCTGCCCAGAACCCGATCGTGATCGCCGTGCTGGCCGGCCAGCGCGGCCAGTGACTGCACGTAGGACCCGAACAGCGGCGGATGGGCATCGGCGCGCGGCAGCAGGCGCACCATCAACTCGTTCAGATAGAACGCCGCCAGCAGGCCGTCTCCTCGCAACGGCGCAAGTCCGCCCTGCCACTCCGCGCGCACCAGCGACTTGAGCTCGGAGCGGCCGGACCAGGACAGGGCCAGCGGCGAGAACGGCATCAGGATCCCGCGGAACTGCGAGGTCGGGCGCTTGGCGCCGCGAGCCACCAGCGCCATCCTGCCGAAGTCCCGGCTCAGCACTTCGACGATCAGGCTGGTCTCGCGCCAGGCGTAGCTGTGCAGCACGAAGGCCGGCTGATGGTCCACCCGCGCCTCGCTTCCCGCGGCGCGCCGCGCGGGCGTGCGCTCGAGCGGATCGGCCGGATCAACGACAAGCTGCCGTGCGTCGTTCACTTCACTCCCGCAGCCCGTAGCCGAGCCGCGCCATCTGTGCCGGGTCGTCGCGCCAGCGCTGGCACAGCTTCACCCAAAGGTCCAGATGAACCGGTTTCTCCAGCACCTGCTCGATCTCCAGCCGCGCCATCGTGCCGATTTCCTTCAGTTTGCCGCCGTCGGCCCCGATCACGATGCCGCGATGCGATTCGCGTTCGACCCAGACCGTCGCCTCGATCAGCGCCCTGCCCTCCGATTCGGTCCAGCGCTCAATCGTGACGGCGAGCCCGTACGGGATCTCGTCGCCGAGCAGCCGGATCGCCTTCTCCCGGACCAGCTCGGCAGCGATGAAACGCACGCTGCGGTCGGTCAACTGGTCCTGATCGAACAGCGGCGCGCCGGGCGGCAGTTTGGCGCGCAACACCTGCAGCAGTTCGTCCAGCTGATCGCCTCGTTCGGCGCTGACCGGAACGATGTCGGCGAACGGATACAGATGGCGCGAAGTCTCGATCAAGGGCAGCAGCCGGTCGCGGCTGTGCAGCTGATCGATCTTGTTGATGATCAGCACCACCCGCCCGCCGCCGTCGGGCGCGCGCGGCAGCAGTCGTACGATACGTTCGTCCTCGGGACGCCATCCGCGCGCATCGATCATCAGCCCCACCACGTCGACCTCGCCGATCAGCGACACGGCGGCCGCGTTCATCCGGTCCGACAGCAGCGATCGACGCTGCCACTGCAGCCCCGGCGTATCGACGAACACATACTGGGCATCGGGCCGCGTCAGCACGCCTCGAACCCGGTGCCGGGTCGTCTGAGCCTTGCGCGAGGTGATCGAAACCTTCTGGCCGACCAGCGCGTTGATCAAGGTCGACTTGCCGACGTTGGGCCGCCCGATCAACGCGATCAGGCCGGTTCTGAACTCCGGCATCGGGCCCAGCCTTATGCCTGGCCGGCCGGCTCGGTTTCGGCCGATTCAGTGCCGGCTTCGTCGCGCGGCGGCGCCGCAACAGCCGCGGCGTCCGGAGCCTGGCCGGATTTGCGGCGCGCGCGCCGCATCGCCTGGGCCACCGCCTGCGCCGCCTCCAGTGCCTGCTTGGCCGCCGACTGCTCGGCCGCGCGCCGGCTACGCCCGCTGCCGCGCACGCCGACCTCCAGCTTCGGAATCGCACACTCGACCTCGAACTCCTGGTTGTGTGCGGCGCCGCGCGTTTCGACGACGGTGTAGACCGGCAGCGGCAGACGCTTGGCCTGCAAGTACTCCTGCAGCAGCGTCTTGCTGTCCTTGCCGAGCGTTTTCGGATCGACCGTCTTCAGCACCGGTTCGAACAGCCGCGCGATCACGTCGCGCGCGCCCTCGAATCCGCCGTCGACGAACACCGCGCCGAAAATCGCCTCGATCGTATCGGCCAGGATCGAAGGGCGGCGGAAACCGCCGCTCTTCATCTCGCCCTCCCCGAGTCGAAGAAAGTCGCTCAACCCGAGGCGTTCGGCGATTTCGGACAGCGACTGCTGCTTGACCAGGTTGGCGCGCAGCCTCGACAGATCGCCCTCGTCGAGCCGGCCGTACTTCTGGAACAGCAACTGCGCGATCACGCAGTTCAGCACCGCGTCGCCGAGGAACTCCAGCCGCTCGTTGTGCACCGAGCCGTGCGATCGATGCGTGAGCGCCTGCTGCAACAGTGCCGCACCGGCGAACCGATACTGCAGGCGTTGTTCAAGCGCCTCCAGATCCATTTTCCCGCCCGTCGGCGCTGGTCACGGTGCCTTCCCGCGCCGGTCTCGCGTGGAGCCCGAGTAATCGATCACCAGTCGCACGTTATCGGCCAGCGACACCGAATACGAATAGGCGTACGAGATCACGACCCCGTCGGCATCCTTCGTGATGTCCAGATCCTTGCTTTGGATCGACTTGATGTCGTCGATCGTCGCATAGCGGTCGAAGGCCGACCGAATCTCGCGCACCGTGGAGCCCTCGTTCTTGATCTTCTGCACCGCCCGATCGATCGCCAGGTACTCGATCAGCGATGGCACCAGCTTGAAGCCGATCGTGAGCAGCACGATGGCGATCAGCCCGAGGAAGATCAGGCTGACCAGGCTCAGACCCTGCTGGCGTCGCGGCGCCGCGCGCCAGCGTTCAACGAAAGCGACCGATTCGTCCGACATTGCCGAAATTCATCCAGATGAAAAACGCGCGCCCCACGACGTTGCGATCGGGCACAAACCCCCAGAAACGACTGTCCTCGCTGTTATCGCGATTGTCGCCCATCACAAAGTAGCTTTCCGGCGGCACCGTACAGGCCACGCCGCCCGCACTGTAGACGCAAGCGTCCCGGTTTGTATGTTGCAGTGCAGGACGAATCTGAGTCCCTTCACCTTCGCTGAAAATCGCCTTGTGCTCCCCGCTGCCCAGCGTCTCGATGAACTGCAGATAGCTCTGAACCCGCCCGGGGTCGAAATACGGGGCCACCTCCCGCATCGGAACCGGTTTGCCGTTGATCGTCAGCCGGCGGTCGTGGTAGTCGACCTGGTCGCCTGGCAGCCCGACTACCCGCTTAATGTAATCCTGACTCGGCTGATGGGGGTAACGGAACACGATCACATCCCCGCGCTGCGGGTGACCCAGCTCCAGTGCCGTGCGATTCAGCACCGGCAGCCGGATTCCGTATTGGTACTTGTTCACCAGGATTAAATCCCCTACCTGCAAAGTAGGTATCATCGATCCGGATGGGATCCGGAACGGCTCGAACAGGAACGACCTGAGCACGAAAACCAGCGCGATCACCGGGAAAAAGCCCGCCGTGTATTCGACCCACCAGGGGCGACGCGACAGCGCTTCCTGCAGCGCGCTGCGCTCCTTGGCGAGCACCTCCGGGCGGGCGTTCTGCGCTGGCCGGTTGCGCCGATCGAACTCCAGCAGGGCGCGCACCGTTTGTTCGCGTCGGCGGGGAGCGAAAAACCACACTTCGGCTGCGAAGTACAGTCCGCTCACCAGCGTGCACACGAACAGAAACAGTGCGAAGTCCGTCGGGACCTGGCCGCCGATCATCGCCAGCACGTAGGCGCCCAGGGCGCCCAATACGACGGCCGTCAATGCACTCATGGGAGTCACTAATCCTCCACTTGCAAGATGGCGAGGAACGCTTCCTGGGGAATCTCGACACTTCCGACCTGCTTCATCCGTTTCTTGCCGGCCTTCTGCTTCTCCAGCAGCTTGCGCTTGCGCGTGATGTCGCCACCGTAACACTTGGCCAGCACGTTCTTCCTTAGGGCCTTGATGTTTTCCCGGGCGATGATGGTCGAGCCGATCGCGCCCTGGATCGCGACGTCGAACATCTGGCGCGGAATCAGCTCCCTCATCTTGGACACCAGCTCGCGCGCGCGCCGGGCCGCGTTGGAGCGGTGCACGATCACCGACAAGGCGTCGACGCGGTCGCCGTTGATCAGCAGGTCGACCTTCGCCACCTCGGCCGGCCGGCTCTCGCGCAGCTCGTAATCCATCGAGGCGTATCCGCGCGACACCGACTTCAGCCGGTCGAAGAAGTCGAGCACGATCTCGGCCAGCGGCAGCTCGTAGCTCAGGTGCACGTGCCGGGCGTGGTAGCTCAGGTTGGTCTGCACGCCGCGCTTGTTGGTGCACAGCGTGATCACCGCACCCACGTACTCCTTCGGCACGAAGATCGTGACCGCCACGATCGGCTCCCTGATTTCGGCGATCTTGGCCGGATCCGGCATTCTCGAAGGATTGTCGACACCGATCAGCGTGCCGTCGCGCAGCAGCACGTCGTACACGACCGAGGGGGCGGTCGTGATCAGATCCATTCCGTACTCGCGCTCGAGCCGCTCCTGCACGATGTCCATGTGCAGCAGGCCCAGGAAGCCGCACCGGAAGCCAAAGCCGAGCGCCTGCGATACCTCCGGCTCGAAGTGCATCGCCGAATCGTTCAGCTGCAGCTTCGTCAGGGCGTCCCGCAGCGCCTCGTACTGGTTCGATTCGACCGGAAACAGGCCCGCGAACACCTGCGGCTTGATCTCCTTGAATCCGGGCAATGCCCGGACCGCGGGCCGCGACGCGTGCGTGACGGTGTCGCCGACCCGGGCGTCGCGCAGGTCCTTGACTCCGGCCACGACGAAACCGACTTCGCCTGCGCTCAGCATGTCGCGTGACTGGGCCTTGGGCGTGAAGACGCCGACCTGCTCGCACAGATGGGTCGCCCCGCTGACCATCAGCAACAGCTTGTCCTTGGGCTTGAGCGAGCCGTTCACCATCCGCACCAGCATCACGACGCCCACGTAATTGTCGAACCACGAATCGATCACCAGCGCCTGCAACGGCTCGGCCGGGTCGCCGCCGGGCGCCGGGATGCGTTCGATGACCCGTTCCAGGATTTCGTCGACGCCCTGACCCGTTTTCGCGCTGGCCAGAATCGCGTCGTGCGCATCGATCCCGATCACATCCTCGATCTCGGCCCGTGCCTGCTCCGGATCGGCCTGGGGCAGGTCCATCTTGTTCAGCACCGGCAGCACTTCGACGCCCAGCTCGATGGCCGTGTAGCAGTTGGCCACCGTCTGCGCTTCGACGCCCTGCGAGGCGTCGACCACCAGCAAAGCACCTTCGCACGCCGACAGCGAGCGGCTGACCTCGTACGAGAAATCGACGTGGCCAGGCGTGTCGATCAGATTCAGGTTGTAGACCTGCCCGTCGCGCGCGCTGTAGCGCAGGGCGGCGGTCTGCGCTTTGATCGTGATGCCGCGCTCGCGTTCCAGGTCCATCGAATCGAGCACCTGTTCCGCCATCTCCCGATCCGCCAGGCCGCCGCAGCGCTGAATCAGCCGATCGGCCAGCGTCGATTTACCGTGGTCGATGTGCGCGATGATCGAAAAATTGCGGATGTGCTGCATTCGAATGCAGTGGCCTGAAGCGCCGGCCGGACAGCCCGTGAGCGGGCCACGCGGAGCCTGACACGCAAAGGGGGTGAACCCACGGGATCACCCCCCCTGTAGTCGGCCTCCTCGAAGGCCTCCTGCGTCGGCCTTCCTGGGTCGGCCGAACGAAAAGCGCGATTGTAACCCGGGCGCGGACCCGCCACCCGAGCGCCGCCTTCGGTGCCTGACGGTCAATGCTGGGACGGGTGAACGATCACGTACCGGCTCTGCTCGCCGCTGCGCACCAGCAGCGCAGCGGGCTTGGTCAGATCCAGCTTGGCCACCAGCTCGCCGAACTGCTTGGCGCCGGTCACCTCGACGTTGTTGATCGAAACGATGTAGTCCCCGGTGCGGATGCCCGCCAGCGCAGCCGGCCCGTCGACGTTGTCGACCTGCACGCCTCCCTTGATCTTCAGCTCCTTTTGCTGATCGGGTGCAATGTCCGAAACCACGAGGCCAAGAGCGTCCGCGGCAGGGGCCTTTCCCTGCCCCTGATCGGCTCGCGCCTGGCGCGGCTGATCCGGTTGCATCTCGCCGACGGCGAGCTGCAGGTCGCGCGCGCTGCCGTTGCGCCACACGGTCGTGGCGACCTTCGAGCCGGGCTTGGTCGAGGCCACCATGCGGCGCAGATCGCTCGAGCTCTCGACCGGCTTGCCGTCGTACTTGATGATCACGTCGCCAGGCTTTACGCCCGCCTTGTCGGCCGGCCCGTCGCCCTCGACGCTGGACACGAGCGCACCGGCTGCCCGCGGCATGCCGATCGCCTCGGCCACCTCGCGCGAGACTTCGCCGATCAACACTCCGATCCGGCCGCGCACCACCTTACCCTGTGTGCGCAGCTGCTCGCCGATCCGCATCGCCTCGTCGATCGGGATGGCGAACGAGATTCCCGCGTAGGCCCCGGACGTCGTGAAAATCTGCGAGTTGACACCGACCACTTCGCCCCGCATGTTGATCAGCGGTCCGCCCGAATTGCCGGGATTCACCGCGGCGTCGGTCTGAATGAACGGAAGCAGCTCGCCGGTCTCGCGCCCCTTGGCACTGACGATGCCGGCCGTGACCGTGTTCTGCAAGCCGAACGGAGAGCCGATCGCAATCACCCACTCCCCGACCTTCAGCTTGGCCGGATCGCCGATCTTGCTCGAGGGCAGCGCGGTGCCGTCGATCTTGACCATCGCCACGTCGCTGCGCTGGTCGGAGCCCACCAGATGGCCCTTGAATTCGCGCTTGTCGGGCAGCGTGACCGTGATCTCATCGGCGCCATCGACCACGTGATGATTCGTCATCACGTAGCCGTCGGCCGAAATGATGAAGCCCGAACCCTGCCCGCGCGGAATCTCGCGGTCCGGCCGCGGCGTTCTCGGCACCGGACCCGGGCGCGGGCTGGGCATCGGCCCCGGCTGCGGGAAAAAACGTCGGAAAAATTCCCAACCGGGATCGTTTTCGTCCAGTTCAGGAAACTGCTGCATCTTTGACTGCGACAGTCGCGCCGTCGTGCGGATGTTCACGACGGCCGGCGCGCTTCGCTCCACCAGCTCCGAGAAGTCGGCAGGTTGCGCCGAGCCCACCGCGGGAATCGCCAGCGCGCAAACTGTGCACAGGCCGCTTATCAGTCCTTTGACCATTTTTCGACTCTTGTCTGAAGTTGGCGCGCGATGGCGCGCGTTGAAGTACGTTAGTGGCTGGCCACGAACCGCACCGATTCGGCGATCGAACGCGCGGTGGTCGGTGGCACTTCGCCCACCACCGTGACCCGGGCGTCGCCGACTTGTCGCATGAATGCACTGGACGGCCCACGGTGCTGCGCCGCCTCCGGCTCGGCCAGCACCGCGCCCGGCTCGATGAACACCGACACGGTGGCCAGACCATCGGAATACACCGCCTGCAGCGCCGCATGCGAATCGTTTCTAAGATTACGCTCGACCTGGGTGAGCATCTGAAAGCCTTCCGGCGCCGTGATCGACCAACCCTGCCGGCTCAGCTCGGTCTGGTGCGACGCGTGGCGCACCACTTCCCAGCCGGCCGTCGACCAGGACGGCCTGAGCTGGGCCGGATCGATCGAACCGCCGACCCGCACGTCGCTGAACGCAATCTGCTCGATCACCGAATCGTCCCCGCCCACCACCTGAGTCTTCAGCAGCAACCCGCTGTCCGGTTCGACCCATAATTTGTAGCCGTACCGCAGCGCATCGCGTGGCATCAGCTGCAGCACCCGGCATTCGAGGCCCGCAACCCGCTCCGCGTCGCCGACGGTCAGTACATAGTGTTCCAGCACGCGTCCCAGGTCGAACTGCCCCAGCGCGGGGAACGTCGCGCGCCCACCTGTTTGCTCGATCACGACGCGATGCAACTTAGGATACAGGCACTGGACCTCGTCGCCCTGCCGTATGAATTCGCGCGGGCGGCCATCGAGCGTTTGCACGCGCTCGCGCGCAGCGGTGCCATCGAAAAAATGCACGATCCGGGACGAGCGGACCTCGTCGCCGCGCTGATACACGATCGTGCCGGTGTAGTTGGTGCGCTGCGCGGCGGCGCGGATCGCCTGCAACCATTGCACCGGGCTGCGGGCGACACCGGGGCGCGGCGCCGCGCCGGCAGTTTCGTCACCCCGCGCAGCCGGCCCACCAAAGCAAAATGCGGTTCCCAACAACAGCGCGCCCAGCCAGTGCGGGCGCTCTAAACCGTGCTGCCTCACCGGTCCGGCTCCGTGGACATCCGAATGTAGGCGGCCGCCGACGGCATCACACCGTTCGTGGCCAGCTCGCGGTGGGCCCTGAAATAGGCATCCAGCTGCGGGCTGCGGGCCGCCAGCGCATTGGGCGCGGCCGCAGGAGCGCCGGGCAGCCGGCCCGCGACCGCCATCGGTGCGGCCGCCGGGGTCGCCGGCGCCAAGTCGGTGCCGCGCAACTGCGGCAGAGCGACCACTGCCAGCACCCCGGCCGCCGCAGCCACTGTGATTCCCGCGACGAGATGCCGTCGCAGCCTCGAGGCCGACAGCGCTCCGGGAGCGACCCGGACCGGTTCCGAATCGAGCGCACGCCGCACCTGTTCGACCAGCTGTGGGCGATGGCAGGCCGCGACCTCGTGCGAACGCAGCGCGTCGCCGGCCAGGTTGAACCACTCGAACTGCGCGCGCAGGTCCGGATCGGTCTTCAGACGATCCAGCATCACTGCGTCCACGTCGGGCTCCAGCTCGCCGTCGAGCCACGCCGAGAGCTGTTCCAGATCCGCGTCAGCCGGAATCGGCCGGTCGGTTCTGCGCGTCGCATTCATCGAATCGTCTCCTTCACCAGCGTTGATCCTCCCGGGTGCCGAGCAGCGGTCGCAATTCGGCGGCCACCGCTTCGCGCGCCCGGAAGATTCGCGATCGCACCGTGCCCACGGGGCAGTTCATCGCGGTCGCAATTTCGTCGTAGCTCATACCCTCGAGCTCGCGCAGCACGATGGCGGTGCGCAAGTCCTCCGGCAATCGCTCGATCGCACGGTTGACCGCCTCGCCGACCTGCTTGGACAGCAGCAGCGCATCGGGAGTTGCATCGTCCCGAAACGCCAGGCCGTCCTCCAGGTTCTCCGCGTCTTCCAGATCGCTGCTCGAGCGTGTCGGGGCCCGGCGGCCCTGTGCGGCGAAATGATTCTTGGCCGTGTTGATCGCAATTCGATAAAGCCACGTATAAAACGCACTCTCGCCCCTGAAGCTCGGCAGTGCCCGATATGCCTTGATAAAGGCCTCTTGCGCGACGTCTTCGATGTCGGACGGGTCCCGGATGATGCGCGAGAGCAGGCGCGTGATTCTGCGCTGGTATTTCGAAACCAGCAATTCATACGCGTGCTTGTCTCCACGCTGCACGCGAGTGACCAGTTGCCAGTCGACGTCGCGTTCGGTCATTGGCCCCGTGGCCTTCTGGTCCGCGGAACCGACAGCTCTGCTGTGACAGTTTTCCGCGCGATTAGTTCGGAACGATCCGACAAATGCCGCGCCGCACCGCGGCGCCACAACCCATAAGCGGCGATGCGCCGGTACGCGTCCGGCGCAATGCTATCGCGCCAGATCGACCGCCGTTCGGAGCCATGGCGGGTTCGGACCAGGCAAATCAGGTTGCGAGTAACGCCGACCGGCTGAAACGGCGCCTCCCCGTCCTCGGCTTCGACCGGCAGCAAAGCCCCGCCGGGGCAGATGCGCAGCGCGCCCTCGGTCGGCGCGTCCCGGACCGCGCGCACGAGGGCGACCGCTGCGGCCAGCCCGGCCAGGAAGCCGCACACCGGCCCCGGACTGCCGCTCGTGATGGCCGTTCCGAGGCACAACGCGGCCAACGACCCGCTGAACGCGGCCGCCGCCGACATCGTGCGCCGCCGCAGGCCCGAGGGCGCGGTCTTAAGGAGCACGTCCGAATACCAGCGTGCCGTTGGTGCCGCCGAAGCCGAAAGAATTCTTTAGCGCGTAATCGATCTTCAGGTTGCGCGCCGTATTGGCACAGTAGTCCAGGTCGCACTCCGGATCCGGGTCCGTCAAATTGATGGTCGGCGGAGATATCTGGTGGTAGATCGCCAGCGCCGTGAACACCGCTTCGACACCCCCGGCGCCGCCGAGCAGGTGACCGGTCATCGACTTGGTCGAATTCACCACCAACCGGCGCGCCGAATCTCCGAACGCCCCCTTGATCGCGTTCGTCTCGTTCACGTCGCCCAGCGGCGTCGACGTTCCGTGGGCATTCAGATACGAAACCTGCCCGGGCTCGATGCGGGCGTCGCGCAGGGCCGCCAGCATGCAGCGGCGCGGCCCATCCACGTCGGGCGCCGTCATATGGAAGGCATCGGCGGTCATGCCGAACCCGATCAGCTCGCAGTAGATGCGGGCGTCGCGCCGACGCGCATGCTCGTATTCTTCGAGAACGATCACGCCGGCGCCCTCGCCCAGCACGAAGCCGTCGCGCCCGCGGTCGAACGGGCGACTGGCCGCCGCCGGATCGTCGTTGCGCACCGACAGAGCCTGCATCGAGGCGAAGCCTCCGATCCCGAGCGGGCAAATGGTCGACTCCGAGCCGCCGGCCAGCATCGCGTCCGCGTCGCCGCGCTCGATGATCCGGGCCGATTCTCCGATCGAGTGCAGGCCCGTGGTACAGGCCGACACGACCGCGAAATTCGGACCCCTCAAGCCGTACATGATCGAGACGTTGCCCGAAATCATGTTGATGATCGCTCCCGGAATCAGGAACGGCGAGATGCGGCGCGGACCGCGATTGACCGCTTCGGAGTGGTTGTCCTCGATCAGAGGCAAGCCGCCTATGCCCGATCCCACGATGCATCCGATCCGGTCGCGGTTGTCATCTCTGACTTCGATTCCGCTGTCGGCCACCGCCTGTACCGAGGCAGCCACACCGTAATGGATGAAGGTGTCCATCCGGCGGATTTCCTTGGCGGCAACGTAGCGCGTCACATCGAAATTCTTGACCTCGCCGGCGATCTGGCAGCGGTAAGCCGACGCGTCGAAACGCGTGATTCGCGCGATCCCGGACGTGCCGGCCAGCAACTGCTGCCAGGCGGTTTGCAGGTCATTGCCGACGGGGCAAACGATCCCGAGCCCCGTCACCACGACTCGACGTCGTGACGACATCGGTGCCCATCCAATGAAGAGACGTGTGCGCGGTTTGCGCCTAGGCCTTCTTCAAGTGTGCGTTGACGTAATCGATCGCCTGCTGGACGGTGCGAATCTTTTCGGCCTCCTCATCCGGGATTTCGCACTCGAACTCGTCTTCCAGCGCCATGACCAGCTCCACCGTATCGAGCGAATCGGCGCCAAGATCGTCGACGAAGGCCGATTCGTTCTTGATGTCCGCCTCGTTGACTCCGAGCTGCTCGGCGACGATCTTCTTGACGCGCTGTTCAATGCTGTCCATGTACTCCTCCTGCGTCTTGTTGGCTCATCGCCGACGGCCTCCCAAAAGCGGGCCGGATTCTATCAGAGGTCGGCAAACGAACCGCGTACGCATCAGCTCATGTGCATCCCACCGTTCACGTGCACGATCGAGCCGGTGATGTAACCGGCCGCCGGCGACGCCAGAAACGCCACCACCGCTGCGATCTCGTCGGCCTGGCCCAGGCGCGCTAGCGGAATCTGCGCCAGAACCGCTTGCGCCTGGTTCGGGGTCATCGAGCGCGTCATGTCGGTGTCGATGAACCCCGGAGCCACACAGTTCACCGTGATGGCGCGGCTTCCGAGTTCCCTCGCCAGAGCGCGGGTCATGCCCTCCAGGCCAGCCTTGGCGGCGGCATAGTTGGCCTGGCCGGCGTTGCCGCTCGAACCCACGACCGAGGAGATGTTGATGATCCGCCCATGTCTGGCCTTAATCATGCCGCGGATCACGCTGCGCGACAGCCGAAAAGCGCCACTCAAGTTGGTGTCGATCACCTCGTCCCACTGCTGGTCGTGCATCCGCATCGCCAGCGTGTCGTGCGTGACGCCGGCGTTGTTCACCAGGATCGACAGCTTGCCGTAGGACTGCATCACCGACTCGATCAGGGCTTCGATCTGCTCGGTCTGCCGCACGTTCAGCAACGCCCCCCTTCCCCGTCCGCCCAGCTCGGCGATCTTCGCCCCGATTGCGTCGGTGCCGGCCCGCGAGGTCGCCGTGCCGACCACGCAGGCGCCCGCACTCACCAGGTGCATCAGGATGGCCTGTCCGATGCCGCGCGAGGCCCCCGTCACGAGGGCCACTTCTCCGTCCAATGCGTCGCTGCGCAGCACCGTCGGATCGGCCATGTCATCCTCGCACCGCGGACAAGGCCTGCCTCAGGGAGTCCGGATCCGAGACCGACAGACTCTGAAGGCCGGGCGCGATCCGGCGCGTCAGCGCACTGAGCACTTTGCCCGGGCCGCACTCGACCACGTGCGTGATGCCGCGCTCGCTCATCGCCTGAATGATCTGAGTCCACCACACCGGGCCCGCCGCCTGGCGCGCCAGCGCGTCCTTAACGCGCTGCGGATCGGACTCCACCGCCACATCGACATTGTTGATCACCGGCACCGAGGGGGAGCGTACGTCGACGCTCGCCAGTCGCACGCGCAGTCGATCGGCCGCCGACGCGAGCAGGCTCGAGTGAAACGGAACCGACACCGCCAGCGTCACCGCTCGCTTGGCGCCGAGCCGCCTGCTGATGTCGCAGGCGCGGGCAACGGCGGCACGATGTCCCGCGATCACGATCTGGGCCGGCGCATTGAAGTTGACCGCCTCGACCACCTCGTCGCCGGCCGCCTCCGCGCATGCCTCTATCACGCGACCGTCGTCCAGCCCGAGGATCGCCGCCATCGCGCCGACGCCGACCGGAACCGCCTCCTGCATCACCTGGGCGCGAAAGCGCACCAGCGGCACGGCTTGCTCCAGCCGGATCGCCTCGGCTGCCACCAGGGCCGTGTACTCGCCCAGACTGTGCCCGGCCATCAGGGCCGGCGGCAGCCCGCCGGCGGCACGCCAGGCCGCGTAAATCGCGTACGAGGCGGTCAGCAGGCAAGGCTGCGTGTTCACCGTCAGCTCCAGCCGTTCGGCCGGACCCTCGCCGATCATCCGTCCGATGTCCTCGCCCAGCGCCTCGGACGCGCGCCGGACGATGTCGCCCACCACCGCACTGTCGGCGAAGGCTCCCAGCATACCGACCGACTGGGAACCTTGCCCCGGAAATACGAACGCCACGCGCGCCATCGGACGAAACCCAAAAGCTCACATTCTCACAAGCACCGAACCCCACGTGAGGCCTCCGCCGACGCCCTGCAGCAGCACGCTGTGGCCGGTCCGGATCATGCCGCATCGAACGCCCCAGTCCAGAGCGAGCGGCACCGAGGCGGCCGAAGTATTTCCATGACGATCGACGGTGACGATCATTCGCTCGGCAGGCAGTCCCAGCCGGCGCGCCGTCGCGGTCAGAATCCGGATGTTGGCCTGATGCGGAATCAACCAGTCGAGCTGGCTCACGGTAAGCCCGCCCGCTTCCAGCACCTCGCGCGCCGAAGCCTCGAGCACCTCAACCGCGACCTTGAAGACGGCCTGCCCGTCCATCCGCAAGAACGGATCTCCCTCGATTTTCCCCTGGTCGACCCGCCCGGCGGTACACAGTATCCGTGCCCGCGAACCGTCCGCATGCAGGCGCTGCGCGAGCAGTCCGGGCCGATCGGAGGCCTCCAGCACGACCGCGCCGGCTCCGTCGCCAAACAGCACGCAGGTCGTCCGGTCGTTCCAATCCAGGATTCGGGAGAAGAGCTCGGAGCCGATCACCAGCGCCCGGCGGTGCGCGCCGGTGCGCAGCAGCGCATCGGCCACCGCAAGACCGTACACGAAGCCGCTGCAGACGGCCTGCACATCGAAGGCGGCGCCTCCGCGAATACCCAGCTCGGCCTGGATCAGGCACGCGGTGCTCGGGAAGATCTGGTCGGCCGTCGAGCTGGCCAGCACGATCAGGTCGATCGAGTCGGCCGTGACTGCGGCGGCCTCCAGCGCGGATCGGGCTGCACGCGCGCCGAGCCCGGCCGTGGTCAGTCCTGGCTCGGCCAGGTAGCGTTGGCGGATTCCGGTGCGCTCGACAATCCATGCATCGGAGGTGTGGACGCCGCGCTGGGCCAGCTCGGCCACCAACTCCTCGTTGCCGACGGCCCGCTGCGGAAGCGCGCTGCCGGTGCCGATGATGCGCGAGCCCGCCACCGCTTTCATGCGCGGTGCATTGTCCATTCAGAGCGCCCCGGCGCTTGCTTCCGCCGGACGGGCCGGCCGGTTCGCCACCAGCGGGGCGACGGCGGCCTGCGTGCGCATCATCAACTGGTGACGCGACGCCTCGACCGCGCGCCGGATCGCAAAGCCGAACGCGTACGCGTCGGCCGAACCATGGCTCTTGATCACTATGCCGCGCAGACCGAGCAGGCAGGCTCCATTGTGCTGCCGGTGATCGACGCGGCGCCGAAAGCGATTCAGCACCGGAAACGCGATCAGCGCAATCACCCGCGCCAGCAGGTTGCGGGTGAACTCCTCTCGCACAAATCCGGCCAGCATCTGCGCCAGCCCCTCCGAGGCTTTCAGCGCGACGTTGCCAACGAAGCCGTCGCACACCACCACGTCGGTCGTGCCGCGATAGATGTCATCGCCCTCCACGTTGCCGCGAAAGTTCAGCCCGCTCGTGCGCAGCAGCTCGCCCGCCCGCTTGACCACCTCGTTGCCCTTGATCACTTCCTCGCCCACGTTCAGCAGCCCGACGGTGGGCCGCTGGGTACCCTGCAGCGCGGACACCAGAGCGCACCCGAGGATCGCGAACTGCAGCAACTGTTCGGCCGAGCAGTCCACGTTGGCGCCCAGGTCCAGCACCGCGGTGGACCCCGCCTTCTGATTCGGCAGCAGGTGCGCGATCGCCGGCCGGTCGATACCCTCGATCGTCTTCAGAACGAAGCGCGCAATCGCCATCAGTGCCCCGGTATTGCCGGCGCTCACGCACGCATCGGCCTGACCGTTCTTGACCAGTTGCAGCGCGACCCGCATCGATGAATCGCGCTTGGCGCGCAGCGCCACCGCGGGCGGATCATCCATCGCGACCGCCTGTTCCGCGTGAACGATCTGCAGCCGGCTCGGCAAGGAGCGGCCGTGGGCGTCTCGCAGCGCCGATTCGATGTCCTGCGAGCGACCCACCAGCAGAAACACCGCGTCCGGATCTTCGGCCGCACACCGCACGGCGGCAGGCACCGTGACCGGAAGGCCCTGGTCGCCGCCCATGCAATCGATCGCGATCCGGACGGTCATTTCATCAGCCGTCTGCGCGTTGTCGATGCCCGCGAGGTCTAGGTCCGCAGGCGCCGGCCCGCTGCTCCGCTCGAGCCTACTCGTCGTTCTTGGTCTGCAGAACCTTGCGGCCCCGGTAAAACCCGTTCGGGCTTACATGGTGACGGCGATGCACTTCGCCCGTTGATGGCTCGTTCGCGAGCGGCGGGGGCGTAATGAAATCGTGCGCGCGGTGCATGCCACGCCGCGAGGCCGATTTCTTGTTTTGCTGGACAGCCATGGTGGCACCCGACAAAAGTTAAACCGTTTATTGTATATCGGTTCGACCGCGCTTGAGCGAGCGCAACGCCGCAAAGGGGCGGCTGGTGCCGTGTTGCTGCTCGGCACCCCGGGTCCGCTGTTCGCACGCCGGATGACGCGGCGAGATCGGCAGCGCCAGGATGGCCTGCTCCTCGACCAGATCCTGCAGGTCGAAGCGGGGGCTTGCCACCAGAGGCTCGTCGCCCTCGGCCGTGATCGGCAGTGCGCCCAGATGCGCTTCGTCATCGACGAAGAAAAATCCGCTCGACTCATCCAGCGTCCATTCGAGCCGCGCACCGCACAAGTCACACTGCAGGCCGAGGCGGCCCTCGATTCGAAGTGTGGCCGCATTGCGACCCCACTCGTCGATCCGGCCCTGCAGATGGAAGCCGATCCGGCCCGCCGGAGGTGTCAGCAGGCTCGACAAGCGCTCCAGTGCGGCCGCCTCGAACTCTCCCTCGACGGCGCGGCCCTGGCGCGCCAGCTCGAACACGTCGACCGTCGACCGTTCAATCGTCCGCTTCATGGTGCGCCGCTACACTGCGACCGATCCGAATCTTCGTACTCGCATGCCGGACTTCATCGTACTCGCCTCGAGCTCGCCGTATCGGCGCCAGATGCTGGATCGACTGCGGCTGCCATTCGAATGCCATGGGCCCGACGTCGACGAGGCGGGCCGGCCGGGCGAAATGCCGCTGCAATTGGCCTGCCGACTGGCACTTCTTAAGGCCTCCACCGTCGCGGTGCGCTATCCCGAGGCGATCGTGATCGGTTCCGACCAGGTCGCCGAGATGGACGGCCTTGCGATCGGCAAGCCGGGCGGGCACCAGGACGCCTTGCAGCAACTGGTGGCGATGCAGGGACGAACCGTCGTATTCCACACGGCCCTGGCTGTGGTGCGCCGATCCGACGGCCGCAGCACGACGGATTGCGTGGACACCTGGGTGCGGTTTCGCCGGCTGCAGCCGGATGCGCTCGAGCGCTACCTGCGACTGGATCAACCGTACGACTGCACTGGCTCGGCCAAGATCGAGTCGCTCGGAATCTGCCTGGTCGAGTCGGTCCGATCGGACGACCCGACCGCGCTGATCGGGCTGCCGCTGATCAGCCTGACGTCGATGCTGGCCGGATTCGGCGTCGCGTTGCCAGCGCGTTGAACCGATGACCGGCACCCTGTTCGTGCTGCCCGTGCCCCTGGCCGATGCCGATCCCCGGGACGTGTTGCCGCCGCCGGTGCTCACAATCGCCCGCGAAGCCCGCTATCTGCTGGCTGAAAACGCGCGCAGTGCACGGGCGTTCCTGAAAGCCGCCGGCCACCCCGGGCCGATCCAGCAGGTACGGATCATCGAGATCGGGCATCAGCCCCAGGTTTCGCAGGCGCTCGAGTGGCTGGCTCCGTTGCGGTCGGGCCAGAGCGACGCCGCGCTCGTGTCGGAATGCGGCTGCCCCGGCATTGCGGACCCGGGAGCGACCGTGGTCGCCTGCGCCCACGATCTGGGCTTGCGCGTGCGACCGCTGGTCGGCCCCTCATCGCTGTGGCTGGCGCTGATGGCCTCGGGCATGAACGGTCAACGGTTCCGCTTCCACGGCTATCTTCCGCGGGACGCAAGCGCTCTGGCCGACAGCCTGCGGCGAATCGAACGCGACGCGCTGGGCGGCGAGACGCAGATGTTCATCGAGACACCTTATCGGACCGAGCGCCTGTTTCAGGCAATCCTCGCGCATTGCGCGGACTCGACGCGACTGGGCCTGGCGCTGGACCTGGGAGGGGCGAGCGAAACCACGCTCACCCGACGCATCGGCCAGTGGCGCGCACTGCCGCAGGCCGAGCGCCCCGCGCTGCAGCGGCGCCCCGCGGTATTTCTGCTTCACTCGGAGGGTCCGCCCGCCAAGGCCTCTTCGAAAGCGGCGGCGGGTTCACCCGCCTTGCGCCGCCAGTAAACCATGCCGTCGATCTCCCACACCGGCACCGCGACCAGCCTGCCGCGCCCTTCGCAGGGTCCCCCGGCGCACGCGCCGGTGGCGGGCTCGTAGAGAGCGCCATGTGCCGCACAGATCAGCCAGCGGCGCTCCGAATCCATGAAACGGCCCGGTATCCAGTCGAGCTCGAGACCCGTATGCGCACAGCGATTCAGGTACCCGAGCGCCTTGCCCTGATGGCGGATCACGAAGGCCTCGCGCTCGATGCCTTCCGTGCTCAGGCTGAAGCGAACGCCCTCGCCGCACTCGGTCAGCGCGGCAGACTCGCAGATCGGGATCAGGCCGCGATCAGCCACCGTTGCAGTTCCTGCAGCGAATCGAGCACCGCGAGCGCACCGTACTGGCGCAGCACGTCGGCCGGATGCGCACCGTGCGTGACCGCCACCGCCGCGGCGCCGGCCGCTGCGGCCATCTGCAGGTCATGTGTGGTGTCGCCGACCATCATCATCCGCGCCGGCTCGGCACGCAACATCCGGGCCAGATCGAGCAGCATTTTCGGGTGCGGTTTGGCCTCGGACTCATCGGCGCAGCGACAGGCATCGAATTGCGCAGCCAGCCCCAGACTGTCCAGAGCGCGGTCCAGTCCGGCGCGCGTCTTGCCGGTGGCGATCGCCAGCCGCT
>VBCK01000087.1 GCA_005882215.1 Betaproteobacteria bacterium | reverse complement strand
TCCTGACGCCGCCGCAGGCCGCAACGTTCTTCCTGGCCATCTGCTTCCGATGGTTCGGTTCGCGCTATCCACCGGGCTGCGAGATGCGAACGTGCGTGGACTGCTGTGGGAGAACGTCGACCTCGGGCGCCGCGTAGCGCGCGTCTGGGGTGAGGACGCGAAAGCGGGCGAGCTGATCCCAGTGCCGCTGTCGGATGACGCCATCGCAGTCCTCCAAGGCTGCCTGGGGCAGCATCCGACGCACGTCTTCACGTACGCGAAGATCGGTAAGAGAGGCAAGATCTTGTGGCGCCGGCCGATGACGAGCGGATCGAACAACACAGGGTTCAGGAAGGCGCGCAAGCGCGCTGGTCTGCTTGGGCTGCGCTGGCACGACCTTCGGCACACGTGGGCGACGTGGCACGCGCAGGCGGGCACTCCGGCCATCGTGCTTCAGGCCCTTGGGGGCTGGAAGGACTCGCGGATGGTGCGAACCTACACGCACCTTGCCGCGGTCGACTTGCTGGAGCATGCAAACGCGATCCGACTGCCGAGCGCGCTGCTATCCGCGGGTACAAATTCGTCCACAGTGGCGGTTTCGGAAGATTCGGGAGTTGAGGAGAATTTGAATGTAATCAGTGGGGTGGACGAGGGGATTCGAACCCCCAACAACCGGAATCACAATCCGGGACTCTACCGTTGAGCTACGTCCACCGCGGGAGAACTTCCATGGCCTGCCCGACAGGACTCGAACCTGTGACCCTCAGCTTAGAAGGCTGATGCTCTATCCGGACTGAGCTACGGGCAGCCCGCAAGTCTTCGGCCAGGCACTATCAACATAGAAAATATCCCTTCAGGACCCTCACCCCCGCCCCTCTCCCTGAGGGCAAGGGAGCGGAGCTGCGCGGCAAAGGTCTGGTCGGGGCGACTGGATTCGAACCAGCGACCCCCTGCGCCCAAGGCAGGTGCGCTACCAGGCTGCGCCACGCCCCGAAAGTATTGAATGATACCGGTCGGCCCGGGCAGCGGCAACGCGGCGCATGGACCGCCCTCGCCGCTTCACGCCGCCTCGCGCTCGCCGGCCGTCGGAATGCGCCGCGCGGGCGGAAACCAGGCCGAGAACAGGCTTCCCTTCCCGATGTCGGACTGGACGTCCAGACGCGCCTGGTGCCGGATCAGCACGTGCTTGACGATCGCCAGACCGAGCCCGGTGCCCCCGGTCTCGCGTGAGCGGCTCTTGTCGACCCGGTAGAAGCGCTCGGTCAGGCGCGGTATGTGCTCCGCGGCCACGCCGATGCCCGTGTCCTGCACCTGCAGCGCGATGCCTCCGTCCTGCTCGACACAGCGCAGTGTGATATGCCCGCCGACCGGCGTGTAACGCACGGCGTTGGACACGAGGTTGCCGTAGGCGCTGCGCAGCTCGTCGCGCGCGCCGCGAATTTTCAGCTTCTGCGCCTCGACGCTGATCCGGTGGCGCCCGGCCGACAAGGTGCGCGCTTCGTCGGCCACCTGCGACACCAGCTGCGCTGCGTCGACCTCCTCCTCCACATCGGGGCCCTGCTGCGACTCCAGGCGCGACAGCGTCAGCAGGTCCTCGACCAGGCGGTGCATCCGGTCGGCCTGCTCGTGCATCAAATGCAGGTGATGCAGCCGGGTCGAATCCAGGTCGGAGCCGCCGTCGATGATCGACTCCAGGAAACCCTTGATCACGGTCAGCGGAGTGCGCAGTTCGTGCGACACGTTGCCGACGAAGTCGCGCCGCATCGCGTCGACCCGCTCGCTCTGCGTGATGTCGCGCGTGAGCACCATCGAGCGGGCCGGCTCGAATTCGACCACCGCCAGCGACAGCGTGGCGCCGGGCAGCGACAGCGGGGTAAAGAGCAGCGGCTGCTCGTAACGCCCCGCAGTGATGTACGCGACGAACGCGGGATCGCGCACCAGGTTGGTCAACCGCAGCCCCAGGTCCCGCTTCAACGAGACCCCCAGGTGCCGCTCTGCCACCGGGTTGCACCATTCGATCTGCAGCGACGCATCGATCAGGATGATGCCGTCCGGCAGCGCGCTGATCGTGCGCCGGAAGCGTTCCTCGTTGTCGATCAGGCGCTGCTGGGCGATCTCACTGGCGCGCTGCTGGCGGTAAAGGCGCGCGAACACCTCGCCCCAGGCGCCGATGCCGTTCGGGATCGTGGACAGGGAGGGCCGCTCGAGCCAGTTGCCCAGAGCAGCCAGGTAGACGAGCTGCCCCAGATACAGCGCGCCCAGGCCGGCCACCGCCAGCCACAGTCCGACGCGCGCCCCGAACAGCCAGCCCGAGCCGGCGCAGATTGCGCCGACGATCGCCAGCCGTACGATGGCCGGCAAGATGACGCGATGGCGCCCACCCGCAACGTTCGACATCGTTACGAGTCTAGCCCTGATACGCGACCGGGTCGTGCCCTCACCGACGCGCGCGCGGGCGTCGCCGCTCAGCGGTCGGGCCGCGTCGAAAGCCGGTAGCCAAGCCCGCGCACCGTCTGTACCAGGTCCTGCGCTTCGGCTTGCATCAGCGCCTTGCGCAGCCGGAGCACGTGCACGTCCACCGTGCGCTCCTCGATGAACACGTGGTCGCCCCACACGTTGTCGAGCAGCTGGCTGCGCGAGAAGACCCGCTCCGGGTGTCCGGCCAGAAAGCGCAGCAATTTGAATTCCGCCAGGCCCATCTTGACCGGGCGCTCGCCGACCGCGACCTCGTGCCGCGCCGGATCGATCCTCAACGGCCCGTATTCGATCGCCTCGCCGCTCTTTTGCGGCGCGCGCCGCCGGAACACCGCGCGCACGCGCGACACCAGCTCGCGGGGCGAAAAAGGCTTGACCACGTAGTCGTCGGCGCCTGCGTCCAGCCCGGTCACGCGGTCGCTTTCAGCCCCCTTGGCGGTGAGCATGATCACCGGAACCGAGCGCGTGCGATCGGCCACTCGCAAGTCGCGCAGCAGTTCGATACCCGGACGATCCGGCAGCATCCAGTCCAGGATCACCAGGTCCGGCAGCTCGCTGCGGATCGCCGACTCGGCCGCGCCGGCCGACTCGGCGCGGCGCACCCGGTAGCCGTTGCTGCTGCAGGAGAACGCGATCAGCTCCTGGATCGAAGGCTCGTCCTCGACAACGAGTATGGAGGCGTTGGACATGCAATCCCCTAGGTAGATTGTGAGACCGCGCGGGCGAGCTGCTCGGGCGTTGCGTGTCGCACGTCCTCGCCCTGCACGATGAAAATCACGTCCCCTGCGATGTTCTTCGAGTGATCGCCGATGCGTTCGATCGCCTTGGCCACCCAGACCGTGTCCAGGGAGCCGGTGATCGTGCGGGGGTCCTCCATCATGAACGTGATCAGCTGCCGCAGTATCAAGCGGAACTGCTCATCGACGCCCTTGTCCTCGCGGATGATTTCGGCCGCCGCCACCGCGTCCAGGCGCGCAAACGCGTCCAGCGCACCGCGCAGCATCGACAGCGCCGCTTCGCCCGAGACGCGGATATCGCGGATCCGCGGCGTGCGCACCACGACATCCTTTTCGTGGACCCAGCGCGCGGCACGCGCGATCTTGGTGGCCTCGTCGCCGATCCGTTCCAGGTCGGTGACCGCACGCGATACGCCCATGATCAGGCGCAGGTCGTTGGCGGCCGGCTGACGGCGCACGATCAGGTTCACGATCAGACGGCCCAGCTCGAGCTCCTCGTCATCGACCCTTTCATCGGCTTCGACCACCTCGTCGGCCTTGCGCAGGTCGCCCTGCTCGAAACAGTCGATCGCCATCCGCAGCTGGGTCTCGACCAGCCCGCCCATCTGCAGGATGCGCCCGCGCAACGACTCGAGCTCCTGGTCATACTGCTTGATCGTGTGTTCGCCCGTGACCATCGAAGTGTCTCCGCCGAAGTCGCCTACCCGAATCGACCCGTGATGTAGTCCTCGGTCTGCTTCTTCGAGGGTTTAAGAAAAATCTGCTCGGTCGGGCCGAACTCGACCAGCTCGCCCAGATACATGAATGCCGTGTAATCCGAACAGCGCGCCGCCTGCTGCATGTTGTGCGTCACCATCAGGATCGATACGCGCCGCTTCAATTCATCGATCAATTCCTCGATCGAGGCGGTCGCGATCGGATCCAGGGCCGAGGTCGGCTCGTCGAACAGCAACAGCTCCGGATCAGTCGCCAGCGCGCGCGCGATGCACAGGCGCTGCTGCTGGCCTCCCGACAGGTTCGACGCATCCTGGTTCAAGCGGTCCTTCACCTCGTCCCACAGCGCCGCCCCGCGCAGCGCCCGTTCGACCTTCTCCGCCAGCACGGCCTTGGCACGCACACCGCGCAGCCGCAGCCCATAGGCGACGTTTTCGAACACCGTGGTCGGAAACGGGCTCGGCTTCTGGAACACCATCCCGATCCGCATGCGCACGTCCATCGGGTCGATCGCGCGGTCCAGGATGTCGATTCCCTCCGGATGAAGCGTGATGCTGCCGTCATACCGGTTGCCCGGATACAGGTCGTGGATCCGGTTGAAGCAGCGCAACAGCGTCGACTTGCCGCAGCCGGACGGGCCGATCAGCGCGGTGACGAGGTCCTTGTAGATCGGAAGGGAAAGATTCTTCAGTCCCTGGAAGTCGCCGTAGAAAAAGCTCAGCTCGCGGACCTCGGCCTTCAGTACGAGCAACCCCTGCCCCGCGTTCGGCTGCTCCAACGCTTCGATCGCCACTTCGGCTCCGCCACCCCGGCATGGCCGGAGGCTATGTCATTGATATCACGGAATCATGACATGTAATGGACGGACCGGGCTATCGGACCGACAGAGCCAGCCGTTCGGCGTAACGGCAGGCGGCATCCGGATCCTCGGCCTCGACCATCACCCGCAGGACCGGCTCGGTGCCCGACGGCCGGATCAGAACGCGCCCGCTCCCGCTGAGCTCGCGTTGAACCTCGGACAGCTCGCGCTTGAGCGCTTCGCTCGAATGCCAGTCGAATCCGGGCTCGATCCTCACGTTGATCAGGTGCTGCGGAAGCAGGCTCAGCTCCTGCGTGAGTTCGGCCAGCGTGCGGCCGGCGCGCCGCGTCGCGGCGAGCACCTGCAGCGCACTGATGATGCCGTCGCCCGCGCTGTGCTTGTCCAGGCACAGCAGATGGCCCGATCCCTCCCCGCCATAGAGCCAGCCGTTCTTCTCCAGGCACTCCAGCACGTAGCGATCGCCTACCCGCGCGCGTTCGAACGGTACGCCCAGCTGTGCGAAGCGCCGCTCGAGCGCGAAATTCGTCATCAGCGTGCCGACCGCGCCCTGCACCTTCGAATGCAGCATCCGGTCCCTGACGATCACGTACAGCAGCTGGTCGCCGTTGAACTCGCGCCCTTCGCCGTCCGCCAACACCACGCGGTCGCCGTCGCCGTCCAGTGCGATGCCCAGATCCGCCCCGTTACGGCGGACGTGCCCCGCCAGCTGACTGGAGTGAACCGCGCCCACGCCGTCGTTGATGTTGAATCCGTTCGGCGAGACCGCCAGCGGCACCACCTCGGCGCCGAGTTCATGAAACACGTCCGGCGCCGCGTGGTAGGCGGCGCCGTGCGCGCAGTCCACCACCAGCTTCAGGCCCTTCAGGTCGATCTCGCCCGGGAACGTACTCTTGCAAAACTCGATGTAGCGGCCGGTCGCATCGTCGAGCCGGCGCGCCTTGCCCAACTCGGCCGACTCGACGCAGCCCGACGGCTGCTCCAGCAGATCCTCGATCTGCTGCTCGATGACGTCATCGAGCTTCCTGCCGCTTCCCGAGAAGAACTTGATGCCGTTGTCCTGGTACGGGTTGTGCGAAGCGCTGATCACGACGCCGGCCGACAGCCGCTGCGCCCGCGTCAGATAGGCGACAGCCGGCGTCGGCAGCGGGCCGCACAGCACCACGTCGACCCCGACGCTTGAAAACCCGGCCTCCAGGGCCGCCTCCAGCATGTACCCGGACACGCGCGTGTCCTTTCCGATCAGTACCGTCGCCCGGCGCCCGGGCGTCTGCTGCGACAGCACGCGTCCGGCGGACTGGCCGAGCCGCAGCATGAACTCGGGCGTGATCGGATACGTGCCGACCGTGCCACGGATGCCGTCGGTTCCAAAGTAACGCTTGCTCATATTTGCTCCTGTCGCACCGCCTCCCACACCGCGATCGCATCGCGCGTGGCGCCCACATCGTGCACGCGCACGATCTGCGCGCCGGCCTGGATCGCGAGCAGCGCCGCCACCGCCGAGGCGACGAGCCGCTGGTCGACCGGCCGTCCGGTCATCTCCCCCAGCGAGGCCTTGCGCGACAGCCCGACCAGCAGCGGCTGGCCGAGCGCCCGCAACTCGCCCAGGTGCGCCAGCAGGCGACGGTTGTGCACGCCGCGCTTGCCGAAACCGAATCCCGGATCCAGCGCGATCCGATCGCGTGCCACCCCCGCACGCAGCGCCTCGTCGCGCCGACTGCCCAGAAAATCGCTCACCTCACCGACCACGTTCACGTAGCTCGGGTCGACCTGCATCGTCTGCGGGGTGCCCTGCATGTGCATCAACACGACGCCGCAATCGCCCCGGGCGACCTGCTCGAGCGCGCCCGGCAGGGCCAGTGCGCGCACGTCGTTGATGATGGCGGCTCCCTCGTCCAGTGCAGCGCGCATCACGCCGGGCTTGCTGGTGTCCACCGACAGCGGCACTGCATCGTCGCGCAACGCCTGCACCAGCGGCAGCACGCGCTCGATCTCCTGATCCGGGCTGACTTCGGCTGCCCCGGGCCGGGTCGATTCGCCCCCGATATCCAGGATGTCGGCGCCTTCGGCGATCAGTTGCCGCGCGTGCTCCAGTGCGCGATCGAATTGCAGGAAGTGCCCGCCGTCGGAAAACGAGTCGGGCGTCACGTTGACAATGCCCATCACCAGCGGGCGCTCGAGCGAAAGCCGGAAGCGACCGCAGCGCCAGTGGGTTGGACGAGGCACTTCCCCAGCCATTGGGGAAGGATAAAGCCAGAGGGGGGAGCTGTGGTTCGGCTTACGCGGGCTGGGTCGCGCCTTGAACGCCCCCGCTGCCCGGCGCGGCGGCCTGCCCGGCCTGCGCGCCCGCGCCGCCCGTGCGCGGCGGGCGCGGCGGCCTGCCGGCCATGATGTCGTCGATCTGATCGGCGTCGATCGTTTCCAGCTCGAGCAGCGCGCGCGCCATCGCGTCGACCCTGTCGTGGTTGTCCTCGATCAGCTTGCGCGCCAGCCCGTATTGCTCGTCGATGATGCGCCGGATCTCGTTCTCGATCTTCAGCAGCGTCGAACTGGACACGTTGGTGGTCCGCGTGATCGAGCGGCCCAGGAATATCTCTCCCTCGTCTTCGGCGTACACCATCGGGCCGAGCGCCTCGGTCATCCCGAACTTCATCACCATGTCACGCGCGATCTGCGTGGCGCGCTCGAAATCGTTGCTGGCGCCGGTGGTCATCTGCTTCATGAAGACCTCTTCGGCCACCCGTCCGCCGAACAGCACCGCGATCCGGTTCAACAGATAGTCGCGGTCGTATGCATACCGGTCCTGCTCGGGAAGCTGCATCGTGACGCCCAGCGCGCGCCCGCGCGGAATGATCGTCACCTTGTGCACCGGGTCGGACTTCGGAAGGAGTTTCGCCACGACCGCGTGCCCCGATTCGTGGTAAGCCGTGTTGCGCCGCTCGTCCTCCGACATCACCATGGACTTGCGCTCGGCGCCCATCATCACCTTGTCCTTGGCCTGCTCGAAGTCCTGCATCTCCACCACGCGCGCGCTGCGGCGCGCGGCGAACAACGCCGCTTCGTTGACCAGGTTGGCCAGATCCGCCCCGGAAAAGCCCGGCGTGCCGCGCGCCAGGATGTCGGCCTTCACATCGGCGCCGATCGGCACCTTGCGCATGTGCACGTTCAGGATCTGCTCGCGCCCGCGGATGTCGGGCAGCGGGACGACCACCTGCCGGTCGAAGCGGCCGGGCCGCAGCAGCGCCGGATCCAGCACGTCGGGCCGGTTGGTTGCCGCGATCACGATGATGCCATTGCCGGTCTCGAATCCGTCCATCTCGACCAGCATCTGGTTCAGCGTCTGCTCGCGCTCGTCGTTGCCGCCGCCCAGGCCTGCACCCCGCTGGCGTCCGACCGCGTCGATCTCATCGATGAAGATGATGCAGGGCGCGTGCTTCTTGGCGGTCTCGAACATGTCGCGCACGCGCGCGGCGCCCACCCCGACAAACATCTCGACGAAGTCCGAGCCCGAGATGGAGAAAAACGGCACCTTCGCTTCGCCGGCGATCGCCTTGGCGAGCAGCGTCTTGCCGGTCCCGGGCGAGCCCACCATCAGCACGCCGCGCGGAATGCGACCTCCCAGCTTCTGGAACTTGGACGGATCGCGCAGGAATTCGACCAGTTCCTGCACTTCGTCCTTGGCCTCGTCGCACCCGGCCACGTCCGAGAACGTGATGCTGTTGTTGGACTCGTCCAGCATCCGCGCGCGCGACTTGCCGAACGAAAAAGCCCCGCCGCGGCCCCCGCCCTGCATCTGCCGCATGAAGAAGATCCAGACCCCGATCAGCAGGATCACCGGGCCGAACGCGTAAAAAAAGCTCAGCAGCGGCGACGGCTGCTCGTGCGGCTCGACTTCGACGCGCACCTTATTGTCGAACAGGTCCTTGAACAGGCCCCGGTCGGCCAGCGTCCCGGTGCTGTGGATCTGCGAGCCCTCGTCGGTCTGCGCCGTGATGTCCAGGTTCCCGCCGGCCGAGTCCTGCAGGCGCACGCTCTTCACGTGGCCCGCCCGCACCTGATCGAGAAACTCCGAGTAGGCGACCGGCCGTGCGCTGCCGCCAGTGCCCCGCTCGAGTTGCCTGAAAACCGTGAACAGGACCAGCGCGATCACGAGCCAGATCGCGGCCTTGGCAAGCATGCTGTTGTTCAAGTGGCGTCACTCCGAGCAGGCACTTCGAAAAACCGATACGGTGCGTCTATTCTAGGCTCTCCCCCCTCCCTTTAAGGAGCGAGGCGCGGCACAGGGTCCCTCGGGGTCCTTTCCGCCTAACCGCATTTGGGGCGGAACCGCCCGGTTTCAAGGCGCTTTACCTCGCATTGCCCTACATGGACTCCGTTACGGGGTCGGGATCCGGCTTCAAGCCCCTCGCGAGCAGGTAGACCTCGGCCGATCCGGGGCGCGAGGCCGCCGGCTTGCGAACCGACACGGTTTTAAAGCGCTTCTTAAGCTGCTGTACGTACTGCCCGTAGCCACTGGCGTGAAAGGTCTTCACCAACAAATCTCCTCCGGGTCGGAGGTGATTGAGGGCGAACCGCAGCGTGAGTTCGCACAGATCCTGGCTGCGCGCCGCGTCAGCCGCCTCGATTCCGCTCAGGTTCGGCGACATGTCGGACACGATCAGATCGGCCGGTCGGCCTTGAAGGGCCTCGGCCAGGCGGCGCTCGACCGCTTCCTCGCGAAAATCGCCCTCGATCCGTTCCACGCCCTCGATCGGCTCGATCGGCAGCAGGTCCAGCGCAATGACCCGCCCGCGCAACCGTCCCGCGCGATCCGACAGGCGCTTCACGATCACCTGGGTCCAGCTGCCGGGTGCGGCGCCCAGCTCAACCACGGTCGCCGGGGCCCGGATCAGCCGGTCACGCTGGTCGATCTCGATCAGCTTGTACGCCGCGCGCGAACGATAGCCCTCGCGGGTGGCCGCCTGCACGAAGGGATCCGCAAGGTGACGCCTGATCCACTCCCGCTTCGAGCGGTTCTTCGTGCGCGGGCTATTCTTGCCGTTCATCTTGTCGGGTGCAAAGGCGTATGAGCGAACTCACGTTGTCCCGCGACGAGCGGCTGCGCCTGAAATCCGAATCGCATCACCTGGACCCGATCGTGCTCCTCGGAGCCAATGGCCTCACCGAGGCGGTACTGAAGGAAATCGATCGCGCCCTGACCACGCATCAACTGGTGAAGGTGCGCAGCCCCGCGTTGGAGCGCCCGGAGCGCGAACAGCTGTTTCTCGAGATCGCCGAACGGCTCGGCGCAGCCCGCATCCAGCTGATCGGGCGCCTGATGGTGATGTTCCGGCCACTGCCCGACGACCCTCACCCGCGCGCTTCGCGCGCACCCTCTGGCGCGCGCGGGACAGCGTCTGATACCTCCCCTCGCCCACGCAGTGGGACAGGGCCGGGCCTCGCCCGGCGTAGCCGGGCCACGCCCGGCGAAGCCGAGGGTGGGGGACGTCGCAAACGGCCTCAGACGTAGCGGACGTCCAGCACCTCGTATTCGCGCGGGCCGGCCGGCGCGGCCACCTCGGCCACGTCGCCCTCGCTCTTGCCGATCAGCGCCCGCGCATCTTTTATCGCCTGGATGACCGTCGGCCGCTCCACCGCCTTCAAGCGATTCAGTTCAGCCTTGAGCATCTCGGCACCACGCGCCGTAATCGGGATCGCCGCCATCGGAAATAAACCATGAGAAAAAACGAAGCCCCAGCACTGCCGGGGCCGACTGAGGATCACTTTACCGGCGCCCGCCCCCGCTGGCAAGCGCCGGCGAACCCGACACGCTAGGCCGAGCGGAGGTCCGACCGCAGTTCGCGATGCAGCGACTGCAGGTCATATACCTCGAGCGCGGCCAGGTGCCGCATGCCCTCGACCGCCGCGCGCCCGCCGGCGATCGTCGTGTAGTAGGTCACTCGCTGCGCGAGCGCCGTGGTGCGGATCGAGCGCGAATCGGCAATGGCCGATCGCTTCTCGTCCACCGTCGTGATGACCAGGTCGATCTGTCCGTCCTTCAACAGATCGACGACATGCGGGCGGCCCTCCTTGACCTTGTTGATCGTGCGAACCGGAATCGAGGCTGCCGCGATCGCCGCCGCGGTGCCGCGCGTGGCCACGAGCGAATAGCCGAGCTCATGCAGCATCCGGGCCACTTCGACCGTCTTGGGCTTGTCGGAGTCCTTCACACTCAGGAACACGGTGCCGCTGGGCGGCAGCGTGGCGCCCGCGGCCAGCTGGGACTTGAACAGCGCCTCGCCGAACGTGCGGCCCACGCCCATCACCTCTCCGGTGGACCGCATCTCGGGGCCCAGCAGCGGGTCGACCCCTGGGAATTTGACGAACGGGAAAACCGCCTCCTTGACGGCGAAGTAGGAGCGCGACATCTCGACCCGGGCCCCCTGGTCGGCGAGCGAGCGGCCCAGCATGCAGCGGGCGGCGATCTTGGCGAGCGGCTGGCCGGTCGCCTTCGACACGAACGGCACGGTTCTGGAAGCGCGCGGATTGACCTCGAGCACGTGCACCACGCCCTGCTGGATCGCGAACTGCACGTTCATCAGCCCGACCACCTTGAGCGCGCGCGCCATCAGCTCGGTCTGCCGCTTCAGCTCCTCGATCGTGTGGGACGGCAGCGAGTACGGCGGCAGCGAGCAGGCCGAATCGCCCGAGTGCACGCCCGCCTGCTCGATGTGCTCCATCACGGCGCCGATCAGCACCTGGCGGCCGTCCGCGACGCAGTCGACGTCGACCTCGATCGCGTCGTCCAGGAAGCGGTCCAGCAGGACCGGCGAGTCGTTCGATACCTTGACCGCCTCGCGCATGTAGCGCTCCAGGTCGCGCGGCTCGTGCACGATCTCCATCGCGCGCCCGCCCAGCACGTAGCTCGGCCGCACCACCAGTGGGTAGCCGATCTCCTCGGCCAGCCGCAGCGCGTCCGATTCGTTGCGGGCCGTCCGATTGGGCGGCTGCTTCAGCCGCAGCCGCTGCAGCAGCTGCTGGAAGCGCTCGCGGTCTTCGGCGATGTCGATCGAATCCGGCGAGGTTCCGACGATCGGTGCGCCTTCGGCTTCCAGGTCGCGCGCCAGCTTCAGCGGGGTCTGTCCGCCGTACTGCACGATCACCGCCTCGGGGCGCTCCCGGTCCAGGATCTCCAGCACGTCCTCCAGCGTCAGCGGCTCGAAATAGAGGCGATCGGAGATGTCGTAGTCGGTCGACACGGTCTCCGGATTGCAATTGACCATGATCGTCTCGAACCCGTCCTCGCGCAGCGCCATCGCCGCGTGCACGCAGCAGTAGTCGAACTCGATGCCCTGCCCGATCCGGTTCGGGCCGCCTCCCAGCACCACGACCTTGCGGCGGCCGGTCGGCTCGGCTTCGCACTCCTGCTGGTAGGTCGAGTACAGGTACGCGGTGGTGGTCGCGAATTCGGCCGCGCAGGTGTCCACCCGCTTGTAGACCGGGCGCACGCCGTGCGAGCGGCGCGCGCGCCGCACGTCGGCCGGCTTCACCGCGAGCAATCGCGCCAGGCGCGCGTCCGAAAAACCCATCCCCTTCAGCCGCAGCCAGTCGCCGGCCGACAGCGACGACAGCGCCCGTCCGGCCAGCCGCTGCTCGGTGCCCACCAGATCCTCGATCTCACCAAGGAACCACGGGTCGATCGCCGTCTTCTCGTAAACGCGCTGGCGGCTGATGCCGGCCCGAAACGCGTCGGCCACGTACCAGATCCGTTGCGGGCCCGGTTCGCCGATCTGCTCGATGATCTCCTCCGGGTTGGTCAGGCGCTCATCCAGTCCGTCGGCCCCGATCTCCAGGCCGCGCAGCGCCTTCTGGAACGACTCCTGGAAGTTGCTGCCGATCGCCATCACCTCGCCGACCGATTTCATCTGCGTGGTCAGCGTATCGTCGGCCTGGGAGAACTTCTCGAACGCGAAACGCGGCACCTTGGTCACCACGTAGTCGATCGTCGGCTCGAACGAGGCCGGGGTGGCGCCGCCGGTGATTTCGTTCTTCAGCTCGTCCAGCGTGTAGCCGACCGCGAGCTTGGCCGCCACCTTGGCGATCGGAAAGCCGGTCGCCTTGGAGGCCAGCGCCGAAGAGCGCGATACCCGCGGGTTCATCTCGATCACGACCATCCGCCCGGTGGCCGGATCGACGGCGAACTGCACGTTCGAGCCGCCGGTGTCAACGCCCACCTCGCGCAGGATCGCGATCGCGGCGTCGCGCATCAGCTGGTATTCCTTGTCGGTCAGCGTCTGGGCCGGCGCCACGGTGATCGAGTCGCCGGTGTGGATGCCCATCGGATCGACGTTCTCGATCGAACACACGATGATGCAGTTGTCGTGGCGATCGCGCACGACCTCCATCTCGAATTCCTTCCAGCCGATCAGCGACTCCTCGATCAGCAGCTCGCGCGTCGGCGACAGATCGAGGCCGCGCTGGCAGATCGAGGTGAATTCCTCCATGTTGTAGGCGATCCCGCCGCCCGTGCCGCCCAGCGTGTAGCTCGGACGGATCACGGCCGGAAATCCGACCATCGCCTGCACCTGCAGCGCCTCCTGCAGCGAATGGGCGATTCCGGAGCGCGCCGATATCAGCCCGATCCGCGTCATCGCCTCCTTGAACTTCAGCCGGTCCTCGGCCTTCTCGATCACCGACGGCGACGCCCCGATCAGCTCGACCCCGTAGCGCTCCAGCACGCCGTTTCGATACAGGTCCATCGCACAATTGAGGGCGGTCTGCCCGCCCATCGTCGGCAGCACGGCCTGCGGCCGCTCGCGCGCGATGATCCGCTCCACCACCTGCCAGGTGATCGGCTCCACGTAGGTCACGTCGGCCATGTCCGGATCGGTCATGATCGTGGCCGGGTTGCTGTTGATCAGCACGACCCGGTAGCCCTCCTCGTGCAGGGCCTTGCAGGCCTGCGCGCCCGAGTAGTCGAACTCGCAGGCCTGCCCGATCACGATCGGGCCGGCGCCGATGATCAGTATCGTTTGAAGGTCCTGGCGGCGCGGCATGCTAGTGGGCTGCGTCGGCCAGATTCAGCTGATGCTCGACCAGCTCGATCAGCACGTGGATCACCTTGATATGCAGCTCCTGCACGCGATCGGCGAAACGCCCGGCCGGCGTACACACCTCGACCTGTGCCAGCTCCGCCAGCGGCGAGGCCGGCCGGCCCGTCAACGCAATGACCGGCATCGACAGCGAGCGCGCCGCCTCGGCCGCGGCCAGCACGTTGGCGCTGCTGCCGCTGGTGCTGATCGCCAGCAGCACGTCGCCCGCGCGCCCGTGCGCCTGCACGAAGCGGGCGAAGATCTGCGGGTATCCAAAATCGTTGGCCGTGCAGGTGAGGTGCCCCGGGTCGCTGATGGCCAGCGCTGCCAGCGGGCGCCGGTCGCGGCGGAACCGGCCCGTCAGTTCCTCCGCAAAATGCATCGCATCGCACATCGAGCCGCCGTTGCCGCAGCTGTAGGCCCGGTTGCCCGCGATGAAGGCCTTTGCCAGCACGCCGCCGGCCGCCTCGATCGCGGCCAGCGCCGCGTCGTTGCGGCGCAAGCGCTCAAGGCCGCTCGCCGCTTCCTCGAGCGCGCTTCGGATCAAACCGCTGCCTTCGGTGCTCATCGTGAAGACTCCACTAACGTCGTTGCTGCATCAGTTGCACGAACCGGTCGAACAGGCCGCCGATGTCGTGCGGACCGGGGCTGGCTTCCGGGTGGCCCTGGAAGCAAAACGCCGGCCGGTCCGTGTGACGGAACCCCTGCAGGCTGCCGTCGAACAGGGACCGGTGGGTGACCTTGCAGTGGGCCGGCAGGCTGGCCGGGTCGACTGCGAAGCCGTGATTCTGCGAAGTGATCAGCACGCGCCCCGAATCCAGATCCAGCACCGGATGGTTGGCGCCGTGGTGGCCGAACTTCATCTTCAGCGTGCGGCCCCCGGCGGCCAGGCCCATGATCTGGTGGCCCAGACAGATGCCGAAGGTGGGATAGCCGCGCCCGATCAGCTGGCGCGTGGCTTCGATCGCGTAGCCGCAAGGTTCCGGATCGCCGGGACCGTTGGACAGGAATACGCCGTCCGGCCGCATCCGCTCGACCTCGCCGGCCGGCGTCTGGGCCGGCACGACCGTGACGCGACAGCCGCGCTCGGCCAGCCGCCGAAGGATGTTGCGCTTGATGCCGAAATCGTAGGCCACCACGTGCCAGCGCGGCTCGGACAGCGTGCCGTAACCACGGCCCGGCTGCCAGCCCGTCTCGCTCCACTCGTACGGCTCGCGCGCCGACACGACCTTGGCAAGGTCCAGGCCGGCCATCCCCGGGAACGAGCGCGCCAGTTGCAGCGCGGAGGGCTCGTCGCCGCCCGTCACGATGGCGCCGGCCTGCGAGCCCTTGTCGCGCAGCAACCGGGTCAGGCGGCGCGTGTCGATCCCGGCGAGGCCGACGACCGAGCGATCGATCAGGTACTCGTCCAGCGACTGGGTAGACCGGAAGTTCGAGACGCAGCGGGCCAGGTCCCGCACGATCAGCCCGGCCGCGTACACCCGCGACGACTCGTCGTCTTCAGGGTTGGCGCCGACGTTGCCGATGTGCGGATAGGTCAGCGTGACGATCTGGCGGCAGTAGCTCGGGTCGCTCAGGATCTCCTGGTACCCGGTCAGCGCCGTATTGAAAACGACTTCGCCGCAGATCGAGCCGGAAGCGCCGATGCTGACCCCCTGAAAGACGGAGCCGTCAGCCAGCGCAAGCAGCGCCGGCGGGCGGGTATCGTCGAACAGGCGGGCCAAACAGTCTCCTGGTCAGCAGGTCCGGACAACGCGGGCCGGTCGGGGCCGCCCAGCGCGACGATCGGCCCCCGAGCGGCGATATGCGGCAGCGCAGCGTGCCACCTCCATCGACCGAAGTGACCGCTCGCCGCCTTAAACTTCCGAATTATACCGGCCGCGCGCCGGCATCCGGCCTGCGCGGGTTTAGGTACGTCCCGCTTGTTCGTGCTGCCGATCCCACACGGCTCCAGGACCCCTGCGGTCCCGGTCGCCACACTAGTGCTGGCGCTGGCCAGCACGATCGTATTTTTCGTGTTCGCGCCGCTCGACCGAACCGCGCTGAGCGCGGCTGTCGACTTTTACGTGGACAGTGGCCTGGCGGCGACGGAGCTTCCACGCTACCGGGAATACCTGGCGCAAACCGCCGACCCGGACGCGGTCGGCCGCATGCTGCAGTTGGAACACGCGGTCGGCCCTGCGACCGGCAAGCCGACTGACCCGGCGCGCGCGCTCGAGGTGCTGCACGGCGACCGCAGGTTCGAGCGGGGCCTGCACGCCGACAAGGTCGTTACTCAATCGGAGCCGGGCTACGAACAGTGGAAGCGCGACCGTCAGCGGTTCGACGAGTTGACGCGCTCCGCGCTCAGCGAGCGGATGGCGCTGTCCGCACAGAGCTGGCGCGAGCCGTGGCGCCTGGTCACGTACCTGTGGCTGCACCCGACGGCACCCCTGTGTCTGACCAACCTGCTGGTGTTGCTGCTGGTGGGCCCGTTCGCGGAGGCCTCGGCGGGTGCGGCGCTGTTCCTGCTGTGCTACCTGGGCGGGGGCGCGGTCAGCGGCGTCGTGAACCTGCTTTTGTCTGGCCGGGCCGCCGCCGGAGACTGGGGCGCGCTGGCCGCACTGGCCGCAATGCTGGCGGTCTCGGTCGGAACCCGATCGATGTCCGGTCGGCTGATCGCGAGTCGGCGCCCGACACTGGTGCCGGGGATCGCCGCGCTGCTGGTGGTGGCCGCAGTGGAGGTGCTGCGCTGGGCGCTGGTCGGGCGCTCAGCAACCGATCTGTCGGCCGACGTGTCCGGCGCTGCGTTCGGAGGCGCGCTGGCGTGGACCTTCAAGCTGCACGATTCGCGCCGGGTCCGGGCTCTGACTGCGCGCGCGCGCCCCCGCGCCCATCCCGTCGATTCCAACGGTCTCAAGGAATCGGCATTGGCGCGGCAGGCGCGGGAAGCCGCCACGCGGATGGAAACGCGCCGCGCGACTCAGCTTTACAAGGAACTGGCCGACCTGGAGCCGCGGCACGTCGAGCACCTGTCCGCCTACTTGAACACGGCGCTGCTCGGCCCGGACGAGACTGCGCTGCAGGATGCGGCGCTGCGCCTGCTGTGGCTGCGTTCCAAATCGCACTCGGACCAGCTACGCAAGGCCTTCCTGCAGCTGACCCAGCCGAAAGTGCTGAAGGTGCTTCCGATCGACGAGCATTTGCGGCTTGCGCGCCGGCTGGTCAAGCTGCACGAGGATGCGGCGGCGCTGAAGGTGCTCGATGCGATCCTGTCCGACAACCACCTGCGCGAGCTGTACGCACGCCAGCTCGCCGACTGCCTGCTCGGCATTTACACCGGCTACGTGCGGCGGCGCCTGACCACGCTGGCCGAAACGATCCAGTCGCGCCTGACCCAGTACTTCGAGGCGACGAATGACCTGGGCGGCCTGCCTCCAGCAACGCGTCCACCGACCACGCTGTTCACGTCGATACCGCGCTCCAACACACGCTTTCCTCCGCGCGGCTAGGCCCTGGCGGGAATCACCGGACGGCGCCGTCGCGGCGCAGCTGATCGATCTGCCCGCGGGTCACGCCGATCGACTCGAGTACCTCGTCGGTATGCTGGCCCAGTGCCGGCCCGAGCCAGCGCGTCGCGCCCGGCGTCTGCGACAGCTTGGGCACCACGGCCGGCACCTTCAGCGGCGTACCGTCGGCCAGCGCCTGCTGTTCGATCATCGCGCGCGCCGAAAACTGAGGGTCGACGAACATGTCGGCCACCGAATAGATGCGCGAGGCCGGCACCTGGGCCTGCTCCAGCACGGCCAGGGCTTGATCGATCGGGTGACGGCTGCACCAGTGCTGGATTGCCGCGTCGATTTCGGCCGCACGCGGCACACGGCCGTCGTTGTGCGCCAGCTGCGGGTCGGCGCCGAGATCCGGGCGGTCGACGGCCCCCATCAGCCGCTTGAAGATCGCGTCCCCATTGCCGCCCACGACGATCGCAGCGCCGTCCCGGCAGGTGTACGTGTTGGACGGCACGATTCCCGGCAGCGAGGTGCCGGTGCGCTCCCGCACGACCCCGAAGCGGTCGTACTCGGGCACCGCGCTTTCCATCATGTTGAACACCGATTCGTACAGCGCGACATCGACCATCTGCCCACGGCCACGGCCCGCGCCGCCGGTCGCGTCGCGGTGTCGCAACGCCATCAGCGCGCCGATCACCCCGTGCAGCGCCGCAATCGAATCGCCGATCGAAAGCCCGATCCGCACCGGCGGGCGGTCCGGGTGGCCGGTCACGTGACGGATCCCTCCCATCGCCTCGCCGATTGCCCCGAAGCCGGGCCGATCGCGCATCGGCCCGGTCTGTCCATAGCCCGACAACCGCACCATGATGGTGGCCGCATTGAGCTCGGCGAGCTGCGGGTAACCGAGCCCCAGCCTTTCCAGTACGCCGGGACGAAAGTTCTCGATCACGATGTCGGCCCGCACCGCGAGCTGTCGGGCCAGCTCGCAGGCGCGCGGATCCTTCAGGTTCAGCGCGACCGACTTCTTGTTGCGCGCCTGCACCGCCCACCACAGCGAAGTGCCCTCGTGCAAGTAGCGCCAGCGCCGCAACGGGTCACCGCCATCCGGATCCTCGACCTTGATGACCTCCGCGCCGAACTCGGCCATCATCCGCGCCGCGAAAGGACCGGCGATCAGCGTGCCGAGCTCCAGCACTTTGACGCCGTCAAGGGGCGCAGTCATTCGACGCGCCTGTCCAGCATCGCCTGGGCGATCGTGTTCACGTCCGTGTACTCCAGCTCGCCTCCGGCCGGCACCCCGCGCGCAAGGCGCGTCACCTTGATGCGCGGATCGCGCGCGCGGGCCAGCTCCGCGACGTAATGCGCGGTGGCGTCGCCTTCCGGCGTGAAGGACGTGGCCGCGATCAGCTCGCGCACGACGCCATCGCCGACCCGCTCGAGCAGCCGGTCCAGCTGGATCTCGCGCGGCCCCACGCCATCCAGCGGCGACAGTCGCCCCAGCAGAACGAAATACAGGCCCGAGTACGCGAGCGACTGCTCGATCACCAGCTGATCGGCCGGCGACTCGACCACGCACAGCAGGCCCGGATCGCGCTTCGGATCGGCGCAGGTCTCGCACAGCGGCCGCTCGCTCAGGGTGTTGCAGCGCGCACAGTGACCGACCCGATCGACCGCGTCCAGCAAGGCATGACCCAGCGCAGTGGCCAGCGGGCGGTCGAACTGCAGCAGATGAAAGGCGATCCGCTGCGCCGACCTCGGCCCGATTCCGGGCAGCCGTTTCAGCGAATCGACTACAGAATCCAGCGCAGGTCCGAGTTTCACCCGGAATTCAAAACGGCAGCTTGAAGCCGGGCGGCAGCGGCAGCCCGGTGGCGATCGAACCCATTTTCTGCTGCGTCATCTCGTCGGCCCGCCGTGACGCGTCGTTGAACGCCGCCGCCACCAGGTCCTCCAGCATGTCGCGGTCTTCTCCCAGCAGGCTCGGGTCGATCGTGACGCGCCGCACCTGGAACTTGCAGGTCAGCACCACCTTGACCAGCCCTGCCCCCGACTGCCCCTCGACCTCGGTCGCGGCCAGCTCTTCCTGCAGGCGCTTCATGTTCTCCTGCATCTTCTGCGCCTGCTGCATCAATCCGGCCAGTTGGTTCTTCATAGTCGGCTCATCCACGGTGCTCAGGTGTCCTGGATCGGTTTGATCGAAGCCGGGTCCACGCTGGCCCCGAAATTCTCGATCAATTCTCGCACGAAGGGGTCGGCGTAGATCGACTCCTCGGCGCGCCGCTGCCGCTGCGCGCGGGCCTCCTCGTTCAGGCCCGCCGCGGTCGGCCCCTGCGTGGCGCCGATCTCGGCCGAAATCCGCACCGGCCGCCCGAAGTACTCGGAGAGCGCCGCGCGCAGCCGCGCTTCGGCGCCGGATTCGAGCAGCGTTTTCACGGGCACCCGCAGCCGGAAGTGATCGGCCTCGCGGGAGACGAGTTCGCTGCGCAGCGCCAGCTCGCGCGGCATCCCGGCCAGCTTCAGCTTCTGCACGAGCGCGGGCCAGTCCAGATCTTCATCCACCCCGGCCGGCGCCTGCGGTCCGGCTCGGCCGGCAGCGCTCGCGGACGGCGTCGGCGTCGCGTCCGGCTCGTGACGCGGCGCCGGCGCGGCGGTGCGCGGCGGACGCGGCGCGTTCAGCGCGGCGCTGCGGTTGGCCGCGGGCGCGGCGGCCGCCACTTCGGGCTGGAAGGCCAGCATCCGCAGCAGCGTCATCGTGAATCCCGCGTATTCGTCGGGCGCCAGGCCCAGGTCGTTGCGCCCATGCAGAGCGATCTGGTAGTACAGCTGCACCTCGTCGGGCGTGAGCCGCTGCGCCAGGCGCCCGACATCGGCATCCGTCGGGTCGCCCTGCCCGTCGCCGGCGATCTGCTGGGCCAGCGCGATCCGGTGCAGCAGACTGGCGAGGTCGCGCAATGCCTGCGCAAACGACAGGCTTCGCTCGGCCATCGCATCGGCCAGCGCCAGCAGACGGGCCGCGTCGCGCTCGAGCAGCGCGTCGAGCAGCTGCACCAGCAGCGTCGAATCGATCGCGCCCAGCATCTGGTCGACCGCCTGCGCGTCGACACGTCCGCCGCTGTAGGCGATCGCCTGGTCCAGCAGCGACAGCGCGTCGCGCATGCTGCCGCGCGCCGCGCGTGCCACCGCCTGCAGCGCCGCCGGCTCGGCCTCGACCTGCTCGGCCTGCGCGATCTGGCCCAGGCGCTGCGCGATCGCCTGCGGGGTCACCTGCTTCAGATTGAACTGCAGGCAGCGCGACAGCACCGTCACCGGAATCTTCTGCGGGTCGGTGGTGGCCAGGATGAACTTGACGAAATCGGGCGGCTCCTCGAGCGTCTTGAGCATCGCATTGAAGGCATGCGTGGTCAGCATGTGCACTTCGTCGATCGTGTAGACCTTCACGCGCGCATCGACCGGCGCGTAGATCGCGCGCTCCAGCAGCTGCGTCATCTCGTCCACGCCGCGATTGCTGGCGGCGTCCATCTCGATGTAGTCGACGAAGCGGCCCGCGTCGATCGCGCTGCAGACCCGGCACGCGTTGCACGGCGTCGCGGTGATGCCGCCCTGCCCATCCGGACCGACGCAGTTCAGCGCCTTGGCCAGGATGCGGGCGATCGTCGTCTTGCCGACGCCGCGCGTGCCGGTGAACAGGTACGCGTGGTGCAGCCGCTGGTGCTGCAGCGCGTGCGTCAGCGCGCGTACCACGTGGTCCTGGCCGATCAACGACTGGAAGTCGCGCGGCCGCCACTTGCGGGCAAGAACCTGGTAGGTCATCGATTATGGATGGTACCGTCTTGCCCGAGCCGGCCGAGCGCATCGCCGGTGACGCGGCAGATACGCCAGTCGGGCAGCAGCTCGGCGCCGATCGAACGGTAGAAGTCGATGGCGCGCTCGTTCCAGTCGAGCACCGCCCACTCGAAGCGGCCGCACCGGCGTGCCACCGCGATCGATGCCAGGTGCGCGATCAGCGCACGGCCGATGCCGCGCCGGCGCGCGCTCGGAACCACGTACAGGTCTTCCAGGTACAGGCCGCGCCGTCCCAGGAAAGTCGAAAAGTTATGAAAGTACAACGCAAAGCCGACCGCTTCGGCACCATCCCACGCGATCAAAGCCTCGATCACCGGCCGGCTGGCAGCCAGCTCGTCGCGGATCTGCTCTTCGGTGGCCACCACCTGGTGCTCGAGTTTCTCGAAGCGGGCCAGGTCGCGCACCAGCGACAGCAGCACCGCCGCGTGCTGCGGCCGCGCCGCCTCGATGCGCAGCGAGCTGTCGATGTCGTTCATGGTCCGAAGGTCGGAAAAGGCGAGCCTGATCCTCGGCACTCGGGGAATTCCGCTATGGCTGCTTCGTTCCCGACCTGACCAGGTTCACGGCGCCTCGATGCGAGGGGGCCCGCCGCTGTCGATCTTATCAGCGCCGGGGCCAGAGCCGATTTCGACCAGCGAGCCGTCGGACAGCACCAGCGCCGTACGGATCGGACGGCCCGGCCACAACGAGGCGATCGCCTGCGCATAGCGGGCCAGCTGCCGCTCGTAGCCGGCGCGCTCCGCCTCCAGCCAGCGCCATTTGTAATCGAGAATCCACACGGTCTGGCCGAGCTCGACCAGGCGGTCGATCCGCAGGTTGTCGCCGCGCGCGTCGACCAGCTCCAGCTCGCTCCAGGCCGCGACGGACGGCCCGAAAAATCGCTTCAGCACCGCCGATCCGGTTACCCGCTGCGCGGCCTGCAGCACTTCGCGCACCTGCTCCGGGCTGAGCGCATAGTCGGATCCGATCCGGTCCCGGAGATTGAAGTCGGGCTCCGATGCGCGCTCGAGCAGCGCATGCCAGGCCTGGCCCATCCGTATCGCGTCGGACTCGCCCACGGCCACGCGCTGGCCCGTGGGCAGTGGCTGCGGCCGAAACTCGGCGAAGCTGCGCTCGAAAGCGCCGGCGGTGAACGGCAGCGCCTGCTGGCGCCAGGCGTCCGCGCGCGGCGGGGCGGCCGTGGCCGCCGCCTGCAGCCGCTGATACCAGTTGTCCGGGGCACTGCGCTCGCCGCTGCCGGAGACGATCAGCACCTGGCTGGCACGAGTCATCGCCACGTACATCAGGTTCCAGTCTTCCTGGGCGCGCTGCTCGCGGTCGGCCTCGCGCCAGCGCCGCCGGGCCGATCCGATCCGCCCGGCGCGACCGATCAGCGAGAAGTGCTCCGGCGCCGACAGCTCCGGCGGCCAGTTCAGCAGCACATCGTAACGGTCGGGCGGACCGTCGTCGGCGCGTGCGTCGGCGATGGCGACGATCGGTGCCTCCAGTCCCTTGGCGCCGTGAATCGTCATCAGGCGCACCGCGTCGTCCGACAGCGCCACGCCTTCGTCGATCGTCTCCGCATCCTTCTCGCGGATCCACTGCAGATCGTCCAGAAAGCGCGTCAGGGTCGGGAAGCGGCCCGCATCCAGCGTCAGTGCAAGCTGCAAAAACGCATCGAAGTTGGCTTGCACCTGCACGCCGCGCTCGCGCGGCATGCTCGCCGCATAGCGCGCGCGCAGGTCGGCCTGGTAAAAGACCCGGTCCAGCAGATCGTGCACCGGCAGCACGCCGGCGACCTGCAACCATCCGCCCAAGAGCTTGCGGGCCCGCTCCAGCCCGGCGCCCGGCTCGGCGAGCGCAGCCAGGCGCGACCACCAGGTCGCTCCCGCGCTCGAGGCAAGCCTCAGCAGGTCCTGATCGGTGCAGCCGAACACCGGTGAACGCAGCGCGTGCGCCAGGCTCAGATCGTCCTCGGAGCACAGGAATTCGAGCAGCGCTACCAGGTCCTCGATCTCGGCCCGCCCCAGCAGGCCGCCGCGGCGGTCCGACAGCGTGGGTATGCCCGCGTCCCGGAAGGCGCGTTCGAGCGAAGCCATGTGAGTACGCCGCCGCATCAGCACGACCGCATCGCTCCAGCGCGCGGTCCGCTTGGCCGGGCCGCCGCTGTCCCCCACCTCCACCTGCAGGCGGCCGACCCAGTGCGCGATCTCGGCCGCGAGCAGCCGGCCCTCCTCTTCGTGGGGATCGGCGCGCGGGGCCGCGCGGGGCTGGCTCAGCACATCACGCAGCACCGGATCCGATGGCGCCGATGCCGCAGAGCCGGGTGCCGCGCTCTGCGATCGGCCCCGCGACGGCTCGGGAAGCGGCAGCAGCACGAAGTGCCCGTCGACCGGGACGCGCGAGCTCTGCGCCTGGTACAGCGGGTTGCGGTCCGCGAACACCGAATCGAGCATCGACACCAGCGCCGCAGGGTTGCGCAGCGTCACGTTGGTCCGAAGGGTCGCTGCGCCATACCGTTGTGCCAGCACCTTGCGCGCCGCGTCGAACACGCGCGGCTCGGCACGCCGGAAGCGGTAGATCGATTGTTTGGGGTCGCCGACCACGAAAACGGTCGGACGATCCGAATCGCCTTCGTAGGCGTCGAGCCAGCATTGCAGCGCTCTCCATTGCAGCGTGCTGGTGTCTTGAAATTCGTCCACCAGCAGATGCCGGTAACGCGAATCCAGGTTCGCGTGCATGAACGCGGCGGTCGATTCATCGCGCAGCAGTCGATCCGCATGCCACTCGATGTCGGTGAAGTCCAGCACATTGGCATTGCGTTTGCGTCGCTCGTACGCCTGCAGCAGCCGCGCACCGCAGCGCAAGCCGCACTCGTTCATCCGCAGCGCGTCCCATTCGACCTCGGCCGCGCGCACGCCGCGCACGATGTCGATCGCCTCGGCCCATCGCGCGGGGTAAGGGTCTGCGTGACCGGGCTGCGGCCGCGGCAGGCGCGGAGCCAGAGCCTTCGGTTCGAAGTCCTTCAACGGCTCGCCGTTGCGCGTCAGCAGCAGATCGCTCGCGCGTGCCAGGTCCTGCAGCGGATCGGCCGGCTCGCCCAGGAACGAGCGGGCCGCTTCGATTGCCTTCAGCAGGGTCTTCGTCGGGCGCTGCGCACTCTGCCAGCACGTCAGCAGCGCCCGCAGCGCCTCGATGAAGCGCGGCTGCCGCAGGATCTCGCCCGGGTGGCGCGACGCCGAAAAGCCGCCGGCGCGCAATACCTCGCGCATCGGCTCGCAGGCACGATCGATGGCCTGCACCGGATCGGCGCCGCCGAAGCTCCACCACTCGGCGCGCTTGTCCAGGAAGTTGCGCAGCAGCCGGTCGGTGCTGAAGTCGCCGATCCGGGTCACCAGCTCCTCGTAGTCCGAAAGCGCCTGCGTATCGGCCTCGAGCAGCTCGCCGGCAAATTCGTTCCAGGCTTCGTCCACCAGCCGCCGCGGCGCCTCCAGCAGATCGGCCGACTGCGCGACACCGCTTCCGAGCGGGGCGCGCCGCAGCAGCCGCCAGAACCAGCCGTGAAAGGTCTCGATGCTCACGCTCTGCTCGGTCGAGGCGACCCGTTCGTACAGCCCGCGCGCCGCCGGCAGCGCCTGCTGCGCCTGCGCGCCGCTCAAGCCCCGCTGCGCCAGCAGCGCCCGCGCATCGTGCGGATCGGCGCGCGCCAGCGCCGCCAGATCCTGCAGCAGCCGCTGCCGCATCTGCTGCGCGGCCCGGCGCGTGAAGGTGATCGCCAGGATCTGCGCCGGCGCCGCGCCGGCCAGCAGCAGGCGCAAGATCCGTCCGACCAGCAGCCAGGTCTTGCCGCTGCCCGCGCAAGCCTCGACCACCGCGCTGGCACCCGGGTCGAGCGCGCGCTGCACGAATCGCTCGTGCGACACCGGCTCGCCATCCCACAGGTACTCGCTCATCGCAACGTCATCTGTCGCCCCACTCGCCGCGGCGGCACAGTCCGCGCATTTCGCAGCGCGAGCAGGTCGGTTCGACGCCGATCGCAGCCATCCCCGTGCCGCCGGCGATCCGGGCCAGGTCGGCGCGCAGCCGCTGGTCGACCAGGCGCACCCACCGGCCCAGCGGCTCGGCCGCCGGGATCTGTTGCACGGTGGCGAAACGGCGATCCGGGTCGGCGGAGCGCTCGAAGCTCAGGTAGCTCGCGGCGGTGACGCCAGCGCCCAGCGCCAGCGCGTACAGCGGCAGCTGGATGTCTTCTCCGGGATCGGCCGCGGCTGCACGCACCGCCCGGTGCGAGCGCGCCTTGTAGTCGATCACTTCGCGATCGATCACTTCGCGGTCGGCATCGCCGCGCACGTCGATGCGGTCGATTCGTCCGGAAAGCTCGATCGCGCGCGACGGATCGATCGGCAGCGTCACCTGGAACTGGGCTTCGGCCGACTGCAGGCGCCAGCCGGCCGCCGTACGCTGGCGCAGCCACTGCACGTAGCCGGGAATCAGGTCGAGCATGCGCCGGCGGTAGCCGATCAGCGCGGGGCGCTCGCGCAGATCGCGGCCGAACATCTGCTGCGTGATCTGCTCCAGCGACCGCTGCAGCTCCGGATCCGCCATCCGCTGCAGCCACTCCGCATCGAAGTCGAGGTGCAGCCGATGCAGGATCGAATGCAGCGCGATGCCCAGGTCGCGCTTGTCGGGCGTCTCGGCCACCCACTCGCGCCGACGCAGCCCGAGCAGGTGGCGCGCATAGAACTGGTAAGGGCAATCGACCAGGCTCTGGCAGGCGCCGACGCTCAGGCCATCCGGAAGCCTGTGCGGAGCGCACGGAGCAGGCCTGTGCGGGGTCCGCGCTTCCACGGTTCGACGCGGCGGCTCGAACCAGATCACCGGATCGGCCCAGCCCGCTTGCCCGGCCATCACGCGCAGCCGATCCAGCCACGTCGAAAGCGCAAGCGGTTCATCGCCCTCGCGCACGCGCCAGGTGGCCGCCACGCGCGGCACCGAGCACAGCAGCGTTGCCAGTTCGACCGCCTGGGCGCGATGCAGGTCGGCCGCCGTGGCCAGGCCCAGGTCGCGCCGCACGCCCGCCGACATCAGCACGCCGGGTTCGGTTCCGGAGGGCAGGTGCCCGGCATCGACGCCGATCAGGACCGCCGCCTCGAACCCGCGCAGGCAGGCGCCACCGAGCGAGGTCATCACGACCGCGCTTTCGACACCCGGGTCGGAGGCATTCGTGTTTTCGAAATGCTGCGCCAGCAGTTCGCGAAACGCCGCCAGCGGCATCCGCGCGTCGCTGCCCGTCACGCTGTCGTGCAGCTGTCCGAGCTCGCGCAGCACGTCGCGCCCGACCGGATCGCGCGCCAGCGCTTCGCGCATGCCGAGGGCATCGAGCGAGGCGTCCAGAGCGCCGCTGAGTCGACCCAGCGTGCCGGCCGCCTGCAAGCGCCCGGCCTGATCGGCCAGGCGCGCCAGCGTCGCACGTGCCGCTTCGACGTCGGCCTGGCGGTCGTCCAGCCGGCCCAGCGCCCGCTCGATCGCGCGCAGGCCACCGGCCAGTGCAGCCGCGCCCGCCACCCGGTCGATCACGCGCGCAACCGCCACGCGCTCTGCTTGGCCCCACAGCACAAACGGCGAGCGCAGCCAGTCGAGCAGGTCTCGTATCCGGAAGTCAGCCCCGGCCAGCTCCAGCCAGCGCATCACGGCGGCGGCGGCGCTGGTGGTCGACAGCTTCCAGCCGGCCCGGTCGGCGACCAGGATGTCGGCCCGCTCCAGCAGTGCGCGCACGCGCCGTGCGGTCAGCCGGTCCAGCGCAACCAGCGCGATGCGCTCGACCCCGCTGCGCAACCAGGCCTCGACCTCTGATGCAGCGGCGCCGGCCTCCTGTTCGAGCGAGCCGGTCGCCAGGATCCTCAGGCGCGGTGCGCTTCGGGTGCGGGCCGCCTCGCAACGATCCGCGATCGGTGCCGGCGCCGGGTCCGGATCGGCCAGCTCGGGCCACGTCAGCGCGAGCCATCCGTGGGCCGACATCGCCGCCGACAGGTCGCCCAGCACTGCGCGTACCGGATGGGTAACGGCACGGTCCTTCAACAACACCTGTTGCCAATCGGGCAGCCCGAACGGCGCCAGCACTGCGAGCGGGCCGTCGACGCGCTCGAGGCAGCGGGCCCACAGCTTCAGTATCCGGCCGGCGCCGAATTGCGCGGTGCAGTGCGCCCTCCACAAATGCAGCACCAGTTGAGCCTGTGCGCTGGCCGCCATCGCGGCGCGTCTTTGAAAATGGCGCGCCACGCTGTCGCGCCAGCGCCCCTCGAAAGCCTGATCGCGGCCGACGGCGGCCAGTGTGAGCTCGTCGCCAAGCCGGGACAGCTCGGCCGCCAGCGACCAAAGCGCCCCGGGTCGATCGCCGAAGGCCTCGCGTGCCCAGGCGCTGGCACGCAGCGCCTCGAACAGCTCGAGCAGACGCGGGGTCTGGGGCCCCGCCGGCATGCCGACCCAGCGCTCCAGCGTCGCGATGCGCGGCGCCACCAGCGCGCCGTTGCCGCCCAGCGCGCGGTGCAGTGCAGCGCGCAACCAGGGCCCGTCGGAGACCCTGGGCACCAGCACCGTGAGCGCTCGCAGATCGCGGGCGGGCAGGCCACAGCGCGCGCCGAACTCGAGCAGCCGCGAGGCGGCGGCATCCCACCAGCGGCCGTCGAGCGGCGCGTTGGCCGTCTCCCACGTCACTGCAATCGGTCTCCCGGAATCCGGCCAAGCGGCCCGCAAAGTGTTAACATACGCGCTCAGCACGCCGGTCGTGACCGCGTGACCAGCAGGCGCAGTGAACGGTATAGCCCCACCGGTGTCGTTCCCCCGGCGTACGGCAGAAAGCGGCCCCCTTGTTGTGCGTCTCCGTGGCCGGGAGATCGGGCCGAAAGGCAGAAGCGCTCCGGCGTTTCGGGTTATCCAGGATGTCCGATGAGTGAAATCAAGTACGTCAGTGACGCTTCGTTCGACCTGGATGTATTGAAGGCGTCCGGCCCGGTGCTGGTTGACTACTGGGCGGAATGGTGCGGCCCGTGCCGCGCCATCGCGCCGCTGGTGGCGGAGATCGCCAACGACTACGACGGACGATTGACCGTGGCCAAGGTCAACGTGGACGAGAATCAGGCCACCCCGGCCAAGTACGGCATTCGCGGCATCCCGACCTTGATGCTGTTCAAGAACGGAACCGTGGTCGGAACGCGGGTTGGTCAACTGAAGAAACCTGAGCTGGTCGCTTTTATCGACAGTAATCTCTAAAGTTGGTCGCGACGGGCGGCAAGGGCCGCCCGCCGCATCCTCGCGGGCCCGCAGGTCGCCCGGTCCGCTGCAACCCTCCGGCGCAAATCCCGCGCGCCCGTTCAACCGCAATCCTCGCGACAAACACCCCTCCGACAGTCAACCTTCCCGATAGACCCCTCCATGCAACTTTCCGAACTCAAAGCGCTCCACGTGTCCGCGCTGCTTGAAATGGCCGCCGGTCTGGAAATCGACAACGCCAACCGGATGCGCAAGCAGGAATTGATGTTCGCGATCCTGAAGAAGCGCGCCAAGTCGGGCGAGCCGATTTTCGGGGACGGGACCCTGGAGGTGCTGCCCGACGGGTTCGGCTTCCTGCGCTCGCCCGAGACGTCGTACCTGGCCAGCACCGACGACATCTACATCTCGCCGTCGCAGATCCGCCGCTTCACGCTGCACACGGGCGACTCGATCGAGGGTGAGGTCCGCACGCCGAAGGACGGCGAGCGCTATTTCGCGCTGGTGAAGGTCGACAAGGTCAACGGGCAGACGCCGGACTCGACCAAGCACCGGATCCTGTTCGAGAACCTGACGCCGCTGTTTCCCGACAAGCCGCTGCAGCTGGAGCGGGACATGCGCGGCGATGAAAACATCACCGGCCGGCTGATCGACATCATCGCGCCGATCGGCAAGGGCCAGCGCGGATTGCTCGTGTCGAGCCCGAAGTCCGGCAAGACGGTGATGCTGCAGCACCTGGCGCACGCGGTCGCCGCAAATCATCCGGACGTGATCCTGATCGTGCTGCTGATCGACGAGCGGCCCGAGGAAGTCACCGAAATGCAGCGGTCGGTGCGCGGCGAGGTCGTGGCGTCGACCTTCGACGAGCCGGCCGCCCGCCACGTGCAGGTGGCTGAAATGGTGATCGAGAAGGCCAAGCGGCTGACCGAGTCCAAGAACGACGTGGTGATCCTGCTCGATTCGATCACGCGGCTGGCGCGCGCCTACAACACGGTGGTGCCCGCGTCCGGCAAGGTGCTCACCGGCGGTGTCGACGCCAACGCGCTGCAGCGCCCGAAGCGCTTCTTCGGCGCGGCCCGCAACATCGAGGAAGGCGGCTCGCTGACGATCATCGCCACGGCGCTGATCGACACCGGCTCGCGGATGGACGACGTGATCTACGAAGAGTTCAAGGGCACCGGCAACATGGAAATCCACATGGAGCGGCGGCTGGCCGAGAAGCGCGTCTATCCGTCGATCAACGTGAACCGCTCGGGAACGCGCCGCGAGGAGCTGCTGCTGAAGCCCGACGTGCTGCAGAAGGTGTGGATCCTGCGCAAGCTGCTGTTCGGGATGGACGAGATCGAGGCGATGGAGTTCCTGCTGGACAAGATGAAGCAGACCAAGAACAACGCGGAATTCTTCGACATGATGCGGCGAGGCGGCTGACCCTGCTTCGCAGGCTGCGCCGGCTACGCAGGGCGAGCCCGGCCTCGGTGGTAAAATGCGCAGCACAACAAATTCAATTCTCAGGTCGACATCATGAAATCCGGCATCCACCCCGATTACCGGGAAGTCGTGTTCCTGGACGTATCCAACGACTTCTCGTTCGTGACCCGGTCGACGGTTCAAACCCGGGAGAAGACCACCTGGAAGGACGGCAAGGAGTACCCCCTGTTCAAGCTGGACACGTCCTCCGAGTCCCATCCGTTCTACACCGGCGCGCAAACCCGGATCGTGGAAGCCGGGCGCGTCGAGAAGTTCCGCCAGAAGTTTGCCGCCAAGACCGAGGCGGTCAATGCCGCGGCCGCTCAGGCCTCGGCGGCCAAGAGCAAGCGCAGGTAAGCCGCTCCCGGTCTTGCGGCGTGCCGGAAAAACAGGGGCGGCAGCGGCTGCCTCTTTTTTTTGGCTCCGATGAACTTCGATCGCGATCGCCCGACACCTTCCCGCCTGTCGGCCGAAGCGGCGGTCGCGCTGCCGCGTCTGGCGCTGTTGATGCTGCTGGCGGCGTTTGCGCTGCCTGGCGTTTTCGGCCGCGACCTGTGGCCGGAGGATGCCTCCGCGTTCGGGCGCATGTGGACCATGGCGCACGGCACCGATCGCGGTGCTGATGTTCGTCAGCACGCTGGGCATTCTGGTCACGCTGCATGTGACCAGCGGCGACACGGTCTCCATCGCGATCGTGGCGGTGGCGCTGTACGGCCTGTCGGTCGCATCGGAGCGGCCCGTGGTCGGAGCGGCGTTGACCGGCTTGTGCGCGGCGGCACTGGCCCTGAGCCGCGGTCCGCTGCTGGCGGCCGGCCTGCTGGCCGGCTGCATTCTGGGGCTGGCGCTTTGCACGAGCTGCCGTCGGCGCTGGCTGGCCATGTCGGTGTGCACCGCGTGCGCGCTGGGACTTGCGGCCGCGGTGGCGCTGTGGAAGCTGCCGGATGGGTCCGGCCCGCTGGGCTTGCGCTGGCTGCACACACTTGGGTCCACGGCCGCACCGTTGACGCGCGGCGACGGCATCTGGCTGCTGCGCAACGCGAGCTGGTACGTCTGGCCGCTCTGGCCCCTGGCCGCGTGGTCGCTGTACGCGTGGCGGCGCCACCTGGGCGCCGCGCATATCGCGCTTCCCGCCTCCGTACTGGCCGGGCTCGCTCTGGCGCTTGGCGCTGCGGCGCCGCTGGACGAATCCAAGCTCGTGCTGACGATCGCCCCGCTGGCCGTGCTGGCGGCGTTCGGATTTCCGACGCTGCGACGCACGCTCGAGCAATGGTTCGACTGGTTTGCGATCGCGGCCTATACGCTGTTCATCGCGTTCGTGTGGGCCTATTTCCTGGCGCTGATCACCGGGTCGCCGCGCGCGATGGCCGCTTCGGTGCTGCGTCTGATTCCCGGCCACAGGCCCGGCAACAGCATGCTTCCGCTGGTGCTCGCGCTGGCGGTCACCGGGCTGTGGGTCGCGCTGATCGTCTGGCGCGTGCGCCGCCGTCCGGCCCTGCTGTGGCGGGGCGCGTTTCTGTCGGCCGCCGGCATGACGGCGCTGTGGCTGGTCGCGGTGACATTGTTTCTGCCCGCCGCCGATTACAACCGCAGCTACCGTGTGCTGGCCCGGCAGATCGGGCAGAAGGTACCGGCGGGCGAGTGCGTGGTCGCGGCCGGCGTGTCGCCGTCGATGCGTGCGGTAATCGCGTTTTACGGTAACGTGCATTTCGCCCCCGACGGCGGCAGCAGCGCATGCCGGCTGGCACTGCAGCCGCAGTACCGCCGATCCGGCGCAGCGCCACCGCCGCTCGACCCGGCCGGCTCGTGGGACCTGGTGTGGGAGGGCCAGCGCCCGACACGCGCCGACGAGTCCTGGCGGCTGTGGCGACTGGCGCAGCCTGCGCCCTGAAATCGGAACAAGGCATCCGCGCCCCTGCCCGGTGAGCGAGGCGACCGAATCACGCGTGCCGGCGAGCGGCGCCATCCTGGGGCAGGCCTGGCCGATGCTCGTGGCCCAGCTCGCGTTCATCCTGAATTTCACGATCGACACCGCGATGGCGGGCCGACTGTCGCCCGTGCAGCTGGCCGGCGTCGCGCTCGGAACCAACCTGTACGTGTCGATCGCGATCGCGATGATCGGTGTGTTGTCCGCACTGGGACCGATCGCCGGCCATCACTTCGGTGCCGGCCGAGCCGATCATGTCGGCCGCGACGTGCACCAGGCGATCTGGCTGGCCGCGTTCCTGTCGCTGCCCGGGTGCGCTGCCCTGGTCTGGCACGACCCGTGGATCCGGATGGCCGGGCCGGGCGCCGACGTGGCGCATGTCACCAGCGCCTACCTGGCTGCGGCCGCCTTCGGGCTTCCGGGAGCGCTCGGAACACGCGTATTCGTGACCTTGAATTCAGCGCTATCGCGGCCGCAGTTCACGATGGCGATCAACCTGACCGCGTTGCTGCTGAAAATCCCGCTGAACGCGCTGTTCATCTGGGGAGCGGGCCCGGTACCTGCACTGGGCGGAGCCGGCTGCGCGGTGGCGACCGCCTGCCAGTCGTGGCTGACCTTTGCTCTGGGACTGGCGGTCTGGCGCTGGCATCCGTACTTCAAGCCGTTCCACCACGGCGCCGAACGGCGATCGGCCCTGCCCCAATGGCAGCTGCAGAAGGATCTGCTGCGGATCGGCGTTCCGGCCGGATTGTCGACGCTGTTCGAGGTGACGTCGTTCACGCTGATGGCCGTGCTGATCGCGCGCCTGGGCCCCGCCACGCTGTCGGGCCACCAGATCGTCGGCAATATCGCAGCGATCCTGTTCATGGTGCCGCTGTCGACCGGATTCGCGGCCAGCGCCCTGGTCGCACAGGCGCTGGGAGCGCGCAACCCGCGCCGGGCGCGGGCGCTGAGCGTTCACGCCTTGCGGCTGGCTGGGGCCGGTGGACTGACGCTGGCGCTGCTGACCTGGCTCGCGCGCGAACCGATCATCGCGGCCTACACGACGGACCCGCAGGTCGCCGCAGCGGCGCGCCGGCTGATCGGGCTGGCCGCGGCGTTCCATACCTTCGACGCGCTGCAGGGCGTCAGCGTTTTCGTGCTGCGCGGATACAAGGTGACGCTGGCTCCGATGCTGATCTACGGAGTCAGCCTGTGGGGGATCGGCCTCGGAGGCGGCTACTGGCTGGCCTACCGGGGCCTGTTCTCGGTGCCGGCGCTCGGCGCGGTCGGCTTGTGGACCGCCGCGCTCGCGGGGCTGAGCGTGGCGGCCGTTTGCCTGGTGTCGTTGACGCTGTACGTGTCGCGCCGGCACATCGACGCGGACCCGCCGCGCCTTCTCGCGCCCTGATCAGTTCCCGAGCGCGCGCAGCGCCGCGATCCGCTCCTCGATCGGCGGATGGCTGGCGAACAGCATGCCAAGGCCGCCTGTCCTGCCGTTGATGCCGAACGCGCTGATCTGGCGCGGCAGCTCGCCCGGCTCCAGGCCCCCGAGCCGTTGCAGCGCGCTGATCATCGGGCGGGGCGTGCCCAGGATCTGCGCCGAGCCGGCGTCCGCGCGGAATTCGCGCCGACGCGAGAACCAGGCCACGACGATGCCGGCCAGCAATCCGAACACGATGTTCAGGACTATCGAGGTGGCAAAGTAGCCGATACCCGGCCCCTCGCCCTCGTTGCGCAGGATCATCCGGTCGATCACGTAGGCGAGTGCCCGGGACAGGAATACGACGAAGGTGTTCAACACCCCCTGCAGCAGCGTCATCGTCACCATGTCGCCGTTGGCGATGTGCGTGACCTCGTGCCCGAGGACGGCATCCACCTCTTCCTTGCTCATCGTCTGCAACAGACCGGTGGAGACCGCCACCAGGGCGCTGTTCCTGAACGCCCCGGTTGCGAACGCATTGGGCTCGCCCTCGTAGATCGCCACCTCGGGCATCGCCAGTCCGGCCTTTTGTGTGTGGTGCCGGACGGTGTCGAGCAGCCAGGCCTCCATCGCATTGGCCGGCTGCTTGATCGTGCGCGCCCCGGTGCTGATCTTGGCCATCGGCTTGCTGATCAGCAGCGACAAAAACGCGCCGCCAAAGCCGATCACGGCGGCAAAACCCAGCAACAAGCCCAGATCCAGGCCCTGGGCGGTCAAAAAGCGATCCACTCCCAGAACGCTGGCGACGATGCCCAGCATGACCACAATCGCAAGGTTCGTGATGACGAACAGAGCGATACGCTTCATAGTTATTTCACCTGTAGTTCGAAAAGGACACTCCGCAGTCTACTTCAGCCGCATGACGCGCCATCGCGGCCCGGCCGGCCGCCGCTGCGGAAGAAACAGCGACCCGGGTCGGCACATTGGGGCGCCGCGCGCCATTTCAAGGGCCGCAGCGCGGGCCCGATCGGGCCTCGTTAGAATGACCTCAGAGCACGGAGGTCACCGCAATGAGCACGATACGGAAGGACGACCTGGTCGAAAGCGTCGCCGCGGCGCTGCAGTACATCAGCTATTTCCACCCGGTCGATTACATCCGTTCGCTCGGGCGCGCTTTCGAGGCCGAGGCCTCGCCCGCGGCGCGCGACGCGATCGCCCAGATCCTGACCAACTCGCGGATGTGCGCCGAAGGCCGGCGCCCGATCTGCCAGGACACCGGGATCGTCAACGTATTCCTGAAGGTCGGCATGGACGTGCGTTGGGACGGCTTCGAGCGTGGGCTGGATGATGCCGTCAACGAGGGCGTGCGTCGCGCTTACCTGGACCCGGACAACAAGCTGCGCGCGTCGATCGTCGATCCGCCGGAAGGGGCACGCCGCAACACGCGCGACAACACGCCCGCGGTGATCCAGGTCGACCTCGTGCCGGGGCACGAGGTCGAAGTCACGGTCGCGGCCAAGGGAGGCGGCTCGGAGAACAAGTCCAAGCTGACGATGCTCAATCCGGGCGACTCGATCGTCGATTGGGTGCTGGCGACGGTGCCGACGATGGGTGCCGGGTGGTGCCCGCCGGGGATGCTCGGCATCGGCATCGGCGGCACGGCCGAGAAGGCGGCACTGCTGGCCAAGCAGTCGCTGATGGATCCGATCGACATGGCCGAGCTGATCGCCCGTGGCCCGCGCGACGAGGTCGAGAAGCTGCGCGTCGAGCTGTACGAGAAAGTCAACGCGCTCGGAATCGGCGCGCAGGGACTGGGAGGCTTGACGACCGTGCTGGACGTGAAAATCCACACCTACCCGACCCACGCGGCCGGCAAGCCGGTCGCGATGATTCCCAACTGCGCGGCCACGCGGCACGCGCACTTCGTGCTGGACGGCTCGGGACCGGTCTACCTGGATCCTCCGTCCCTGTCCGACTGGCCCCAGGTGCACTGGGAGCCCGATACCGAACGATCGCGCCGGGTCAACCTGGACGCCTTGAACGGCCAGGAAGTGGCGTCATGGCAACCGGGCCAGACGCTGTTGCTGTCCGGGCGCATGCTGACCGGCCGCGACGCAGCTCACAAGCGGATCAAGGAACTGCTGGCGCGCGGGGAGTCGCTGCCGGTGGATTTCAAGAATCGGGTGATCTACTACGTCGGCCCGGTCGATCCGGTGCGCGACGAGGTGGTCGGCCCGGCGGGCCCGACCACCTCGACCCGGATGGATTCGTTCACCGAGATGATGCTGTCGCGGACGGGTTTACGGGCGATGATCGGCAAAGCCGAGCGCGGCCCGGTCGCGATCGAAGCGATCCGCAAGCACCGCTCGGCCTACCTGATGGCGGTCGGAGGAGCGGCCTACCTGGTGGCCAAGGCGATCAAGTCGGCGCGCGTGGTCGCATTCGCCGATCTGGGGATGGAAGCGATCTACGAATTCGAGGTCAAGGACATGCCGGTGACCGTGGCCGTGGACTCGCAGGGCACGTCGGTGCACGAGACCGGGCCGCGGGAATGGAGGGCGCGGATCGGGAAGATTCCGGTTGCGGCGGCCTGATTTCGACCGGCAGGCAGCCGCCCTGCGCGGTGTCTGCGTTCACGATGCCGTGCTGCGCTCCGCAAGCTGCGCTTCGAGTTCGGCCAGGCGCTTGCGCAGGCTGCGTTCTTCGTTGAAGCGGCTGGTTTCATCCCGGATGACGGCCGCGATGGCAGCCGGTTTGCCGTCTGCCGCAGGCAGCAGCGCCACCGTGAACGCGATGGACAGGGTGCGCCCGCCCTTGTCCACCGCGGGCACGCGCAGCAGGTCGGTACCGTACTTGGTTTGCCCGGTCAGCATGGTCTTGTGAAAGCCCTCCCAGTGCCGATTGCGCAGCCGCTCGGGAATGATCAGATCGAGCGGCCGGCCCAGGGCCTCGGATGCGGGGAAGCCGAACATGCGCTCGGCCGCGGGATTCCACAGCGTGATGGCGCCGCTGGCGTCGGTCACGACGATGGCGTCGCCCACGGCCGCCACCAGCTGGCTCAGGTCGATGGCGGCGGCCACTGCGTGCTTGCCTCGATGCTCCGTGTGTTCATACCGCCTGCTCGGACCGCAAGGAGGCGATCTCGGCCCTGCTGTAGCCCAGGGCGGTGAGCACCTCGTCCGTGTGTTCTCCGAGCAGGGGCGAGGCGGTGATTTCAGGCTTCAGGTCCGAGAACTTGATCGGGCTGCCGACGGTCAGGTACTTGCCCCGCGCCTTGTGGTCGACCTCGACGATGGTCCCGCTTGCGCGCAGCGAGGGGTCGTTCGCGAGTTCCTTCATCGTGAGCACCGGCGCGCAGGGAATGTCGAACTCGCGCAGTATATCGACCGCCTCGAACTTGGTCTTGTCCGCGAGCCACTGCTCGATCGTGGCGAAGATCCTGTCGATGTGGGGCTGACGCGCCTGGGCCGTGCTGTACTTGGGATCGTTGATCCATTCGGGCTTGCCGATGGCCCGGCAGATCGGTTCCCACGCGTGGCCCTGGATCGTGAAATAGATGTAGGCGTTCGGGTCGGTTTCCCAGCCTTTGCACTTCAGGACCCAGCCCGGCTGACCTCCGCCGCCCGCGTTGCCGCCGCGCGGCACGACATCGCTGAAGGTGCCGTGCGGATATTGCGGATACTCTTCCAGGTATCCCACCCGTTCCAGGCGTTGCTGGTCGCGCAGCTTGACCCGGCACAGGTTCAACACGCTGTCCTGCATCGACACCGCTACCTTCTGGCCTTTGCCGGTCTTGTCGCGGCCGATCAGCGCGGTCAGGATGCCGATCGCCAGGTGCATGCCGGTGTTGGAGTCGCCGAGGGCGGCGGCGCTGACCGTGGGCGGGCCGTCCCAGAATCCGGTGGTCGACGCTGCGCCGCCCGCACACTGCGCGACATTTTCGTAGACCTTCAGGTCGTCGTAGTGATGGCCATCGCTGAAGCCCTTGACGGAAGCGACGATCAACTTCGGATTGAGTTCCTTGATGCGCTCCCAGGTAAAGCCCATCCGATCGAGTGCGCCCGGGCCGAAGTTCTCGACCAGCACATCGGACCGCTTGATCAGCTTTTCCAGCACCTTCTTACCCTCGGGCTTCTTGGTGTCCAGCGTGAGCGACTTCTTGTTGCTGTTGAGCATCGTGAAGTACAGGGCGTCCGCATCCGGAATGTCACGCAGCTGGGTTCGCGTAACGTCGCCCGAGCCGGGCCGCTCCACCTTGATCACGTCGGCACCGAACCAGGCCAGGAGCTGCGTGCAGGCCGGGCCCGCCTGCACGTGGGTGAAATCGATGATGCGAATGCCTTCCAGTGGCTTACTCATGTTGGTTGATCTCCTTCGCTCGTGAT
>VBCK01000046.1 GCA_005882215.1 Betaproteobacteria bacterium | reverse complement strand
GCCGAGCGAAAGATCCGGCGAGTGGGCGAATCGGTGTCCCGTGGCATCCTAGTGATGCTGATGTCCTGGGTGTCGCTTTCGGCGCTCATCACTTGGGCCTGGTACAAGCCTGGTGAGTTCGGCTCCTCTCTAGGCACTACGCTTCTGGCATCGGGGGTCGCGGGAGGGGGACCGATGCTGCTGGACGCGCTGGGCGCCGGCATACTCACGGGGGTTCTCATCCTCCGCAAGCCTCCACCCAGGATCGGGTAGTGCCTTACCGGGATAATGTATCTGCGACCGCCCCCTTCTCGGCGAGGCGCAAGTCCGGTACGGGTCTGGTTTTCGAAAGGGGTCCCCTATCGCCGCGGTGCTCGCCGATCCGCTGTGCGAGGTCGAGCAGTCGCGGCTGTCGTACTGTAAGTCTTGACTCCTTACGCGGATCCTATGCCGACCGAACTGCTGTTCAGAGACGACGCCTACCTGAGGACCGCGAGCGCGCGCGTCGTTGCGCTGCACGAACGCGGCATCGAACTCGACCGCACGATCTTCTATCCGCTGGGCGGCGGCCAGCTGGGAGACACGGGCGCGCTGATCCGCGCAGAGGGCGAGCGCATCGCTATCGCCGACACGCGCAAGGGGGATTCGATCGACAGCGTGCTGCACCTCCCGGCGTTGGGATCGGCCCTGCCCGAGCCCGGCGAGACCTTGACGCTGGAAATCGACTGGCCGCGCCGCTACGCGCTGATGCGGCTGCACACCGCGCTGCACGTAATGTCGTGCGCCATCGTTGCGCCGGTGACCGGCGGCAATATCGCCCCCGACAAGGCTCGCCTCGATTTCGACATCGACATCAGCCTGCTCGACGCGGCCAGGATCGAGCGCGACACGAACGCGCTGATCGAACGCGCGGTCGAGACGAAGACGGTTTGGATCACCGATGAGGAAATGGACGCGCGCCCCGAGCTTGTCAAGACGATGAGCGTGCAGCCGCCGCGCGGCGCCGGGCGCGTCCGGCTGCTGGAGATCCCGGGCATCGACCTGAAGCCGTGCGGCGGTACGCACGTGAAGAACATCGCCGAGATCGGCGCGATCCGCGTACTGAAGATCCGCAGCGAAGGCAAGCGCAACAAGCGCGTCGAAATCGCGCTCGCGGTCTGAGGCCGTCGCGCGGCTACTTCCCGACGACCTGCTCCTCGATTGCCGTACGGCGAACCGCCTTTCAGCGCCAACGTTCCGACATCCAACCGTGCGGTGAACCGGGCTGGCCGTCAGACCATAACAGTCTTGCCCGCTTGGGTCGGGGTTTGCCGACGCAGTGCCGCTTTCGGAGTGCCGTCGGCGAGCTGTAATAGGATTAGGCGCCCGCCCCTTGCGCTAATCTGAGGTCCTCGAACACGACTTCCGAGTTATTCGGACAGCTTGCCCGGCCGCCGCTCGCTTGTCATCGGCGTCACGCCTGACAACGCTACACCAGGGAGGACCGTCATGCCCAAGTTTGGGAGCAACCGCCGTCACAGTCTGGCGACCCTGGCGCGCCCCGTGGTGTTGATCGCCGCACTCGCGTTTGGTGGCATCCCGGCGCAGGCGCAGCAGGGCCCGATCCAGGCGACTGTGCTTGAAAGCGTCGACTTGCCTGGCTTGCGTCCAGGTCCACAGACCTTCCGTATGACCATGCTCGAGATGCAGCCCGGCGCAAAGATTCCGCCTCACACGCACGCCGGCCCTGGCATCCGCTACGTGCTGGAAGGTGCGATCACGATCGCCTGGAAGGATCGCTCGCCGCAGACGTTCAAGGCGGGCAGTACCTACTACGAGGGCTCGGGCTCGAACCATCCGCCGGGTGAGATGTCCGCGTTCAATGCCGGCAAGGGCGTCACGCGTGTCCTGATCGTCGAGCTGGTGCCCAAGGAGTAGTCGGATGCTCGTTGTGCTGGCAGGGTGGTTAGTCTCTACAGTGAGTCCCTTGCTCTGAACGAACGGAGGCTGACCGTGCGTATTCACCGTTCAAGTTTGTCGCTGCTGCTGTTGCTGGTCGCAGCCACCATCGGGGGCGGCGCGCAGGCCGCCGGTCAAAGCGTAAAGTCCACCGACGGCATGTGGACCTTGACCACTGACACTGATGCGCTCGCAGTCAAGAAGGAATCGGAATTGATGATCAATGCCAGCAGCGCTGGCAGTGCGATGGCCAAATGCCCGGACGTCGACGGAGTTACTTTCACGATGCCAGCGCATGGCCACGGCGGTTCGACGACGCCGGAAGCGAAGAAGGTAGGTACCTGCAGCTATCACGTTTCCGGGCTGACCCCGACGATGGGCGGCGATTGGCTGCTGCACCTGCAACTGAAAGAGGGCAGCAAGACGACGACCGCCGTGGAGTTCAATCTCAAGGCCCAGTGACTCGGGATACGCTGGCATCGAACGACAGCTTTTCAGAAGCCGGAGTGTCGGGAATGGGTTGAGGTTGTGCGATCGCCGGTAGAAACCTCCGTACGAAGAGTGCGCCCGTTAACACGGCGTTTCCACCCCGCTCTTGCAACGTGGAAGCAATGGAACGCGCCGCGAAGTACGATCCGCTGGCGCGATCTCGACCGCAAGATGGTCATACTGCGCGAAACCGGTTTTGGTGACGAGCGGTCGAAACGGGACCCGGTTCAGCAGACGAACAACCCCCCAGTCATGCGCCGACGCGCGACCGGCCGAGATAGGTCGGCACGATCACTTCGATCCCTTTCGGCAGGATGTTGAGCTCGCGCAGACCCGGCAGGGTCCCGCTCGCCACATTGTCCGCCTTGAGTAGGTCGACCTGTCCGCTGGTAAGCGGCGGGTTCGGCAGGAGTTCGAACAGCCGCGCCTGAACCTCGGCCGCCGCGAAGGGTACTGACACGAGCAAGCGCCGTTTGCCGATGATGCGCAGCGCGATTACGAAGAGCTCGCGCAGCGTGTATACCGTAGGGCCGGCGAGCTCGTAGGTCCGGCCCGCGGTCTCAGGGTCGGCGAGGATCCGCGCAATGGCTTCCGCCACGTCCTCCACATAAACCGGTTGGAGGCGCGCGCGGCCGCCGCCGATTAGCGGCAGCACTGGGAGCAGTCGGGCGAGGTGGTCGAGCGTGCCGAACAGTGCGTCGCCGGGCCCGAACATGGCGCTCGGGCGAACGATCGTCGCACCCGGAATTACTTGCTGGACCGCGCGTTCGCCGCGTCCGCGCGCCCGGATATACGGAGAACTGGACTCGGGATCGGCGCCGATGCCGGAGACGAGGACGAAGCGGGCGACACCGGCAGCAGCAGCCTCCCGCGCGAGCGTCTTGGCGCCTTGCTCGTGCACCGCCTCGAACGTTACGCCCCCTGTCTCGACATAGGCGGAGACCGCATCGACGACGGCGTCGGCCCCGGCGAGGGCGCCGGCGACCGTGGCTTGGTCGCGCACGTCGGCGCCGAAGACCGAAACCCGGTCCAAGCCCGCCGCGTGAAGAGCGCTGCGCGCGCGGTCGGCATGCCGGCCCGCGACGCGTACAGTCGTTCCCTCGGAAGCAAGGCGCCGCACGAGGCATCGACCCAGGAAGCCGGTGCCCCCGAACACGCTGACCGTGGTCATGGCATTCCCTTGAGCATGACGGACAGAATCGGCCCGAGCACCGCATTGCACGTTGCTCTGCATTCGTTGTCCCGATGCAGGATAGTCCTCAAGGTGCCCTTTTGCCGTCCAGCCGCGTCTTGAGATTCGTGAAAGGGGGAGGGGGTCGCGATGCTGCGGTCGCCGCTCGTACTGCTTCCGCCGCCAGAGGACATGCAACTCCAAGTCAACCCGAAGCGATCGATTGCGGTGAGATTCGGCGCACGTTGTCGGGAGCGATTACTGATGAGCAGCTGATCCTGAAGATCAGGGACTCTGCATCGACGGCAGGTGCACCACCCGGGCGGACCAGCTTCGCGACGGTGACCAGCAGGTGGATGGCGAGGATAAGGAGTTCGCGCATGGGGCGAACCGTACCATGGCCAGCGTCCCGCGCAGACTGCATGGCCCCCCAGGTGGATTCCGTCATACTACGATTTCGCCACCCACAGGACCCGCGGTCAGCTCCCCGTGCGCAGCTCGATGATCTTGCCGTCGCGCACGAAGTCTTCGATGAATCGGTGACCGCCGCCGGCTCGCGTGATTAGCTCATCGGCCGCGGTCGCCAGCTCGTACCAGCTCGGATTAGCGGGCAGCCGGGCAACCAAACTGCCGTGATGCAGCTCGAACCCATCGCCGTTGATGGCGATCTCATCCATACAATCAGCCACGGCGGTGATGCACCAGACGGCAGTGGTGAGCGCCTCGCTATTCTTCATACAAGCGCGCTCCAGTGACTTGCTGCTACGCCTGCGCGGGACTATCGAGTGTGATTTCATGGTCGCGCCATCACATTACTCGGACCACGAACGCCGCCAACGATCACTGCAATCTTGCCTCGGCGTGGCCCCCGGTTTGGCGCGGTCTCGGCGTGATAGACTACCATCTGCCTGGATGGTGTATGGATGGTGGGTGGATGGCTAAACTCCGATTGATCGAACCGCGGCGCAAGGAACCTGAGTCGGAAAAAATCACCATCAATCTCGGGTACGTCGATCTTGGACAGGTCGATTTGCTGGTGCAGGAAGGGTTCTATTCGAACCGCACCGACTTCATTCGTACGGCGATCCGCAATCAGCTTGGCACCCACGGCGACGTTCTGAAGCAGACCGTGGCGCGACGTTCCATGGTCCTGGGTTTGCAGCGTTACAGCCGCCAGGACCTCGAATCCGTGCGGGCGGCCGGAGAGCAACTGCACATTCAGGTACTTGGTCTGGCGACGATCGACGACGACGTGCCGGCGCAGCTCGCCGCGCAAACCATCGCCTCCATCGTGATCTTGGGCGCCCTGCGCGCCAGTCCAAAAGTGAAGGCCGCCCTGGCCGACCGTATCCGATAGCTGTCTATCCACTTTTGCGAAGGGACGTCATGGTTACGAACAAAGGAATACCCACCGGCCTCTTCGCAGCGACGCAACTGACGCGCGCGGGCCGTCTGCTTGAAGCCACTGCGCTCATTCAGCACATCCTTCGGCACGGCTCGGCGCCCGCCGAGGGTGCCGACCGCCAAGCGTCGAACCACGACTGCGGCGCGAGTAACGACATTATCGACGTCGAGTACTTCGAGGTCGCGGAGCCCACGGACCGCGGTCCGACTCCACTGCAAAGGGCGGCGAACGACAGCATATCGAAGCGCTTCGGCCTCAAGAGCTTTCCGCGTGAATGGCGCGGACGCGACTCCGCAATAGGGGTGCCGCGTCCTCAGGCGACAGCGGTTGACGGGCAACCGGGCCAGTTCGCGACGGGGTCGTATGCCAATCAAGCCGGAGCACGTCCCTACAAGCTCTATATCCCGACAAGTTACGCGCAACAACGGCTCCCGCTCGTTGTAATGCTGCACGGTTGCACGCAAACACCCGATGACTTTGCAAGTGGCACCCGCATGAACGCGCTCGCCGAGGAGCGGCAGTGTTTCGTTCTCTATCCCCAGCAGACGCATGCTGCCAATCGTTCGCGGTGCTGGAACTGGTTCAAACGCAGGGACCAGCGCCGGGACCAAGGCGAGCCGGCAATCCTCGCCGGCATGACGCGCGAAGTCATGCATCGCTGCCGTATCGACCCAGGTAGGGTCTACGTGGCGGGGCTGTCGGCTGGCGGTGCAATGGCCGCCGTGATGGGCACAGCCTACCCTGAGCTCTACGCGGCCGTCGGCGTCCACTCGGGTCTCGCCTGCGGAAGCGCGCATGATCTTCCGTCCGCGTTTGCCGCCATGCGCGGTACACCCGCATCGATGTCCGGCGACCATGCGGGCTCAATATCTCTAACAACGGCAACGCCGACCATCGTGTTTCACGGCGATCAGGATAAAACGGTGCATCCGCGCAACGGCGACCACATGGTCTCGCGATCGGTGGAGCGAACCGGCGCATCGGGCGCCGATGCCTCGATCGAACGTGCCCAAGTGCCGGGCGGTCACGCGTATACCCGCACCATTCACCGCGATTCGACGGGGCGCATCGTTCTCGAATACTGGCTAGTGCATGGAGGCGGTCACGCGTGGTTTGG
>VBCK01000045.1 GCA_005882215.1 Betaproteobacteria bacterium | reverse complement strand
CGCTATCCTCGACCTCACGTAACCGCCGGACGGAGTGATTCGTCCGCACTACATCTCGGCTCCCTCGCCTTCGCGCAACTCGCCCGCCCACCGCCACAAAAGCCTGATCGCACGCCTGCATCCGCTATCCTGGACCTGACGTAACCGCCGGACGGAGTGATTCGTCCGCACTACATGTCGGATCCCTCGCCTTCGCGCAACTCGGCCGCCCACCGGCACAAAAGCCTGATCGAACGCCTGACGGCGTTCATCTTCCGAGAACCCGAGAACCGGGAGCAGCTGCTGCAGCTGCTGTCCGAAGCGCACGAGCGCGACCTGCTGGACGCCGATGCCCTTTCGATGATCGAGGGCGTACTGCAGGTTTCCGAGCTGCGCGCGCGCGACCTGATGGTGCCGCGCGCGCAGATGGACGTGATCGACATCGAGGTGCCGGTCGAGCAGTGGATTCCGCACGTGATCGAAACGGCGCATTCGCGCTTCCCGGTGTTCGAGGGCAACCGCGACCACGTGATCGGCATCCTGCTCGCCAAGGACCTGCTGCGCTACTACGCCGAACAGGATTTCGATGTGCGCGCGATGCTGCGTCCGGCGGTCTTCATTCCGGAGTCCAAGCCCTTGAACATCCTGCTGCGCGACTTCCGCGCCAATCGCAATCACATCGCGATCGTGGTCGACGAGTACGGCGGCGTGGCGGGACTGATCACGATCGAAGACGTGCTGGAGCAGATCGTCGGTGACATCGAGGACGAATACGATTTCGAGGAGCAGGAAGGCAACATCATCGCGGAAGCCGACAACCGCTTCCGCGTGAAGGGGCTCACCCAGATCGAGCAGTTCAACGAGCAATTCGGCACGCACTTTCCGAACGAGGACTTCGACACCGTCGGGGGCCTGGTGACCGATGCGTTCGGCCGCGTACCCAGGCGCGGCGACTCGACCGAAATCGAGGGCTTTCGCTTCGAGGTGTTGCGCGCCGATCCGCGCCAGCCGCACCTGTTCCTGGTCACGCGCGTGCCCAAGACCGTGATCAGCGAATTCGAAACTGCGGACGTGCGACCGCACGATTGACGCCGATCCTGGCGCCGCTTCTGGCGTTGCTCGCCGGCGGCGCTCACGCGCTGTCGTTTGCCCCGTTCAACCTGCCGGCACTGCAGCTGGCGGCACTGGCCACGCTGATCGCGCTGGCGCAGTGGCAGCCGTCCTGGCAACGCGCCGCCCTGATCGGATTCGCGTTCGGCCTGGGTTGGTTCAGCATCGGCGTGAGCTGGGTCTACATCAGCATGCACGTGCACGGCGACATGCCGTCCTGGATCGCGGCGCTCGCCACATTCGCGCTGGCAGCCCTGCTGGCCGTGTTTCCGGCGCTGGCGGCGGGCGCCGCGCACCGGGCAACGCGTCGCTCTGCGCTGCGGCTGCTGCTCGCCTGGCCGGGCGCCTGGTGTCTGTCCGAGTGGCTGCGCGGCACCATCTTGACCGGGCCGTCCTGGATCGCGGCGCTCGCCACATTCGCGCTGGCAGCCCTGCTGGCCGTGTTTCCGGCGCTGGCGGCGGGCGCCGCGCACCGGGCAACGCGTCGCTCTGCGCTGCGCCTGCTGCTCGCCTGGCCGGGCGCCTGGTGTCTGTCCGAGTGGCTGCGCGGCACCATCTTGACCGGCCTTCCCTGGATCGCCAGCGGGTACGCGCACACCGATGGGACCCTGGCCGGTTACGCGCCGGTGGTCGGCGTATACGGTCTGTGCCTGATCGCGGCGGTGATCGCCGGCGCTGCCGCCACTGTGCTGCAGCGGCGGTCCGATGCGTCGCTTGCGACCCGGATCGCCGCGTTAGGGGTGGCCCTGCTGCTGGTCGCGGGCGGCCAGCTGCTGCGCGGGGTGGAGTGGACGCACCCGGTCGGCCAGCCGCTGCACGTCAAGCTGATCCAGGGCAACATCCCGCAGGACTTGAAGTTCGGCGAGGGTGGAACCGAGCTCGCAATACAGCGCTACTTCGCGCTGATGCCGGATCCGCCCGCACTGCACGCCGACCTGGTCGTGCTGCCGGAGTCGGCTTTTCCGCTTCCGCTTGGCGACCTTCCCGCGGACGCGCGCGAGGCCCTGCTGGACTTTCCGAGCCAGCGGCACGCGGCGCTGATCTTCGGCGTTTTCCTGGAGGAGCCCCGTTACCAGTACTTCAACAGCGCCCTCGGGCTGCAGGATCACGATGCGCCGCAGCGCTACAGCAAGCGGCACCTGGTGCCGTTCGGCGAATTCATCCCGTTCGGCTTCCGCTGGTTCGTCGACCTGATGAACATCCCGATCGGGGATCAGCAGCGCGGCCCCTCGTATCAGCCTCCGATGCAACTGGCGGGCCAGCGGATCGCGGTGAATATCTGCTTCGAGGACCTGTTCGGCGACGAGATCATCGCCGCGTGGCGCGACCCGGCGCGCGAGCCCACGATGCTGCTGAACCTGTCGAACCTGGCGTGGTTCGACGATTCGATCGCGCTGCCGCAGCACCTGCAGATCGCCCGGATGCGCGCGCTCGAGACCGGCCTGCCGCTGCTGCGCGCGACCAACACGGGCGCCACGGCAATCATCGATCCGCACGGCGTCGTGGTGGCGCAACTGCCGTTCAACCTGATCGCCACGCTGCGCGGCGAGATCTCCGGCTTCAAGGGTCACACGCCGTACGTGAAGCACGGCGACATTCCGGCGCTGGGGCTGGCCCTGGTACTGCTCGCGGTGGCGGCTGCCTTCCGCGCCAAAGGGGATGCGGATCGGGCGCCGAAAACTTGAGGCTCGCCCGCTCCGCGCAACCGGGACCATCGCACTGCAAATCCGGGCTTCTCCGGCCCGCGTTCCGGCTATTGTCGAATGCGATATTGGCCGGCCCGCGCCTTGCGCTTTGTGCCGGTTCGGACCGCGGAGACCACTGCATGGGGGCCACCGACCGATTCTTCGCCCCGGGCACCGCTCTGCCGACGATGCCCGAGGTGGCGCGTCGCCTGATCGACAGCTTCGAGAAAGAGAAGGTCGACCTGCGCCAGATCGTCGAGCTGGCCGAGCGCGACCAGTCGCTGTCGGTCAAGATCCTGAAACAGGCCAACTCGGCGCACTACGGGGTCAGCGGCAACGTGACCAACCTGCGCCAGGCCTCGGTGCTGCTGGGGCTGGAGACGCTGCGCAACCTGGTGCTGTCGGCTTGCATGATCGGCGCCTTCCCGCGCACGCCGGGCTTCGACCGGCTGAAGTTCTGGCGGCACTGCGTGGCCACCGGGGGCTACTCGCGCTGGCTGGGGCGCAAGCTGGGCTTCGACTCCGACAGCGCTTATATGGCCGGCTTGCTGCTGCGCTCGGGCCAGATCCTGATGGCGATGGAGCTTCCGCACATGGTGGCCGCGGTCGAGGCCGAGTGCAGCCGTCCGGGACTACGGATGAGCGTCGAGCGCCAGAAGATCGGCTGCTGCCACCCACAGGTCACCGCGGAGCTGGCGCGCCGCTGGAGCCTGCCGGGGCCGCTGGTCGACGCGTTCCGGCACGCCCCGGATCCGTTGCACGCCGGGCAATTTTCCCTGCTGGGCGCCGTATTGAACCTGGCAGCGACCGCGGCCGATGCGGGCGAGCTGAGCGCACCTAAAGTCAGTCCGCTCGGCGAAGCCGATCCCGAGCTGCTTCGCCACCTTCGGCTGGATGCCAGCTGGCTGCAGACCAACCTGCCGTCCTACGAGAGCATGACCTACTCGGTCGATGCGCTGTGCTCGGCGGCCTGATGTGCGCGAAGCGCGCTAAGCCACCCGCTTCATCCTGACAGCAGCCGCACGCTGGTACGGCTGCTGCCCGCCCCACTCACTTCAGTTGAGCACGGATCTCGCCGCCCTTGTTGTCGGCGCTGTGCACGTTGACGTACAGTTCCCCGGCTTTGAACGCCTTCATCTGGTCCGGGGTGAGCTTGGCGCCGGCCGGTACCTTGTAGGTGTCGCCGTCCTTCGTGAGCGGAATGATCACGGGACCGTTCTTGTCGGCCGCTCCCGTGTGGATGTGCGCCGCCAGGCCCTGAACACCCGTGGTCGTGACGCTGCCGGACACGGATCCGTCATCGCCGACCGTGATCGTTCCCTTACCGGCGGCCGCGGTCTTGACCGGCGGCACCTCGTTTGCGCCTGATAGCGCCACGTTCAAAGCCGCGCCGAGCGCGATCGCGCTTCCCAGTGCGCCGATCGAGAGTATCGCCAAGGCAAGAACCGAATGCTTCGTTCTGGTCATCGTTTTCTCCTGAGTAACGAAGTGCGTCGGACAAATCCGACGGCTCGATCAACCGATATCCGGCCAACCGGCCCCTCGCGAGCGGGCGGAGCGTAACACCACTAAACCGCTCCTGCACCATGGGAAAATGGGCCGTCACGCAAACTCCAACAAAAGGTCCCGAGCCTTGGACAAATCCCAATTTGAAGATCACGGCCAGTCCGAGCTGACCGTCCGCGCGATCGTGCTCGGCGGCTTGATCACGCTCGCGTTCACGGCGGCCAACGTCTACCTGGGGCTGAAGGTGGGACTGACGTTCGCCACCTCGATTCCAGCCGCCGTCATCTCGATGGCGGTGTTACGCGCGTTCAAGACCTCCAGCATTTATGAAAACAACATCGTGCAGATCGTCGCCAGCGCCGCGGGCACGCTGGCGGCGATCATCTTCGTGCTGCCGGGCCTGGTGATCGTCGGCTGGTGGCAGGGCTTCCCGTACTGGACCGCCGCCCTCGTCACCGGGCTCGGGGGCATCCTCGGCGTGATGTTCTCGGTGCCGCTGCGGCGCGCGCTCGTGGTCAACACCGACCTGCCCTACCCCGAGGGCGTTGCCGCGGCCGAGGTGCTGCGCGTCGGGACGGCCTCGCGCACTGGCGATGCGGAGAGCCTCCATGGCTTGAAGGTCCTCGTGGTCAATGCCATTGCCTCGTCCGTCTTCTTCGCGTTGAGCAAGACCGGGCTGCTGGTCGACGAGGCGGCCGTTTTCTTCCGCGTCGGTACGGGAGCCACCGGAATCTCGGCCAGTCTGTCGCTCGCGCTGATCGGCGCCGGTCACCTGGTGGGACTGTCGGTCGGCGTTGCGATCCTGGCCGGAATCGTGATCGGATGGGGAATCGTGTTGCCGCTGCTGACCGCCGCATCGAACCTGTCCGATTCTGCACAGCACGTCGCGCTGACCGTGTTTCGCAGCGACGTGCGATTTTTCGGAGCGGGCGTGATCGGCGTGGCCGCGCTGTGGACGTTCGCGAAGATCCTGGGACCGATCGCCGCCGGGTTGCGCTCCGCGATACAGGCCTCGCGCGCCAGGGGCGCCGGCGATCGGGCGCTGCCGCGGGTGGAGCGCGATCTGCCGATCGGAGTGGTCGGGGCGGTGACCGCTGCGACGCTGGCCGTGATCGCGCTGCTGCTGTGGCGATTCATCGCCGGCGGGCCGCTGGCCGATCATGCGGCGGTGCTGATCGCCTCGACGCTGCTTTATGTGATCGTGGCCGGGGTCGTGATCGCCTCGGTGTGCGGCTACATGGCCGGCCTGATCGGAGCCTCCACGAGTCCCGTTTCGGGCGTGGGCATCCTGGCCGTCGTCACCGCCGGGCTGATGCTGCTGGCGGTCGTCGGCGGCGGCGCCGGGCCGGATCAGACCAGGGCGATGATCGCCTATGCGCTGTTCGCGACCGCCATCGTGTTCGGCATCGCGACCATCTCGAATGACAACCTGCAGGACCTGAAAACGGGCCAGCTGGTCGGGGCGACGCCGTGGCGGCAACAGGCTGCGCTGGTTGCAGGCGTCGTGTTCGGATCGCTGGTGATCCCGCCGGTGCTCGATCTGCTGAACAGCGCTTACGGATTCGCGGGCGCCGCCCACGCGGGCGCCAAAGCATTGCCGGCGCCGCAGGCGGCACTGATCTCCGCCCTGGCGCAGGGCGTGCTGGGCGGGCACCTGAACCTGCGGATGCTGGAGATCGGCGCGCTGGTCGGCGCGATCCTGGTCGCGATCGATGCGATCCTGGGCCGAAGCGGGAAAATGCGGCTGCCTCCGCTTGCCATCGGCCTGGGCATCTATCTGCCGATGGGCTCCACGCTGCCCATCGTGATCGGGGCCGTGGCGGGACATTTCTACGATCGCTGGGCCGCGCGCACACCCAATCCCGGCTTTGCCAAGAGGATGGGCGTGCTGATGGCCACGGGACTGATCGTCGGCGACAGCCTGTTCGGCGTGCTGTACGCCGGCGTCGTCGTGGCCTCCGGCAGCAGCGAGCCGTTTGCGCTGGTGGGTGAGAGCTTCGCGACGCCAGCGT
>VBCK01000044.1 GCA_005882215.1 Betaproteobacteria bacterium | reverse complement strand
GATTTCTTCTTCGTCCGTCCGTATTACGCGCTGGGGGTCGAGGACTCGAAACACCTGGTCACGTTCGCGGTGATGCTGGCTGCGGGTCTCCTGGTGGGTCAGCTGACGGCCGGACTGCGCTATTCGGCCCGTGTGTCGCAGAATCGCGAAGAGCGCGCCCGCGTGCTGTTCGAGTTCGCACGCGAGCTGTCCTCCCAGCTCGAGCTGGAGCCGATCGTGGAGCGCGCTCAGGCTGCGGTGGCCGGCACCTTCCAGTCCCAGGTTGCGGTGCTGCTGCCCGATGACGATGGCAGGCTGCGTGCACCGGCCCAGATGCCGGACGAGGTCGATCTGGGCGCCGCACAGTGGTGCTTCGATCGCGGAGCGCCGGCTGGATTGAATACCGATACGCTTGCCGGCTCCAAGTGCCTATACCTGCCGCTGCGGGCGCCGATGCGGGTGCGCGGAGTGCCCGTGTTGAAGCCGCGCTCGCGCCGGCTGCTGCAGATCCCGGAGCTGCGCCAGCAGCTCGATACGTTCGCCTCACTGATCGGGATCTCCCTGGAACGCGTCCATTACGTGGAAGTGGCGCGCCAGGCGGCGATGACGATCGAAACCGAGCGCCTTCGCAACACGGTGCTGTCGTCGTTGTCGCACGACCTTCGCACGCCGGTGGCCGCGTTGATGGGCCTGGCCGAGTCGCTGCTGCTGCAGCCGCCGCCGCTGGCGGCGGCGCAGAGCGAAACGGCTCGGGGGCTGGTCGAGCAGGCCCGCCGCATTTCGCGGATGCTGGAGAATCTGCTCGAGATGGCACGGCTGAGCGCCGGCGCCACGCGGCTGAACCTTGGCTGGAATGCGCTGGAGGAGACGGTCGGCACCGCGCTGGCCGCGCTGCACGGGGCGCTGACCCGTCACACGCTTCAGATCGACCTGCCGGCCGACCTGCCGCTGGTCGAATACGACGCGCTGCTGATGGAGCGCGTGTTCGCCAATTTGGTGGAGAACGCGGCCAAGTACACGCCGCCGGGCAGCCGTATCCGGATCGAAGCGCGGGCCGAGCCGCATCAGTTGATCGTGCAGGTGTGTGACAACGGGCCGGGGCTTCCGCCTGGCCGCGAGCAGGCCGTGTTCGAAGCCTTCGAGCGTGGCAGCCGCGAAGATGCGCGACCTGGCGTCGGGCTCGGACTGGCGCTGGCCCGAGCCATCATTCAGGCTCATCATGGTTCCCTGACCGTCGAGCCCGCGCCGGGCGGTGGCGCGTGTTTCCGAATCACGCTTCCGCGCCGCGACCCGCCGGAAGCGCCCGAGGAAAGCCCGCTGGCGGATGCGGCCGTTGCGGGCAGTCACGGAACCGGGACCGGATGAGCGCGGCCGCGGTGGCGATCGTCGTCGAGGATGAGCCGCAGATCCGCCGCTTCGTGCGCACGGCGCTCGAATCCGAGAACTGGCGCGTGGTGGAAGCGGCAACGCTGAAGGAGGGGTTGTCGGAGACGGCAACCCGTCGCCCGGATCTGGTGGTGCTGGATCTGGCGTTGCCCGACGGCGACGGGATCGAGCTGGTGCGCTCGATGCGGGCGTGGTCCGCCTCGCCGATCCTGGTTCTGTCGGCGCGTGGCGAGGAGAAGGACAAGATCCGGGCGCTGGACGCAGGGGCCGACGACTACCTGACCAAACCATTCGGAATCGGCGAGCTGCTCGCGCGCGTGCGCGCGCTGGCGCGGCGCCACGCCCGCGGCGAAGCAGGCGAGCCCGTGTTCCGGGTCGGCGACATCGAGGTCGATTTCGCCAGCCGTCGCGTCAAGCGCGCCGGCCAGACCATCCGGCTGACACCGATCGAGTACCGGCTGCTGACGCTGCTGGCGACCAATGCGGGCCGGGTGCTGACTCACCGCCAGATCCTGCGCGAAGTGTGGGGGCCGGCGCATGTCGAACACGAGCACTACACCCGGATCTACATGGGTCACTTACGGCGCAAACTCGAGGCCGATCCGGCCCAGCCCCGCTACCTGCTGACCGAAACCGCGGTCGGCTACCGGCTCGCCACCGGCTAGGCAACCGAGCCGAACCGACCCGGACCGCTCAGAACGATGTGGCGTTGTCGCCCGAGCTGCCGAGCAGCACGAAGCCGTGACCGTTCGTCGTGATCGACACCGGATCGGTCAGGCCGGTGGCAATCGCAGGCGACCACGTGTTGGCCGTTGCAAGCTGGCTGGTGAATGCATGGCCGGCCGCGTCGACCGCGACGAACTGCGTCGTGTACGCGATCGCGACCAGGTTGGCCGCGCCCGCAATCGGCGTCGCGTTCCAGCCGCTCGCGGTAATGCCGGTGGCAACCACCGCACTTTCGAACGCGGTGCCGTTGTCACCGACCACGACCCAGGTGTTGATCGACGTCAGCGTGGTGCCGCCGAGGCCGATTACGCCGTTGCCGACTTCGTTGTTGTCGAAGTTCCCGTACGCGACCGCGCGCAGCGCCGACGCGCCCCCTCCGACCAGGTTCACGGTCCAGGTCGTCCCGCCGTCGACCGATATGTCGATCACGCCGCCGTCGCCGGCGGCCACGCAGGTGGTGGAGACGCATTGAATCGAATGCAGGTTTGCGGTCGTGTTGGATGTGTGCGTGGTCCACGTGACCCCGTCGGAGCTGGTCTGGATCCGCCCGCCGTCGCCGACCGCGACGAAGCTCGTAACCGATATGCTGATCGAACGCAATGTCGGCGCCGATCCGCTGGCGGCGACGCTGGACGTCCAGGTGACGCCGTCGCCACTGCGAATCACGGCGCCGCCGGCACCGACCGCCACGAACAGAAGATTGGGAGCCGTCGGTACATTGATGCTGCCGGTAATCGCGACCACGGCGTACAAATCGGTCGAATAGCCAGCCGGAGTGCGGGAAGTCCAGTTGCTGCCGTTCGTGCTGGAGAAGATCGCACCGGCCGGTCCAACCGCCGCGTAGATTCCAGTCGGCTTGCCGCTCTCGAGACAAGTCGTGATCGCCGCGTATCCGACCCCGTTGACGTTCAGCCCCGCGGGAGCTCCTACGTTCCAGGTGCCGGCGCCGCCCGCTGATCGCGCAGTGGCCGTGATCAGCGGGCTGCCCGGTCCTCCCGGGGCGGTGCCGGTGTGCGCGTCGACCGTGAAGTAGTAGGTGAGGCCGTTGGTCGCATTGCACAGCAGCGCGGGCGGCACCGTGCTGGTGCCGCCGTTCAGGAGCGCGAAACCGATGCTTGTCCAGTTCTGCGTCGTCAGGCTGGCATTGGTGGAGGCGAATGCCAGGTAGCTGACTCCGAGCTGTGGCGTCCATTCGATGCCGGCGATGCCGTCGCCGACGACCGGCCGGATGTCACTGGGCGGGGCAACGGGATTGCCACTGTTGCCGAGGCAGGCGGACAGCACCGCGCTGGCGGCAAAAAGGGGCAACAGGTAGCGCAATTTCACGGTCGGGCTCGATTCGGAGGCGGGCGAAAAAGACGGGCACTGTATCACCGTGTCGGAATGTAACTTAAGTGAGGGCCCTGGCGGCAAGCGCCACGCCTTCGAATACCGCGCCAGGTGCTCCAGGGGTGCACCGAGGCTCATCGCAGGCAGCGAGGGGGGCGATAATCGGCGCGGGAGTTGCGCGCCATGGGTCGCTTCAGGCTTTCGCTTCCGCCGATCACCCGTGAGTGGCTGGTTGCGCTCGCGCCGATCGCGCTGCTGGTCGTGCTCGCGCTGTGGGGCGCATTCGTGGTGTTGCGGCCCAATCCGCCCAGAAAGGTCGTATTGCTGACCGGCACCGAGCAGGGGGCGTACGCGGAATTCGGCCGGCGCTATGCGCAACAGCTTCGGCGCTATGGAATCGAGGTGGAGCTGCGCGAAACTCGCGGTGCTGCCGAGAACCTGCGGATGCTGCGCGATCCCGCGCAGCCGGGCGACGTCGGCTTCGTTCAGGGAGGCTCGAGCGAAGCGGTGCGCGCGGTCGACGAAGACACCGGCGGGCATCCGCTGGAATCGCTGGGAGGGCTGTTCTACGAGCCGGTCTGGCTTTTCTACCGCGAGGCCGCGATCCGCAACAAGGCAGGCCGCACGGTAGCGCTGACCGAGCTCGCCCAACTGCAGGGGCTGCGCGTGAACACTGGATCGCGCGGCAGTGGCGCCCCGAATCTGTTCAGCAAGCTGCTGTTCGCGAACCGGATCGAACGCAGCGCCATCAAGGAGAGCCGGCTCGACCCGACCCCGGCGGTGAGCGCATTCCTGGCAGGTGAACTGGACGCGATCGTGTTCGTGTCGGCGCCCGAGTCACCGCTGGTCCAGATGCTGCTGTTGACGCCAGGTGTCAAGCTGGCCGACTTTGCGCAGTCCGACGCCTACGCGCGGCGCTTGCCGTTCGTGACGGCTCTGACGCTTCCGCAGGGCGTGGCCGATCTCGCCCACAATATTCCGGCTCAGGACGTGCACCTGATCGCCACCACGGCCGAGTTGATCGCGCGCGAGGGCACCCACCCCGCATTAGTCCAGTTATTCGTGCAAGCCGCGCAGAAGATACATGGCGCTACCGGCTGGTTCGCGCGCGCCGGACAGTTTCCGCGCGCAACCGACACCAGTTGGCCGCTGGCGGCGGAGGCTGCGCGCATCTACCGCGGCGGCCCGCCGCTGCTGCAGCGATACCTGCCGTTCTGGATCGCAAACGTGATCGACCGGATGTGGGTCGCGTTCGCCTCGATCCTGGTCGTGTTGATTCCACTGGTGCGGCTGATACCGCCGCTGTACACGTTCCGGATCCGATCGCGCGTGTTTCGCTGGTACCGGCAGCTGCGCGAAATCGAGGCGCAGCGTCTGGACGGCAGCACGCCGCACGAGCGGCTCGCGGACGAGCTGAACACGCTGGAGGCGCGGGTGGAGAGGATCGCTGTACCCCTGTCGTATACCGACCAGCTGTATTCGCTGAAAAGCCACATCGACCTGGTGCGCTCGCGCCTCAGGCCCGGACGTTGATGTTTCATTGCGGGTAACCAGCCATGGGGCCTTGGTCGGTCGGCATCGAAGATATCCGTGACGCCCGTGACACGCTCACCGGGCTCGCCCACCGCACACCCATTGTGACGTCACGCGCGGCGGATGAACGGGCCGGATCGAACGTGTTCTTCAAGTGCGAGAACCTGCAACGAACCGGTGCGTTCAAGTTCCGCGGCGCCTACAACGCGCTGCGCAAAGCCCAGGCCAGCACCTCCTTGGCCGGCGTCGTAACATTCTCATCCGGCAATCACGCCCAGGCGATCGCCCTGTCCGCGCAGTTACTCGGCATCCCGGCGGTCATCGTGATGCCGCAGGATGCCCCGGCCGGCAAGGTGTCCGCAACGCAAGGGTACGGCGCCGAGATTGTCCGGTACGACCGGTACCGGGAAAACCGCGAGCAACTGGCCAGGACTCTCGCCTCGAAGCGGGGCTTCGTGTTGATCCCTCCCTACGACCATCCCGGTGTCATTGCAGGGCAAGGCACCGTGGCGATGGAGATGCTCGAGGAGATGAACGACCTCGACCTGCTGGTCGTGCCCCTCGGCGGCGGTGGCCTGCTGGCCGGCTGTGCGATTGCTGCGAAGGCGGCCAATCCCGATTGTCGTCTGGTCGGCGTCGAACCGGAGTCCGGCAACGACGGCCAGCAGAGCCTGCGCGCCGGCAGCATCGTTCACATAGAGACCCCCAGGACCATTGCGGACGGCGCCCAGACACAGCACCTGGGCGAGCACACCTTCCCGATTCTGCAGCGACTGGTCGACGACATCGTGACCGTCACCGACGATCAATTGATCGACACCATGCGATTTTGTGCCGATTCGATGAGCATGGTCGTCGAGCCCACCGGATGTCTCGCAGCGGCGGCGGTGCTCAACGGTCGCGTTGAGGTCAAGGACCAGTCGGTCGGGATCGTGCTCTCGGGCGGAAACATCGACACCGCCAGGTTTGCGCAGCTGGTTGGCGCAAAGACCGGCTGGAGTCCCGGGCGTTCCGGCCAGGCCTGACCGAAGACGTGGGACAACAACACGGCGGCCGGATCAGGCCGCCCGATGGCGTTGGACACGCGCCTCGATGCGCTGGCGCAGACGCAATCGGCCCGCGTCGGTCAGCATGCGCCCGGCCCAGCGGTAGACGTTGAACT
>VBCK01000043.1 GCA_005882215.1 Betaproteobacteria bacterium | reverse complement strand
TTTCGCATCCTTCTTCCTCTCGGGCCTGTCAATGGTGGCCGGATAGATCAGGGGGAATCGCATCGGCAGGAAACTCGTTTCGTATCGCCGCTTTCAGTTCTTCCGCTGCCGAGGTCGGATCGGCCAGATCCCACTTCACCGTGAAAAGGTGCTCGGTATCGAAATGTGGGCGGACCGAATCGAACTTCTTTCCTTCGCATGTATAGAAGACAGGCTTCCCTGTGCCCTCAGCAAAACCCGCTTCCCAATACGCGCCGCGATTCTCATCCGTCAGATCGCAGACCAGGAACTTTGCGGTGCGTATATCGACCCTCATCCGGTTATCAATGAGACCGGCCTTGGGTCTGTCGTCGAGGCGATATAGATCGAATCCAGTCTCCCGTCGCGCGCAGCCAGAACACACAGCCTTCCCGCGGCACCGCGACCACACGGCACCCGCCGTCGCGCTGGCATTGGCGTAGGACGTGGCAGCTGAAGAACCGACCGAGGAAGTGGATGGAGGTCACGACGATCCGCGCTGTGGCTTCAAGCAGGAGTTCATAGCCTTGAGCGTGATGACGCGATATTCGCCGTCAAGATCGGCTGCCTTTGGAAATGTGCCGGCGACATATATGCCGACGAACGGCGTGTCCGACTGGGCCGGTTGGCTGGCGAGCCGTTTGGTCAGATCATCTGCTGTGGTTACCCCCGGCGGGACCTCGATCAGCAGGAGAACGCTATCGCCGTAGCGCTTCTCGGACTTCTTCGTTACACACCGGGCGATTGCCTCTGCGAGTCGCTTGTCCGGGTTCAAACCTTCCCAGCGCTTCGGCGCATTTGGCTTTCCGCGTGCGTTCTGCCAGAGGAATTCCGCGTGTGACTCGTCGTAATAGGCATCGGTGACTTCGATCGCGAGTTCGCCGTTTCGGAATGAATAGACGAGGACCCAGGAATCTACCCCTGCGTCGGCAGCCCGGCCTGAGGGTGGAGCGATGACCGCCTTGCCGTCTCGCTTTCTGGTGTAGCTGCCTTCGATCTTCATTGTCATCGCCACCTTCGAGTTGATAGCCGCCCGCTAATGCGGCGCCCCCACCAGCAGGCCTTCATCGATTAGCGACTGCACGATCTGCGCCTGGCGCGCATCGCGTCGGCGCTTGGCTTGCTCACGCTTCGGCGCCGCCTTGGCCATCCAGCGCTTGAATTCGACGAACGCGGCCGGCGCGATCGTCCGCATCAGCGCCATGCGGCCGGTCGCCCCGATCACCGGCTGATCGAAGCGCGGTGCGCTAGTGAGTACCGTCGCCCGCACCGCCTGGATCGGCCACAGGTCGGCTTCATCATCCGAGAACTGGAACGGGTGCGGGTCCTCGCCTTCGGGCTGGCGCCTCAGGAAGTCGACTTCGAAGCCCTTGGCGTTGATGGCCGTCTCCGGGTGCCCCGACTTGCGCTCGAAAGTCGCATCGGCCCGGCGCAGCACGCCCAGCACCGAGGTCTGAGTTCGGCCTAGGTCCGTGACAAACTGCACGCGCCGGCGCGCATCCCACAGCAGGTCGACGTCCTGCGTGGCCAGCGCCTCCGGCACGATCCGCACCCCGGCGGCCGTTTCGTAGGCGTACAGCGCATGGGTGCCGACGACGGCAAAGTGCGGCCCCAGCCCCGCCTCATCGATCGCCTGCAGCACCGAGATTACGGCGGCAGGCACGCGGCCGACCTTCAACGCCTTGTTCAACCGCTCGGCATCGGTGAGCGCAGCGCGCAGCGACTTCAGCCGCGCTTCGATCTCGACCTTGCGGGCATTGAACTCCTGGTAGGTTTTCTCCGTCTCAGCTGAACGCGGGCCGATCCGGCGCTGGCGGTTATCGGGGCTGGTCTTGACCAGGTATTCGTATTCGCCCTGTCGCTTCCAGTACATGCCGCCGGCATAGGGACGTGCGGCGTCGCGGACCCGGGTGAACTCGTTGAAGACCGTGGTCGCGTCGATCGCCTGGCGGGTCACGTTGTCAGGAAGCGGGATGTATTCCATTTGGCCGTATATTTCGTAAATTCGAATTGTATACGGCCAATGCCCGGGCAGCTGCTCGGCGTCCCCCGACCCCGAAAATCTGGCGGAACGGCTGGCGGAACAGCCAGAAACGGCCCGGAGAGCTAGGATTGGCGCTGGGTATTGACGAGCCCTTGGCCACCAGTAACCTCCATCCGGTAATGCACGTTCTCGCCAACCCCGCTTTAGGCTTCGCAAGCGATGTCCGCCGCCACGATCGCATCCCTGGTTTTCTTCGCCTTTTCGTTGGTCGCGGCGGCCACCGTCGAATTCCTTCTGGGAGCCTTTGCCGAGCGAGTCGGCGTGAACCGCTGGGCTTTCTCGATGGTGCCCGCTTTACTGGCGATGCTGTATTCGCTGATCGTCTACCAGAGTGCCGAACGCAAGATCAGGCGCCTGGGCGAGTCGATGTCCCGGGGCATCCTGGTGATGCTGCTCACCTGGGCGTCGTTTGCCGCGATGATCGGCTGGGCCCTGTGCCAAACGCAAAAGCTTGGCTTCGCCTATAGCCTGAAGACAGCGCTGGAAGTATCGGGCTTGATCGGTGGAGGACCGATGCTGCTGTGCGCGCTGGGCGCCGGCATGCTCACCGGGGTCCTCATCATTCGCAAGCCCAGACCCCGGATCGAGTAAGCGCGCATTGCGCTGGCGCCGTCACGGGCTTGGCGCAGGGATCAAGTCCTCGGTTCGGTCTTCGGCTCCTCCCTCATCTCCCGGAGGACTCTTTGCAGATCCGCGCCATCGATCTGCAGGTCCGTGAAGACGGTATGGTTTCGAAAGCCAAGCATCGACCCGGCATCGGAAAAGGTACCCTTCTTCGACTGCATCGGGCCGATCAGTTCGATCTGGGTCGAGGACTGCTGCTTGCCCCAGATATTCGAGTGCTCAGCGATGTACGTAGCGATGTAGTCGAGAACAGCGTCGGGTGACTTCTCCGGGCCGAGCCGCTCCGCGGCGTCGCCCAAGATCGATCGGCAAAGACGTGCCTCTTCGAGTGTGATGCTGGCCGCGTCGGACAGGGCAATCCGCCGTCTGACCCACAGCAACTGCGGGATCCGCCGCCCGAGGACCGATGCAATCGCGCTCGCGGTCCACCGGAGCACTGTTGGCAGCCGAGCCACGCCGGAAAACAGGGCCCTGAGCAAGGCTGAAATGATGTTCATGGCTGGCCGCCACGCGATCGCGATAAGTCCTCGGAAACCAGCATACTCGCACCGGTGCGGAGCGCCGAAGTCTTGACGCGGGTGCTGCGACGGCCCGACCAGCTCCACTGCTCAGGCACGATCGAGTGTGCGATCTGCAGAGCTGCGCAACAAATATTGAGTTCCTGCTCTCGCCCCGCTTCCAGATTGTGCGCGGCTGACCTGGACAGCAGGAACGTCCGAACGGTTGAGTTTTCCTCTTAAGAAATTCTCGCGTTGATGCATTTTCCCTCTTGAGAAAGACCGCGGCGCGGCGGGAAGCGAATCACATTCATCCTAACCGCCGAATTGAATTCCAGCGCCGCCGCGGCAGTATTCATTCCGCCGACGGGCTATCGAACGCGCAGGGGGAAGACGATGCGATCCGAAGTTGCCTCAAGCTTCCGCTCAACCGGAGCGCTGCTCCTGGCCGGCGTCGCGGCGGCACTGCTGGGCGCCTGCGGTGGCGGATCGAGCACATTGGCAACCGGCGCCTCGAACACGCCGACCAGCCCTGCAGCACCGGGCGCCACTGCGGCGGCCGCATGCACCGCGCCCCCGCAGTTCACCAGCACGGTCTGGCCCGAAATGGCTTCGAGCTGTGTGACCTGCCACGCCGCGGGCCGCGTTGCCGGCGGCACCCGGCTCCTGTTCGAGCCCGGCGCCGACGCCCAGCAGAACTACATGATCCTGCGGGATTTCGTGGCGGCGACCGGTGGCCTCGTGCTGTCGAAGTCGATCGGCCAGCCGAGCCACGGCGGCGGAGCACCGTTCGTCGACGCGAACTCGCAGCCCTATACGAACCTCGCGGCGTTGATGCCCGTACTGCAGCAGAGCTGCGCGGCCTCGACGATGGGGCAGGCCTCCGGATTCTGGTCCGGGGTCCAGTTCACCAGTGACGCGGCGGCGCTTGCGCGCGCGGCCGTGCTGTTCGCCGGCCGCAACCCGACGGGTGCGGAATCGGCCGCAGCCGCGGGCGGCCCCGACGCGCTGCGCCAGACGATCCGCGGATTCATGCAGGGCGCCGCGTTCGACCGCTTCCTCGGCGAAGCCGGAATGACGCAGTTCCTCACGCTGCGCGTCGTCACGCGCGGCAACGGCGGACTGATCGCCGCCGACTTCCCGGCCCTCGCGAGCCTTACGCAGGCCGACACGGCGCGCTTCGACGCGGCGGTGCAGGCGGAGCCGATCGAACTGATGAAGTTCATCGTCCACGGAGACCGCCCATGGACCGATATCGTCCAGGGCAACTATACGGTCGTCAACGGCGTGCTGGCGCATTATCTCGGCGCAACGGTGCAGGGCGCATTCACGAATCCCGCCGACGACAGCGAATGGCGGCAGGCGACGCTCCCTGCTCAGATCGGCGGAGTGCGCGAGCACGCCGGCGTGCTGTCGACGCACGCCTGGCTGGACAGCTTCCCGACGACAGCGACCAACCGCAATCGCCATCGCATCTTCACCCTCGCCAACCAGTTTCTCGCGACCGACGTCGCCACGCTGGCGCAGCGCCCGATTGGCGGACCGGGCAACTTCATCGTTCCCACGGTCGAGAACCCGGGTTGCGCGGCATGCCACGACACGATCGACCCGATGGCCGCCGGATTCCAGAACTGGGCCGAGAACAACCGCTTCCTGCCCTTCAAGTCGGCGGCCGGCAAGGACATCGCGCTGCCGGCGAGCTACCGCTCGTCCAGCTATCCGAAGAACGCCGCCGGCCAGCCGTTCTACATGGAAGGCGATAACTGGTTCCGCGACGAGAAGGCGCCCGGATACACCAATACGCCGATGCCCGGCGGCGTGACCGGCGACAACACCGCACTGCAATGGCTCGGCCAGCAGGTCGCGGCGGATCCGCGGTTCGCGCTTGGCGCAGTCCAGTTCTGGTACGAGGCCGTGTTCGGCCGCGCGCCGCTGAAGGCGCCGCTGGATTCAAGCGGCGCCAGCGGTGCGTCGCAGCTCGCGGCCTACAACGCGCAGCAGCAGGAATTCGCCGCGATCGCGACTCACTTCCAGGCCGGCAGCTACAAGGTCAAGGACCTGCTGACCGACCTCGTGCTCAGTCAGTGGTTCCGCGCCACCGCGGCCGCCGGGATGACCGCGAGCCGCGCGATGGACCTGGCCGACGTCGGCAGCTACAACCTGCTGATTCCGACGCAGTTGAACTTGAAGCTGGCGGGCCTTGTCGGCCAGACCTGGACCGAGTTCGCGAACCCGTACGCGGGTCTCGCGCTGACCTACGGCAACTTCGACGGCAAGACGCGCGCGACGCGCGCGAAGGACTACACGATGATGCAGGCCATAACGATCGACCGGCTCGTTGCGACCCGCAGCTGCGCGATCGCGAAGGCCGACTTCGACAAGTCGGCCTCCAGCCGGCTGCTGTTTCCGTCGGTCATGCTGACCGACACGCCCGCCACTGCGCCAGATGCGATCGCCGCGAACGTGCGCTACCTGCATAAGTGGCTGTGGAAGCAGGACGTACCCGTGACCGATCCGGAAGTGCAGCGTACGGTGAAGCTGCTCACGGACGTCTGGAACGACCGCGCCACCGCCCCGGCGAAGCCCGTCGCCTGCGTCTACAACGACGGCAACGACCCGAACTACACGGGCCGCGCCTGGGCCACGGTGCTCGCGTACATGCTGGGCGACCCGCAGTTCCTCTACGAATGATCGGCCCCAGGAAATCGAGGACGGACCTTATGAACCGCAGAGACTTCCTGTTGGCCGGTGCCGGCGGCCTGCTGATTCCATGGTGGAGCGTGATTCCGGAAGCGCGCGCGCAGAGCACGGGCCTTTATAGCGGGCGCATCCTGGTCAACATCCACGCTGGAGGTGGCATCGACCAGAGCTCCTGGACCGATCCGCGCGAAAAGGACAAGACGCTGAACCACTACGCCGGCGTCACGCCGGCGAACGTGTCGGGCAACATCCGCTCGGCGCCGATGGGCAGCAACAAAGCCTTCTTCGACAGCTACTTCAAACAGACGCTCGTGCTGAACGGCGTCGACAGCGAGACGAACAACCACGAGGACGGCACACGCGTGCATGCGACCGGCCGGCTCGATCTGGGCTATCCGAACCTGTCGGAGCTGTTCGCGAGCGTCGAGGGCAAGGCCCTCCCGATGCCATGGCTCAACGCCGGGGGCTTCTCGACAAGCGCCGGCCTGGTTGCGCCGACGCCGATGCCGTCCGTCGACGCGCTGCGCGCGCTGGTGGCGCCGAACGCGCAGTCGGCGAGCGCCGACTACATGAAACAGTCGGATCTCGACAAGGTCCTAGCGGCGCGCGCCGACCGGATGAATGCGCTGCAGGCGCGCGCCGACACGCTGCCGCGGGCGCAGACGGTCGCGCAGGAGTTTCTGGGGGCGTCCGACTCGCGCGCGCTGCTGCAGCGTGTCGCTCAGTTCCTGCCGACCCAACTCGACAGCTTCGCCGACGCGCAGGTCGGGCTGATCGCCGCGCAGGCCGGCATCACCTCGACGATCCAGCTGGAGCGCGGCGGCTTCGACGCGCACAGCAACATCGACAGCGATTACGCCACCGCGCTGCCGCAGTTGACCAACCTGGTCGACTACATCTGGCAGAAGTCCGCCGCGCTGGGCATCAGCAACCGGATCCTGGTCCGGATCTATTCGGAGTTCGGGCGCACGCCGCTGAATGCCGGCAACGGCAAGGACCACTGGTCGATCGGCTCCCAGGTGCTGATGGAGGCCAACCCGGCCTGGGGCAACCGCGTCTTTGGCGCCAGCGGCCCACGACACCAGCAGCTGAAGATCAGCACCGCCACCGGCGCCGTGGACCCTGTCAACGGCGTCGTGATCACGCCGCGCCACATCCACGCCGTGCTGCGCAACTACCTCGGTATCCAGACGTCCGACCCGCGTTTCAACCTGATGGTGCCCGCCAGCGAGATGTTCGACTTCCTGAATCCGAACGCAGGCACCGGGTACCCGAACACCTGAGGCAGTACGTTGCCGCGAGCGCCGCCTGGACGGCGGCGCCCTTTATTCAGCCTGTTCCCTGGCGATTCCAAGCTTGGGCGCTACGGACCGGTGCTAGTTAGCCGCCGCGCTCTGCGCGCCCTGCTGAGCGTCAGCGGTCTTTC
>VBCK01000086.1 GCA_005882215.1 Betaproteobacteria bacterium | reverse complement strand
CTTCTGGACTTCCTTTTCCTCGAAGCGGCGGCCGATCAGGCGCTTGACCGCGAACAGCGTGTTCCTCGGATTGGTCACCGCCTGCCGCTTGGCCGGCGCGCCCACCAGGATCTCGTCGTTGTCCATGTAGGCGACGACCGACGGCGTGGTGCGGGCGCCCTCGGAGTTCTCGATGACCTTGACCTGTCCGCCCTCGGAGACGGCGACGCACGAGTTGGTCGTACCCAGGTCGATTCCGATGATCTTGCTCATCTGGCGTTCCTCAGTTCAGTATGCAGCGCATGTCGTTATGTTTCCTGGGACTTAACTGGAGCTTGGCCGCCGTGTTTCAAGTGCCCCGGCTGACGATGACCAGCGCCGGCCGCAGCACGCGATCGGCGATCATCCAGCCTTTCTGGAGCACGGCAACCACGTGATTGGGCACCGGGGCTCCTTCGACCTCGGCAACGGGAACCGTCGAAACGGCCTGGTGCCGGTGCGGGTCGAATCTCTGGCCGACCGGATTGATTTCGGTCAGCCGGACCTTTTCAAAGGCAGCCAGCAGCTGCTTCAGCGTGATCTGCACGCCCTCGCGCAGCTTTTCGGGATCGGCCGCGCTCGCTTCGAGCGCGCGTTCCAGGCTGTCGGCGACCGGAATCAGCGACTCGGCGAACGACTCGATCGCGTACTTCTGGACCTTCGCGACTTCCTCGGCCGCGCGCCGGCGGGCGTTCTCGAGCTCGGCTCGCGCCCGCAGATACAGATCGTAGTTTTCCGCCGCCTTGCGTCGTGCGGCCTCCAGTTCGGCCAGCAGGTCCGGCGGCGCCCCTTCGGTGGCCGGCGTCGGGGCCAAGCCGTCGTTGGCGGCCTCGAACGCTTGTCCCTGAGGTCCGGTATCGGGCTCCAAGGTCTTGCCTCCCCTTGTCCAAGCGTATGAAATCTAAAAACTTTTCCGGAGGTTGGGGCAGAGCGCCGAATTTCAAGCCCTGCCCCGGCCGCCTCGGAAGATGGGACACAACAATCCGTTACACAACCGCCCGATCCCGCGTCAGCGATACCGACGATGTCTGCGTTAAGGGAACAAAATTAGCCTATTCGTTATCGGAGGTACCTGTATGGACGCACTTTCACCAACGCCCAGAAAGCTGCACCCGCTGGTCGCAATGGCCGCGGTCGCTGTGATCGTCGTCAGCGTGCTGGGGGCCATCGTACTGATCACCGACCAGGTCGCGGCCCACCGCGGCCCGGAGAGCGCGGCCGTCGCGGCCACCGACGCCGGCGCCAGCCCGGCCACGAGCGCACCGGCGGCTGCGGCCGCTCCTGCCGAGACAGCGAGCCCGACCGACAAGGCGATCGCTCCGCTGCCCAGCCCGACGCACAAGCCGGCCCACACGACGAAGCCCAAGACACCCGCGCCCGTGGCGAACGCGTACGGCTCGTCGGCCGGCGTCGCCGCCGTTCCGCCCGAGGCAGCCGTCGCGGCGCCATCGGCTCCGCCCGAGGTGGCGGTGGCAGCGCCGCCGCCTCCTCCCGTCTGCAACGACTGCGGAATCGTCGCCGGGGTCAGAGCGGTGAAGACCGCCGGCCAGGGATCCGGGGTCGGCGCAGTCGCCGGCGGAGTGGTCGGCGGGCTGGTGGGGCACCAGTTCGGCAGCGGTCACGGCAAGGACGCGATGAGCATCCTCGGTGTGATCGGCGGCGCGGTGGCCGGGCACGAGGTCGAGAAGGAAGTGAAGGCGACGACCCGCTACGAAGTCGACGTGCGGCTGGACAACGGCCAGTTGCGAACCATCACGGTGCCGGCCAACCCGGGCCCGATCATCGGAACACGCGTGCGGATCGAAAACGGGCTGTTGATTCGCGATCCGGCCGCGGCGCCGACGTCGTAACGGCCCTTTACTGGCGCGCGCCCAGCGCCATCGCCAGCTCGGCGCTGCGCCGGGCCTCGCGGGAGAGCGCCTCCAGCTGGCCGGGATCGACCGGCCAGCCCTGCACGTTGCGCTCCACCAGGTCGGCCAGCGCCCGGATGAATCCTGAGCTGTCGTTCAGGCAGCGGATGTAGCGCAGCTGCTGGCCGCCGGCGGCCAGGAACTGCGCCTGACCCTCGATCGCGATCTCCTCCAGCGTTTCCAGGCAGTCGGCGACAAATCCGGGGCAGACCACGTCCAGTCGCTTCACGCCGCTCCCCGCCAGTTCGCGCAGCGTGTCGACGGTGGACGGCTCGAGCCAGCGGGCGCGGCCGAAGCGCGACTGGAAGCTGACCCGGTACGCGGACGGCGCCAGCCCCAGTGCCTGGGCCAGCAGGCGTGCCGTCTTGTGGCACTCGCAGTGATACGGGTCGCCCAAATCCAGATTGCGCCGCGGCAACCCATGAAAACTCATCAGCAGGCACTGGCCCCGACCATGACGCTCCCAGTGGTCGGCCACGCTGGCGCGCAAGGCATCGATGTAGCCACCATCGTCGGGGAAGTGCTTGATCCAGCGGATCTCCGGAACGTCGCGCAGACGGCCCAGCACGCGGTTCACCCCATCGACGGCCGAAGCCGTCGTGGTGCCCGAGTACTGCGGATAAAGCGGCAGCATCAGCATCCGGGTGACGTTGCGCGATCGCAACTGACGCAAGGCCTCCTCGATCGAAGGCATGCCATAGCGCATTGCCAGCACCACGTCCAGCTCGAGCCCCCGCAGCGCGAGCTGCTCGTTCAGTGCGGCCGCCTGACGCCGCGACCCTACCAGCAGCGGTGAGCCCTCGGGGGTCCAGATGGCGGCATACTTGGCCGCTGAGCGGCGCGGTCGTATCGCGAGCACGGGCCCGTTCAGGATCGGCCACCAGATCCAGCGCGGAATCTCCACCACGCGCGGATCGGACAGGAACTCGCGCAGGTAACGGCGCACGGCGGCTGCCGTCGGCGCCGGCGGCGTGCCCAGGTTGATCAGCACGACGGCCGACCGCTCCGGGGTCCCATGGACGTACCGATCCGTTCCGATGAATCGCATAAGCGTGCGGATCAGTCGCGCGACAGCGCGTTGGAAAGCAGCTTGGCCGTGATGTCGACGATCGGAATCACGCGCTCGTACGCCATCCGGGTCGGACCGATCACGCCGAGCGTGCCCACCACCTTGCCGTCCACTTCGTAGGGCGCCACCACCATGCTCAGCTCCTCCAGCGGCACCAGCTTCGATTCACCGCCGATGTAGATCTGCACGCCCTGCGAGCGGCCCGAGACGTCCAGCAACTGCAGCAAGCGCGCCTTGTGGTCGAACAGGTCAAAAAGCGCCCTCAACTTATCCATGTCGGCGGCCAGATCGTTGACCCCGAGCAGGTTGCGTTCGCCCGAAATCACGACCGGGTCGGACCGTTCGACTTCCTCGGCGCCGGCCTGCACCGCCGCTTCCATCAGGTCGGCCATTTCCTGGCGCAGCGCGCTCAACTCGCCGCGCAGGGAGGCGCGCGCCTGCTCGAAGCTCAGCCCGGCGAACCGCTGATTCAGCACGTTGCCCGCCTCGATCAGCTCGGCCTGCGAATAGGGCCGCTCGGTGATCAGGATCCGGTTGTGCACGTCGCCCTCCGGCGACACCACGATCATCAGCGTTCGACGGTCGGAAAGGCGCAGGAATTCGACGTGGCGGAAGGTCGAGGCACGGCGCGGAGACAGCACGACCCCGGCGAACGAGGACAGGCTCGACAGCAGCTGCGCGGCCGTCTGAATCGCCCGCTGGGGCTCGGCCACCAGCATCTGCCCCTCCATCAGCTGGGTCTGCTCGGCCTCCAGCGGCCGCACCGTCATCAGCGTATCGACGAAGAAGCGGTAGCCTCGCGGCGTCGGCACCCGCCCGGCCGACGTGTGCGGGCTGGAGACGAACCCGAGCTCCTCCAGGTCGGCCATCACGTTGCGGATCGTGGCCGGCGACAACTCCAGTCCGGAAAGCTTCGACAGCGATCTTGAGCCGACCGGCTGACCTTCCTCGATGTACTGCTCGATCAGCCGTTTAAGCAGCAGTCGCGAGCGCTTGTCCAGCATGGGTCACATTCTACGAAGCGCGCCGGGCCTTGTCAGTGCCGTGCGGGATGTCGTTGTCCGGGGCTTTTCTTGCATAATCAAGGCATGACCGCGCCCTTCCACAACGTGGCCATCTTCGCCAAACCGCGAACGGAGGGCAATCGGCCCGCGCTGCAGCACGTGCTGCTGCAGATTGTGCGCCTGGTCGAGCAGGCCTCGCTGACCCCGTTGATCGAGGCCGGCACGCGCGACGCGGTCGATCTGCGCGGGTTCGACGGCCACCCGCTGTCGGTGCTGGTGCAAAAGGCCGACCTGGCGATCGTGCTGGGCGGCGACGGAACGATGCTCGGCATCGCGCGCGAGCTGTCCGCCCACGCAATTCCGCTGATCGGCATCAACTTCGGGCGGCTCGGTTTCATCACCGACATCGGTCTGGACGACGTGCCCGACGTGCTGTCGGACATGCTGGCCGGCCGCTTCGAGGCCGACCGCCGCACGCTGCTGGAGGCCGAGGTGCTGCGCGACGGCGAGAGCCTGCACCGCGGACGCGCTTTCAACGACGTGGTGGTGTCGCATGGCACCGCCGGCGGCATCCTCGGATTCACGGTGCGGGTCGATGGCGCGACCATGTACACCCAGCGCGCCGACGGCGTGATCCTGGCCACGCCGACCGGGTCGACGGCCTACGCGCTGTCGGCCAGCGGGCCGATCCTTCACCCGTCGCTGGCCGGGCTGGTGCTGGTGCCAGTGGCCCCGCACACGCTGTCCAACCGGCCGATTGCGCTGCCCGACAGCGTCGTGGTCGAAATCGAGCTCAGCGACCTGCGCGATGCAAGCGCGCATTTCGACATGCAGCTGTTTTCCCCGCTGCGACCGGGCGACGTCGTGCGGGCGCGCCTGAGCCCGGACCGCGTGACGCTGCTGCACCCTGCCGGCTACAACTATTTCGAGACGCTGCGGCGCAAGCTGCACTGGAACGTGCTGTCCGGCGAACCGTATGGGCGGGCCTGAACACGCGCCCGTCGCGCCTGCTCTCGATGCTGCTCACCCTGTCCGTCCGCGACTTCGTCGTCGTCGAATCGCTTGAACTGGATTTCGGGCCGGGTTTCACCGTGCTGACCGGCGAGACCGGTGCCGGCAAATCGATCCTGATCGATGCACTGCAACTGGCGCTGGGCGAGCGCGCCGACTCCGGCGTGATCCGGGACGGCGCGCAACGGGCCGAGGTCGCCGCCGAATTCCGGGTCGATCCGCGCAGCGCAGACTGGCTGGCCCAGGCCGGGCTCGGCTGCGAGGGCGATATCGCGCTGGTGCGCCGCACGGTCGATGGGGCCGGGCGCAGTCGCGCCTTCATCAACGGCAGTGCCGTCACGCTGGCGCAACTGCGCGAGCTGGGCGAGGGCCTGGTCGACATCCACGGCCAGCACGCCCATCAGTCGCTGCTGCGGCCGGCCGCGCAGCTGCAGTTGCTCGACGAGCACGGTCAACTGCAGGCGTCGGCCCGCAGCGCCGCCGCCGCGTATGCGGAACTGCGGCGCGCGCGGCAGGCCCGGCTGGACGCGGAAGCAGCCTCGGCCAGCGCCGCAAGCGAACGGGAGCGCCTGGCCTGGACCGCGGAGGAGTTGACCGAGCTGGATCCGCAGCCCGGCGAGTGGGAGCACGTGTCGTCCGAGCACAAGCGCCTGTCGCACGCGGCCAGTTTGCTGGAAGGCGCGCACGAGGCGATCGACACGCTGGCCGAAGCCGAGCTGGCCGCGCTGGCACGGATCGATGCGGCCAGCGGGCGGCTTCGCCCGCTCGCCGGATTCGATGCGCGCTTGCAGCCGGTGCTGGAGATCCTCGAATCGGCGCGCAACGAAGTCGATGAAGCGGTACGCCAGCTGAGCCAGTACCTGGCCCATGCGGATCTCGACGAGGCCCGGCTGGCCCAGGTGGAAACGCGGCTGGCGGCAATGCACGCGGCGGCGCGCAAGCTGCGCTGCGCTCCGCAGGAGCTGGCCGCGCTGCTGCAAGACACGCGGGCCCGGCTGGCGGCGCTGACGGCGGCTTCGGACCTGGATGGCCTGCGCGAGTCCGAGGCGGCCGCTGAACAGCGCTTCGCACAGGCAGCCGGCGAGCTTTCGGCAGCGCGCCGGCAGGCGGCCCAGAATATGGGCCGCGAGGTGAGCCGCGCAATGCAGGACCTGTCGATGGCGGGGGGCCGCTTCGCGGTCGAGCTGGAGCCGTCGGAAGCGTCTGCCACCGGGCTGGAGAGGGCCGAGTTCCGGGTTGCCGGGCACTCCGGAGCGCCGCTGCGGGCTCTCGCCAAGGTGGCCTCGGGCGGCGAGCTATCCCGCATCAGCCTGGCGATCTCGGTGATCGCCGCCTCCGCGACGCCGGTTCAGACCCTGATCTTCGACGAAGTCGATGCGGGGATCGGCGGGGCCGTGGCCGATGTCGTCGGCCGCCGGCTAAAGCAACTTGGGCAGATTCGCCAGGTGCTGTGCGTGACCCACTTGCCGCAAGTGGCGGCACACGCGGACCGGCACCTGGTGGTGACGAAGCTGCAGGGCCCGGACCAGCGGCCCGTGTCGAGCGTCGCCCCGCTGGACCGGGCCGGGCGCGTGGAAGAGCTGGCCAGGATGCTGGGTGGTCAGCAGATCACCGACACGACGCGCAAACACGCTCGCGAACTGCTGGCCGGCTAAGCTCGCCCGCGGGCCGCGATGCCCGCGCGAGTGGTTTCAGCCTCCGTCTCTGTGGCTGCAGTTCGGCTTGCGGCACACGCTGTACATCGCGAGCGCGTGATCCTGCAACTCGAAACCGCGCTCCAGCGCGATCGCCTTCTGCCGCTGCTCGATCTCGGGATCGACGAACTCCTCGACGCGCCCGCAGGTCAGGCAGACCAGGTGGTCATGATGCGGGCCCTCGTTCAGCTCGAACACCGCCCGCCCGGCCTCGAAGTGGCGCCGCACCAGCAGACCCGCCTGCTCGAACTGCGTCAGCACCCGATACACGGTGGCAAGACCCACGTCCACGTGCTCGGCCACCAGCGCACGGTAGACATCCTCGGCACTCATGTGCCGGCCCGAGTCCGGTTCCGCCGAGTGCTTCTGGAAGATCTCCAGGATTTTCAGGCGCGGGGCGGTGGCCTTAAGTCCGCTGACCTTCAAATCGGTCGAACCCGATGCGTTCTTCATTTCCTGCCCAATCCGCAATCGTTCAGTCGGTATCATAGGCACAAATGAGCCCAATTAAGTTGTGCCCTGTCGAACCGGGGACGCGCCGGTTGCATCAAAATTTGCCGCAGCGCGAAGAGAGCACGCCCCCGTCCGGTGCGCAAGCAGGCGCTCGGCGCAGCAGGCGCACCGCAGCATGCGCCGCACTGTTGAGCGGCGCGCTGATCACGGCCGGTTGCGGCTCGGTCACCGACTACCTGCCCCACTTCCTGGAGCCCTATCGGCCGGACATCCAGCAGGGCAACGTGATCACCAGCGACATGGTCGACCAGCTCAGGCCTGGCATGACGCGCGACCAGGTCAGATTCATGCTGGGGACTCCCCTTCTGACGGACGCGTTCCATCCGGAGCGTTGGGACTATCTGTACTACCTGAACCCGCGCGTCGGCGCGCCGCAGCGACGCAACCTGGTCGTCTACTTCAAGGACAACCGGCTCGACCACTTCACCAGCGATCCGATGCCTCCGGAATCGATGGCCGACAACCTGATCCTGGGTCAGAAGGCGTACGCGCGGCCCAGCACGCCGCCCAAGGCGCCGGCCTTGCAAGCGGCACCGCCGGAATCGGATTCGCCCAAGGAGCCTGCCTCGCAACCGGCTGCGCCGGGATCGGACTCGCCGCCGCCCTCGCAGGCACCGCAGGGGTCGGACTCACCGCCGGCCCCGCAGGCGGCGTCGCCGGTATCCGAGAAGTAGCCTCTCGGCGGGTTTGCCGGGCTTTCGCAGAATGGACGAGGGTCCGTCGTGATCGGCGGGGGAGTCGGGGAAAAAATGAAACTCGCTATCGCGGGAAGCGGCGGTCGCATGGGACGCATGCTGATCGAGGCGGCGCTGGCAACCGACGACCTGTCGATCGTGGCCGCGCTGGAGCGAGAGGACGCGCCGCAAATCGGACAGGATTGCGCACTGTTCCTGGGCCGCGCCAGCGGCGTGATCATCACCAGCGAGCTGTCGTCGATTGCGCAGGCCGACGCGCTGATCGATTTCACCCGGCCCGAAGGCACGCTGCGGCACCTGCAGGTCTGCGTCGAGCATCGGGTGCGCGCGGTGATCGGAACGACCGGCTTCGACGAGGCGGGGCGGCGGCACATCGAGCAGGCCGCGCGCAGCGTGCCGGTCGTGTTCTCGCCGAACATGAGCGTCGGGGTCAACGTGGCGTTCCGGCTGGCTGAGCTGGCGGCGCGGATGCTGTCGGGCGATTTCGACGTCGAGATCATCGAAGCACACCACCGCGACAAGGTGGACGCGCCCTCCGGCACCGCGCTGCGCCTGGGCGAACTGGTCGCCAGCGCCCAGGGCCGTTCGCTGCAGCAGGTCGCCGTGCATGGACGCCACGGGTTGACCGGTCCGCGGCCGCCGGGCAGCATCGGCTTTTCGGTGATACGCGGCGGCGACCTGGTCGGGGACCACTCGGTGATGTTCGCCGGCACCGGTGAGCGGATCGAGATCACGCACCGATCGTCGAGCCGGATGACATACGCGCTGGGCGGCCTGCGCGCGGCAAGGTTCCTCGCGCAGCGCGAGCCCGGCCTGTACGACATGCGCGACGTGCTAGGTCTCGGATAATCCGGGCGAACCAGCGGTGAACGAAGCGTTCGGATTCGAGCATTTCTGGACGCAGGCCGACGGCCTGATCCGGGCCAACGTCTATCTGCTGTTTGCGATGTCGCTCGCCAGCTGGTTCCTGATCATCCTGAAAACCTGGTCCAACATCAGGGCACGCCGCGTGCTGCGTTCGCTCGAAGCGTTCTGGTCGTCGCCGACGATCGATCAGGCGCTGGCCGCGCTGGCGGCCCAGGATTCGGAGGCGCTGCTGGCGCCGCTGGCCAGGGCCGCGATCGAGGCCGCGCGGCAGCCGGCCGGCGGCGGCTCGCCCTGGAGCACACCGTCGGACCGGCTGACGCGCGCGCTGCGCTCGGCGATCCAGGCGGCGACCGGACGGCTGGAGTCGGGGCTGACCCTGCTGGCATCGGTTGGGGCGACGGCGCCGTTCGTCGGGCTGCTGGGAACGGTCTGGGGCATCTACCACGCGCTGCTGAACATCGCCTCCAGCGGCTCGCTGTCGATCGACAAGGTGGCCGGTCCGGTCGGCGAAGCGCTGATCATGACCGCCTTCGGACTGGGCGTGGCAATACCGGCCGTGCTGGCCTACAACAGCTTTGCGCGCGCCAACCGGCTCGTGATCGCGCAGATCGACGGCTTCGCGCACGACCTGCACGCGCTGCTGGCCGAGCCTGCGGCCACCACAGCCGCTCAGGCCGGGACCGCATCGAGATGATGACCTTCGGCCGCTTCCGGCAGGGCTCGGACCTGTTCGAGCCGATGGCCGAGATCAACGTCACGCCGCTGGTGGACGTCACGCTGGTGCTGCTGGTCGTGTTCATCATCGCCGCTCCGCTGCTGACCTACGCGATCAAGCTCGATCTGCCCGCCGCGCAGGCGGCTCCGGCCAGCCCCGCGCCGGCGGCCATCGACGTGGCGATCGATGCGGCCGGCCTGTTGTACTGGAACGGGACGCGGGTGGACGGCGACACGCTGGACGCACGCCTGAGGCAGGCCGCCCAGGCGACGCCGCAGCCCGAGCTGCATCTGCGGGCCGACCGCGCGGTCCGCTACGAGTACGTGGCTGCGCTGATGTCGGCCGCGCAGCGAGCCGGCGTGCAGCACATCGGGTTCATCACGATCCCGGCAACGGAAGACACCCGGCTGCATTCCAGGCGACATTGAGCCTGCGCTCGGCAGCTTCTCGCCCCTGGCGCGCCAGCCCGCGCCTCAGTCGGAGACGTATTCCGCCTGGACAATAGGATCGAGCTCGGCAGAATCGAGCTCGGTCAGGGCCGGGCTGTCATCGACGACCACCGTATCGCCCTCGCTCCAGGGGACGCACCGGTAATCGAACAGTCCCACGATGCGGGGTTTGACCACCTCGAAAAACGGGGAGATGTCGAAGTCGCGGGGCGCATACAGGCTGTAGTGACGGATTCTCCACAACTCGCGCACCTGGTCAGCCCGGCCCGGATTGCCATCGCGCTTGCGCGTGATGATCGGCAGGATGGGATAGCGCACCGCACCAAAGGCCTGCGCGATCAGCGTCGAGCAGATCGCGCGCGTGGGGTCGCCGCTTCCGCAGCCGATCATGCGCCGACGCAGGCGCGCCGGCATCGGGAACCGCAACAGGTAGCGCGCCAGATCAAAAACGTTCTTCAAATCGTACTGATGGCCCAGACGCTGGATCGCGTACTGAACGAGCTGCTCGCGGTCCTTCGCGGTCAGGTTGACCGGGCGGCAGATCCGCATTCGGAAGTTGCCGTAGAACGACAGCGGCACGGCGCGAACGCCTTCCAGCACATCGGCCTCGATCAGTGCGGTCGCCTCTCCTCGGAAAGACGGCAGTTCCGGGCGCGGGCCGACATACAGAGCGGCATGCGACCACATGGATTGCGTCAGATACTTGACCGCCGCGCTCATGCGCGTGTTGCCTTCAACCAGCAGCACATCGCCGGGCCTGAGCGTGTCGGCCACCAGAAGCGCGTCTTCCCTGCAGCCGCCGGGCCGGCCGATCGGCTCCAAAAGATAGGCCGCGATGGCCCGCCCAACCGACTCGAACACAGCGCCTCTTGCGACGTCGGCAACCAGATACCCGACCCAATATAGTCCGCCCGGAATCGGCATCAATGGGGATGGCCCCGAATACCGGCGGAGTTTTTTCCTTAATCCAGATGTCTGAGCCTCTACACACCCGCACCGAGCCAAAACCGGGCCGGCGCGAGTGACGCCGACATCCATAGCCCGACCAGATTGGCGCTGGACAGGTGGGAGTCGAAGTGTCGCGAATCGAGCGGCGCGATGATGCGCGACGGCAGCTCGGCAATCAGACGCTGCAGACCCGCGCCGAGCAGCACCCGGTCGGTCGGGCACCCGGCGGCGACATCGTCGATCACACCGCGCAGCGTCAGCCACGCCTTGCGGAAAAGGATCAGCTCGTGACGAAAGCCCGCCTCCGTGCTGGAGGCGACGTCATCGAGCAGCGCCACCAGCCAATCGAACCCGGGCAAGGTCAGCTGCCGCACCCGCTGCAGCGCCCGCCCCACCGCCGCCCGCAGTACCGGATCCTCGGGTGTCAGCGAGCCGAGAGCAGCCACCGCCCGACCGATCCGCCGCGCATCGAACGTGAAGCCGCCGGCCGCGGCATCGACCAGTGCCTCGCGGTGCGCCTTCGAAAGGCGCGCCGCCAGACTCCAGTCCAGTACCGCCAGCCGCCCATCGTGGGTCGCGACCAGGTTGCCGGCGTGAGGGTCCGCGTGGATCAGCGCCTCCTCGCCGCGGCTCCAGAACGGGCGCGCCAGCAGCCCGGTGACCATCGATTCGGCCAGGCGCTCGCGCACTCCTGGCGGCAGCCGCGCATCGGCAACGTGGGTGCCGCGGACCCGTTCCATGGCCGTCATCCGCGCGGTGCACCACGGCAACAGCTGCGGCACCTGGATCCGCGCCTCGCCAGCGTACAGACGCGCCGCGGCGGCCATGTTGGCCTGCTCGACCTGCAGTCGCACTTCGCTGGCCAGCAGGTCCCGGATGCTGTCGAGCGTGTCGCGGTAGTCGAGCGCCGGCAGCTCCAGCTGCCGGCCGCGCTGCTGCAGGAAGTCCGCTACCTCGAGCCAGACCTCAAGTTCCTCGTGCAGACGCTGCTCCACGCCTGGCTTCAGGACCTTGAAGACGCCGTGCCGAATCTCGCCGCCGTCTTGCCACGTGAACGGGATCACGGCCGCAACGCTTCCCTCCGCGAGCACCTCGCTTGCAATCGTGACCGGTGCATCCGGCGACAGCTCGCCGCGAACCCGCGCCAGCAACTCGGCCACCGGCGTCGTCGCTGGCGGCGATTCCAACACGTGCAGTTCACGCCGCACGTGCGCCGGTATGCCCCGGTGCCGCGCCACGACCTGGCCGAGCTTGTGCAGCGTCGGACACTGTGCCAGCAGCGCGACCAGCCGCTGCCCTGGCGAGGCGCCCGAAGGCAGCTGCCGTTGCGCGTCCAGCATGGCCGCTTGCCGGGGCGGTGGAAGCCGCCGCAGCAGGAACAGCACGCCTTCGACGATCAGGGGGCGCCACCGTTGCAGCGAAGCGGGAACCAGGTCACCCAGCCCGATCGCTTGCAGCAGCTGCCCGTTCAGGCGGTCTGCGCCCAGCTCGTGCATCGGTTCGTCCGTGCCGCTGCGGCCAGGCGCCGGGCGACCGGCGCCCTGGGCCTAGTCCTTATGGGGGTACGTGCCCGCCCCGTGTGGTGCCGCTCGAAACTCGGGAAGCCGCTCCGAGGCGGCCGAAAACCGTTCGAGCATGGGAAAGGTCGACGAGACCACTATTTCAGGCAGCGTGGCCTGCGTGAAGTACCAGGCAACCGCTGCCGTGATTCCGGCCTGATTGATGGCGCCGGATGGCGTTTGAAGGGGGACTCGCGACACCTCCTGCTCGAGCGCTTCATACGCCGCCAGCAGCTGCCCGGTCACGCGGGAGATCCAGGGCTCGTGTTGCTTCTCCGCCGGCCGCAGGCTGCGTTCATAGATGATCTGAATGGACTTCTCGCACGCTGCCAGAGCCAGCCCGATCACGCGCAACGCGTGTAGTCCTTCGGCGACGCCTGCGGGCATCAGCGACTTGCCGGGTCCGGCAAGGGACTCGGCGTATTGCAGCATCAGTGTCGAGTCCATCAGCACCGTGTCGTCGTCGCAGACCAGCGAGGGAGCCTTGACGACGGGGTTGATCTGGCGGAACTGCTCGAAGGTCCTGAAAACGGAAATCGAGCGATGCTGAAACGCGATGCCCAGGAGCTGCAGGGAAACTGCAACACGGCGGACGTACGGCGAATCGAGCATTCCGATCAGCTGCATGATCTTTTCCTGGTGGCTGTAAGCGCCCTCGAGGATCATAGGCCAGGGCGCAGCGTCGCCAAAGCCGGGCCAGCCTTCGGCGGCAGCGGCGCCGAGGCCTCGCTACATGGCTTGCGCCGGTCAGTAGACGTCGCGCACGTAGCGCCCGGCGGCCGCGAGTTCGTGCAGTTCGAGCTGCGCCTGCGCATCGGAGCGGCGGCCATGCTCGACGAAGATCCTGCGCAAGGCAGCGTCGACATCCTTCGCCATCCGGGACGCATCGCCGCACACGTAGATCGCGGCGCCGTCCCGGACCCAGGACCACAGTTCCTTGCCGGCTTCGAGCATCCGATGCTGAACGTAGATCTTCGCGGCCTGATCGCGCGAGAACGCGGTGTCGATCCGGCTCAGCTCCTGACCGTGCAGAAAGGACTCGAACTCCGATCGATACAGGAAATCGCAGTTCGCCCGGCGCTCGCCGAAAAACAGCCAGGTGCGCCCTGTCAGGCGATGGGACCGGCGATGATGCAGAAAGGCCCGGAACGGCGCGATGCCGGTGCCGGGACCGATCATCACGATCGGCGTTCCTGGATCGGCGGGCAGCCGAAATCGCAGGTTGGGCTGCACAAAGACGGGCGCGGTGCCACCGATGTCGAGCCGATCCGCAAACCATGTCGAAGCCAGCCCGCCGCGACGCCGGCCACCGCTGTCGAAGCGCACCGTCGCGATCGTCAAATGCACCTGGTCCGGGAAGGCGGCCGGGCTCGAGGAGATCGAATAAAGGCGCGGCTTCAGGGGCGGCAGCAAATCCACCAGCGGCTGGGCGTCCCGGACGACGCCGGGGTAGGCCTGCAGCAGGTCGACGATGTCCTTGCCCTGCAGGAACTGCCGCAGCGCGGCGCTGCGCTCGGGCTGCACCAGATCCTGCAGCCCGCGGTCTTCCGACAGGGCGGCGAATTTGATCACGGTCGGCGACGTCAGCACCGTCAACTCGCGCTTGGTCGACAGTGCCTCGCCCAGATCGAACGGTTCGCCATCGACGGTGACCGGTGCGGACGCCGGTGCACCCGTGGCCGACAGGACGGCTTGAACCAGGTCCGGCGACTGCCGGGGCCAGACGCCCAGCGCGTCGCCCGGCTCGTACGTCAAGGTCGAGTCTTTCAGCGACAGCACGACGTGCCGGACTTCCTTGTCGGACTGTGCGCCGTTGAGCACCGGCTTTCCGAGCAGTTCGGCCGCGAACGGACGCTCTCGGCTCCAGCGCGGTTCGGCCTCCTCGTAGCGATCCGCTGGTTCGGCGGCAGCCGGTTCCGGAGCGATGGCGCCACCCGCAGGCAGCTCGGACTTGAGCGCGGGCCAGAGCTGCTCCCGGAAGCGCTGGAAAGGAGCGGCGAGGTCGCCGTCGGCGTCGACCCGGTCGGCCAGGCGTGAGGCGCCGAGCGCCGCGAAGCGTTCGTCGATCATCTTGCCGAACTGGCAGAACCTGGCGTAGCTGCTGTCTCCGAGCGCCAGCACCGCATATTTGAGGCCCGCAAGCGCAGTGCCCTGCGCCGACGCCAGCTGCGATGCGAAGGCTCCGACAGCGTCGGGTGGGTCGCCGTCGCCGTGAGTGCTGGCGATCACGAGCACGCACCGCAGCGCGGCGAGCGCGTCGAGCGACATAGAGCCCAGGTCGTGCACATCCGAGTCGAATCCCTTGCCTTTCGCCTCCTTGGTCAGCTTCCTGGCAAGCCCTTCGGCCGAGCCGGTTTGCGAGGCGAACAGCACCTTGACCGCGAGGCGCGGAGGCGGATCGGCAGGCTTTTCGCCGGCCCTTTCGGCGAGCCGCGTCAACAGTCCCGCGAAGAAGCCGTTCAGCCAGGCGCGCTGGTCGGCGCTGAAGGGAGCGTCGGCCGGAAGCAGCTCCAGTTTCGGCCGGGCGCCCAGATCGGGCAGCGAGTTCACGATCCTGTCACGCCCGCGAGCGCCCGCAAGGCATCGATCCGATGCCGGCGCGCGAAATCGACGAACGTCTCCCGCGCCTCGCGTTGCGCCCGGTACGCCAGCAGCAAACGCTCGATCAGCGGCGGCAGCTCATCAAAGGGGATGTTTTTCGCGAACTCGCGACCCAGGCCGCGCTCCTGTTCCAGGCCGCCAGCGACATAGACGTGATAGCCGTCCACCGATCGGTCGCCCTGCGGGACCTGCATCCCGAGCAGCCCGATGTCCGCGACCAGGTGTTGTGCGCAGGAATTGGGACATCCGGTCAGGTGAAGGTTGATCGGCACATCCAGTTTCACGCGCTCGTCCAGGTAGCGCGAAAGTTGCAGCGCCTGACTCTTGGTATCCGTGGCAGAGAAGCGGCAGCCGGTGTTTCCGGTGCATGCGACCACGCAGCCGCTGATCGTGGATGCCTTGACGTCGAAGCCGATCGACTGAATCGCGCAGACGGCGTCCGGGATCCAGGCATCGCGCACGTTCGGCAGGACCAGGTTCTGCCATACGGTGGGCCGCAGCTCCGCGCTGCCGAACTTTTCGGCCAGCCGCGCGAGCGCGTCCATCTGGCTGGCCTGCAGGCGGCCCACGGGAATGGCAATCCCGATCGAAGACAGGCCCGGCTGGCGCTGAGGACGAATGCCGATATGGCCGTGCTTGTCGACCGGCGCTCGCGCAGAGCATCGTTCGGAAGGAAAGCGACGCAACTCGAAGCCGAGCTTGGCCTGGACGAGCTCGAGAAACCTCGGCGTGCCGAGCCGGTCGAGCACGTAGCAAAGGCGCGCCTTCTTGCGATCGGTCCGATCGCCATGATCGACGAAGACACGCAGTATCGCTGCGGCGACCGCAACGCACTCCGAGGGAGCAACCAGCAGGCCGCAGTCGTCGGCAAAGCGCAGATGGCCGGTGACGCCGGCGAGGAACACGCGAAAGTACACTTCGGAGGCCTCTTCGCCCGCACGCTCGACGCGCGTGGCGACGAACCCGATGTCGTTGGTGTCGGTGGCGAGGCCGACGCAGCCGCCGCCGTCGAAACTGACATTGAACTTGCGCGGAAGCCCGTACAGGTCCCGATTGTTGATCAGGTGCAGCTGCAGCGCGCGCGCCAGCGGGCGCGCGTCGATCAGCTCGGTCGGATCGATGCCCGACAGGGGCGAACAGGTTATGTTGCGTACGTTGTCGGCACCGGCCCCACGCGAGGTCAGTGCGCAGTCCGACAGGCGCGCCAGTACCTCGACCATGTGTTTCGGGGGGATCTCCCGGATCTGGATGTTGCCGCGCGTCGTGATGTCGCCGTAGCCACCCGCCAGATCCGTCGCGATGGCGGCCAGCGCCCGCATCTGCGCACTCGAGAGCGCGTTGCCGGGAATCCGGACCCGGACCATCAGCGAATCCTGCGCGGGCGCGACGTAGAAAAGACCGTGGAACTTGAAGCGATAGACGTCGCCGCCTTGGGGAGGCCTGTTTTCCTGGGCGTGTGCAACCAGCTTGTCCCAGATGTCGAGCGGGTTCTGCTCGCGCTTGAACTGCTCTTCGCGCGTGATCTCGTCCAACGGCCAGCCGAACCACGACGCCGGTTCGGCCTGGGCGGCCACCTCCGGCGGGCTCGGGGCCCCGGACGAGCTGCCGAGCACACCGGCACCGACCGATCCGAGCGCGCCGGCCGCCGCAACTCCTGCGGCAAACCCCTGCAGGTACTCCTTCTGTTGCTGCGAAAACGGCGCCGCGGGTGAATTTGGCGCGTTCATCGAACGCCGGTCACGGCATCGCGTGCGCCTTCTCGGACACCGGGGTCGCTTTGACGGCGCGTGTGCGATAGGTCGAGTAGAGGGCGAGCCCTGTAAACAGGAAACCGCCGACCAGATTGCCCAGTGTCACCGGAATCTGGTTCCACAACCACCAGGATTCCAACGTCGCTTTGGACCCCAGCAGCATGCCGGCCGGAACGACGAACATGTTCACGACGGCATGCTCGTAACCGAGCCCGAAGAAAATGCAGATCGGCAACCAGGCCGCCACGATCTTGGAGACCGTCGATTGCGCGACCACGCTCATCACCACGCCCATGCACACCATCCAGTTGCACAGCATGGCCTTGGCGAACGCGGCCGCCCAGCCTGCGCCACCATGCGCCGCATAGGCCACCGTCTTGGCGTCGGCGATCGCCGCGATCCGATCGGCCACAGGCCCGCCCGCCGCCTCGCCGAACATCGTCAGCGCGCCCCACGCCAGTACCGCATAAGCGAGGCTGCCGATCAGATTGCCGACATAGGAATACGCCCAGTTGCGCAAGGTGTCGGCGAAGCGGATCCCGTTGTCCATCTGCGCCATCGGCAACACCGCGAAGCTGCCGGTGACGAGTTCCAGGTTCAGCAAGACGATCATTACGAAACCGACCGGGAATATCAGAGCCCCGACCAGCGGAACGCCGGTCTGCACGGCCGCCGTGATCGCCAGGTGTGTCGCAATGCCGAGAATCGCGCCGGACAGCGCTCCGCGAACCAGCAGGTCCAGAGCCGGCAGCGCCGCCTTGCGGGTTCCGGCTTCGATCATCGCGGTAACGACTTCGGCGGGCTTCAAGTAGTCCATAGACTCGCTGCCGATGGGGATTGGATGCGACCCAAGGGTCCGACGGGACCCCGGGTCCCCAGATACGCTGCAAACTGCATGCCACGTGGTGGACAGAACGGTGCCGGCTGATTTGCCGCGTCAGATTGCCGATGTCGCTATGGCGGCAGGGTTTCGGCCGCACTGTTTTGGAGCTGCGGCCCCCTCAACAGGGTGCGTGGCAGCGAGAAAATGGTGCAGGACGACGAATCAGGAATCCTGCCCGACCCAGAAGACCTCGGCCTGACCGACCGAGGTGACCTCGATGCGCGTGCTGAACAGCGTCGACAACTCCTGGGCCGTCAACACTTCGTCGCGACGCCCTGCACGCCACCAGCCGGCCCCGGACAGCAGCAGCGCGTGGGTAGCGAATCGCGCCGCTGCATTGATGTCATGCAGCACCGCGACCACCGTCTGCTGCTGGCGCGCGGCCAGTTTCGCCAGCACCCAGGCCTGGTGGCCGGGATCCTGGTGCGAGGTGGGCTCGTCGAGCAGCAGCACCGGCGTGTCCTGGGCCAACGCGGTTGCGATCGCCACCCGCTGGCGTTCGCCGCGCGACAGCCCGCGCACGTCGTGCTGCGCGAGATGCGCACAGTCCATTTCGGCAAGCGCGGACATCGCCGCATCGCGGGCTCCATTTTCGGCGCCGAAGCGATAGCGCGCCGTCAGCACCGTGTCGAGCACGGTGGCCGAGAACGGGTCGATCCAGCGGTCATTGACCAGCGCGCGCAGCGCGGCCAGCTCCTCGACCCCGCAGCGGCCGATCGGGCGACCCGCGAGCCGCACCGAGCCGGCTTGCGTGCGGCGCGCTCCGGCCAGCGCGCCGAGCAGTGAGGACTTGCCGGCGCCGTTCGGCCCGACCACGACCCAGCGCTCGCCCGGGGCAACCCGGATCGACAGAGCATCGACCAGCGTGCGCTCGCCGGCGCGCAGGCCCAGGTCGCCGACGTCGATCATCGGCTCGCTCATTGGCGGCGCAACTGCCACAGGAACAGCGGAACGCCGATCATCACGGTCAGCACGCCGACCGGCAGCTGCACCGGCGAAGCGACCGTGCGGGCTGCCAGGTCGGCGGCCGCCAGCAGCGTGGCACCCACGAACAGCGAGGCCGGCAGCGCCAGCTTCTGGTCGTTTCCGACCGCGAAGCGCGCCAGGTGCGGCGCAACGAATCCGACAAAGCCGATCGCCCCGGCCAGCGCGACGGCCCACCCGGTGGCGATCGCAGCCACGATCACCAGGCGCCGCCGGATGCGGTCGACCTCGACGCCCTGCGTGAAGGCCTGCAGATCCCCGCGCAGCATCAGGTTCAGCGCACGGGCGTCGCGCGCGCAGGCCCAGCCACACAGCGCCAGTACCGCGAGACTGATCCAGGCTGCGATCGGGTCGAGCGCACCGCTCAGGTCGCCGAGCAGCCAGAACACCATCGGCCGCAGCTGCGCCGCCGGTGCCAGCGACAACACCAGGCTCAGTGCCGCCGCGGCAAACGACGCCATCATCACACCGACCAGCAGAATCGAGCTGGAGGCCGAGTCGCCGGAGCGGTGCTCGGTGCCGAACAACGCACGCCGGGCCAGCAGGAACAGTGCCGCCAGCGTGATCAACGCACCGAGCACGCCGGCGCCATGTACGGCCAGGGGACCGGCACCGGCCGCGATCGCCAGCATCGCCGCGCAGGCCGCCCCGCCCGAGATCCCGAGCACGTAGGGATCGGCCAGCGGGTTGCGCAGCAGCGCCTGCAACAAGGCTCCCGACAGCGCCAGCAGCCCACCCACCGCGATCGCAGTCACGGCCCTGGGCAGCCGCAAGGCGACAATGGCAGAGGGCAACGACGGGTCACCGGGCGCCAGCCATCCGGTCAAAGCGGCGACCGGATCGACCGCAACGCTGCCGAACATCAGCGAAAGCGGCAGCGACGCGACCGCGGCCGCCGCGAACAGCCACATCAGGGTGCGTGCCCGCCGTTCGTTCAAGTCTTCACCTCGGTGCGCGCGAAGAACCGGCGCGCCAGCGCGTCGGCAGCGCCGGACGCTAACACAGCGGTCTTCAGCGCGCGCTATACTGCGCGCGCTTGTCCGCGGTGCTGCGGCGGCTCTCAGCGGCCGCAGTTAAACGGGAAACAGGTGAGCGCACTTCGATGGGCGCGATGCCTGTGCTGCCCCCGCAACGGTAAGCGAGTGTGGACGCATCCGACACGCCACTGCGCGAAAGCGCGGGAAGGCGATGCGTCAAGGCTCGCGAGCCCGGATACCGGCCGAGGACAACCGAAGAACCGAAGCGCTGCGGGAGGCGGCGGCAGGTGAGCAGCGTCGTTCGCGCGCCCTTCCGATTTCCCGACCGCGTTTCTTTTTTCACGCGACGTACCGGTCTGCGGGGACGCTGGCCGGAGAACGGGAAATCGACATGGTCCGCCACATCAAGCCGGTCGCGCTCGCCGCCGCCCTGCTTCTGGTCCGCACCGCCCTGGCCGGCGACGACCGCACGGTCGTCGTGAGCGCCACGCGATTCGCCGAATCGGACCCGCACGTTCCCGCTGACGTGAGCGTGATAAGCCGCGAGGACATCCAAAACACGCCCGCCACCAACGTACCGGATCTGCTCAAGGCCACCGCGGGCATCGAAGTGCGTCCGCTGTACGGCGCCATGGGCATCGACGCGACGGTCGATCTGCGCGGCTTCGGCGATACCGCCGGCAGCAACACGCTGGTGCTGCTCGACGGCCAGCGCCTGAATCCGATCGACAGCGGCAGCATCAGCTGGTCGACCATTCCCCTGGCCGGTATCCAGCGCATCGAGATCATCCGCGGCGCCGGCACGGTGCTGTACGGCGACCGGGCCGGCGGGGGCGTCATCAACATCGTGACCGACGAGTCGAGCGCGCGCGCCGCCTCGGTAGAAGCCATCGGGGGCAGCTACGGCTATCGCGGCGCCGACGGACGCGTTGCGGGCGGTGCCGACGGCACCACCTTCAACATCACCGGCCATTACG
>VBCK01000042.1 GCA_005882215.1 Betaproteobacteria bacterium | reverse complement strand
AACCGTGAAATGGCGCGCGGCGCCGCCGGCACGCTGGAGCCCGCGGCCATGGCGAATCTGGTGCGATGCCTGCAGTGGCTGTACGGGCCGCTGTGCGTACTGATCGGGATCGTGCTGACTGCATCGAGCGGATGGATCGCGGGCCGTTGGTTGCATGCGCCGGCATCCGTGGATCCGCACCTCGATCGTGCGGTTCAGCTGATGGGATTGGGGGTCGCATTGCAATTTCCGATCGTCTTCTACGGTTCCGGGTTGGCGGGCCTGCAACGGCAGCTTCTGCTGAACGGACTGAATTCGAGCCTGACCACGCTGCGCCAGGTCGGCGTGTTCGTGCCGCTGCTGGTGGTTGCGCCGACCACGGAGGTCTTTTTTGCCTGGCAGGCCGTCACCGGGGCACTGCATTCGCTCGTTCTGGCTCGAGCCCTGTGGGTCGCGCTTCCGAAGTCCGGCCGACCACGGCGACTCGACCTGAGCGTTCTTCGGAAGATGTACCGCTTCACGGCCAGCCTGGCGGTCGTCGGACTGCTGACCTTCCTGCTGACGCAGACCGACCGCGTGTTGCTATCGCGCCTGCTGCCGCTGGCCGATTTCGGCCGCTACATGCTGGCCGCGACGCTGGCCTACGGAATCAACCGGCTGGCAGCGCCGATCAACATCGCGGTGCAACCGCGCTTCAGCGAGCTGGTGGCGCTGGACCAGATCGAGCGGCTGAAGAGCTTCTATCACACCAGCAACCAGGTGGTGGCCGTGGCAATCGTTCCGGCCGCCGTCGTGCTGGCGGTGTTCGCGTCCGACGTGTTGCGGCTGTGGACCGGCAGCGACGACATCGCGCAAATGGCCGCGCCGATCCTCGCGCTGCTTGCCGCGGGCTACGGCATCAACGCCACGATGACGCTGGCCTGGTCGCTGCAGGTCGCGTACGGGCAGACCCGGTTCGGCCTGGTGCAGTCGATCGTTTCGGTGCTGCTCGCGGTGCCGTCGATCGCCTGGGGCGCAACTCACTACGGGGCGCTCGGCGCCGCTTCGGTGTGGCTGTTGCTGAACCTGGGTTACTTCGCGATCAGCATGCCGTTGATCCACCGGCGCATCCTGCGCGGGGAACTGGCGGCGTGGTACCTGCGCGATGTGGCGCCGATCACGATCGCTTCGCTGACCGCCGCCGCATTGACGGCCCATTGGCTCAGTCCATTGCCCCGAAACGCGATCGGCCTGGCGCAGCTTGCGCTCGCGTCGGCGCTGACGCTGGCCGCCGGTGCACTGGCCAGCGGATTCGTCCGGTCGCAGATCCGCGCGTTGTGGGCGCACGCGCCCTCGCCCCGATCCCGCCCGGATTACCCCGCGTAGATCGGCTGAGCACGTAAGCTGCTAGTGCCGCCTCTGGTACAGCCCGAAAACGCAGTATTGACGCAGGTGCCGGCTCAGCCACGCCGATTGCCAAAGCGGGGTATGGAAAGTCTCGACCGGTTCAAAGTCGCAAGTTCCCAGCGTTGCACTGAGCGACGCCTCGTCGTAGCGCACCTTGTGGTCCGAATCGCAGTCCCAACCCAGTACTCCCGGAACCCCAATCAGCACCCGACCGCCGCCCCGCAGCACGCGGCGCAGCTCCCGCAGCAGCGCGGCCGGCTCGGCGATGTGCTCGAGCACGTTGTCCATCAGCGCCGAATCGAAGCTGCCGTCCTCGAACGGCAGCACGTCCGGCTCCATCAGCCTGGCATCCAGCCCGCGCGCCTTGCAATAGGCGACCGTGTGTGCGTTGATGTCGACGCCGATCGTGTTGGGGCGGAACTGCAGGAAATCCCCGATTCCGCAGCCCACGTCCACGGTCCGCCCGTGCAGCCGATGGCAGATCCGCGGGTACAGGAAATACCGCCGGTACACGCCGCTCAGGCGGCTGCGCCGCATCAAGTACTCCCCGTACACCTCGGCCGCGGTCACGCCATCGGCTCTTTCAAGGCATCCGGATAGGTTGCGCACCATCTCAGTCTAAGACCAAACTTAACGGGCGGCGTTGCGGTCCAAGTTATGCTGCGGCCGAATGAATTCCGATGTTCAGCTCACCGCATCCGTGGTCAGCCACGGCCAGATGCGGCTGGTCAATACGCTGATCGCCGACCTGATACGGCACGCCGGCCCGCCATTGAAGCGGCTGGTGGTAACCCTGAACGTGCCGCAGGCTGAAGCGCTCCGCGCCGACGGCGCACCCTTTGAGGTTATCACCCTGCGCAACGATCGTGCGCTCGGATTCGGTGCCAACCACAACCGCGCCTTCCGGCACTGCAACACCGACTGGTTCGCGGTGCTCAATCCCGATCTGCGTCTTTCGGACGACGCGCTGGGGTTGCTGTTAGCGGCGTGCGAACCGCAAGACGGCCTGGTCGCCCCGCTGATTCTGAACGTCGACGGCACTGCGGCCGATGCGGCCCGGCGGGTTCCGACCCCGATGCAGGTCATCGCGCGCAGGCTGGGCCGGCAACGGCCTGGCACCGACCCGGATTTCGATTGGCTGGCGGGCATGTGCCTGCTGCTGAACTCGGAGGCATTCCGTTCCCTGGGCGGATTCGACGAGCGGTATTTCATGTACTGCGAGGACACGGATTTGTGCCTGCGGATGCAGCTCGCCGGGTGGCGTCTTCGCCACGTGACGGGCGCGAGGCTCGTACACGATGCGCGCCGCGACAGCCATCGCTCGCTGCGCCATCTCGGCTGGCACCTGGCAAGCCTGATCCGTCTGTGGAGGTCGCCCGTGTTCCGCACTTACATGCGCCGGCGCAACCAGCTCGGGCCGTTGCGCCGCACTGGACTCAGCGGCGAAGGACTCCCGAGTCCCGACGGTCGTCCCTGAAACACGCGGCAAGCCGCTCGTCCCAGGAACCGATCCGAGCGCCGGTGGCCGACTCGAAGCGGGTGCTGTCGAGCACCGAGTAAGCCGGCCGCGCGGCGGCGGTCGGATACTCCGAGGTAAGGATCGGAGTCACCGGCGTAACCAGGCCTGCCAGCTGCACAATTCGTTGCGCGAACTGGAACCAGGTGGTCGAGCCGGATGCGGCGACGTGAAACAGGCCCTCGGCCGGCATGGGCCGATCCAGCGCGGTGAGCGTCGCCCAAGCGATGTCCCGCGCCCACGTCGGAGCCCCGACCTGGTCGTTCACGACGCGCAGTTGGGGACGTTCGCGGGCGAGCCTGAGCATCGTCAGCAGAAAATTGCGGCCGCGCATCGCGTAGACCCAACCGGTGCGCAGGATCAGATGGCGGCAGCCGCTGCCGACGATCTCCTGCTCGCCGGCGAGCTTGCTGTGCCCGTACACGCTGATCGGCGCCGGCCGGTCGGTTTCGACGTAGGGCGTCCGCTGCGAACCATCGAACACGTAATCGGTCGAGTAATGAACCAGCAGCGCGCCCAGCCGGGCAGCTTCCTGCGCCAGCACCGCCACCGACTCGGCATTGACTGCGAAACAGGCCTGCGAGTCCCGCTCCGCCGGATCGACGGCCGTATAGGCGGCCGCATTGACGATCAGATCGGGGCGAATCGAGCGCACAGCGGCAGCAACGTCCTGCGGGCGACCCAGATCCAGCGCCGCTCGCTCCGGCGCCACGACCTGCCCCAGCGGCGCGAGGCACTGCTGAAGCTCCCAGCCGACCTGGCCGGTGCGCCCCGTCAGCAGGATCTTCAATCGAAAAGATCCGCCCGCTCGAGCAGCGGAGCGGCCGCGTCCTTGTCCGAAACGATCGGCGCCCCCGCCAGCGGCCACCGGATCCCGATCGTCGGATCACTCCAAAGGACGGCGCGCTCGTGCGCGCCGAACCAGTATTCGGTCGTCTTGTACAGCACGTCGGCCGACTCGCTCAAGACCATAAAAGCGTGGCCGAACCCGGGCGGCACCCAAAGCTGGCGGCGATTGTCGCCCGACAGCTCCACGCCGACCCAGTGGCCGAACGTCTGCGATGAGCGCCGAAGGTCCACCGCGACGTCCAGAACGCGCCCACTCGAAACCCGCACCAGTTTGCCCTGGGGCCGCACCCTCTGGTAGTGAATTCCCCGCAGCACATTGCGGATCGAACGCGAGTGATTGTCCTGAACGAAGTCGACCTGCGCGCCGATCGCCTCCGCGAAGGCCCTCGCATTGAAGCTCTCGAAGAAAGAGCCACGCGCGTCCGTGAACACGTCCGGCTCGAGGACCAGCACACCGTCGAGCGCCGTGGTTTGGACTTTCACGCTCATCGAAAGGGCACAGGAATGAGTATCCGCTTCACGCGGTTGGCGGCTGCAGCTGCTCCGTCAACAGCCGTTGCAGGTACTCGCCGTAGCCGGTGTTCTTTAGCGATGCAGCCACCCGCGCGACGTCCTGCGCGCCGATCCAGCCGCTGCGGTAGGCGATCTCCTCCGGGCAGGCGATTTTCAGGCCCTGGCGCTGCTCGATCGTCTGGATGAACTGGGCAGCCTGCATCAGCGATTCGTGGGTGCCGGTGTCGAGCCACGCCATGCCCCGCCCCATGATCTCCACTTCCAGATCGCCCCATTGGAGGTACTGCAGGTTCACGTCCGTGATCTCCAGCTCGCCGCGAGCCGATGGCCGGGCCCGGGACGCCACATCGGCGACCCGACCGTCGTAGAAGTACAGGCCCGTTACTGCGTAGTTCGACCGCGGCTGACGTGGCTTCTCCTCGATGCTCACCGCCTTGCCTCGTGTGTCGAATTCGACGACCCCGTAGCGCTGCGGGTCGAGCACGTGGTAGGCGAACACGGTGGCGCCGTGTTCACGCGCGTTGGCGCGCCTGAGCGATTCGGTCAGGTCGTGCCCATAGAAGATGTTGTCGCCGAGCACCAACGCCGCCGAGCCGCCCTGCAGGAACTCCCGCCCGATCAGGAACGCCTGCGCCAGGCCTTCGGGCCTTGCCTGGACCGCATACCGCAGGTTGATTCCCCACTGACTGCCATCGCCCAGCAACTCGGAGAAGCGGGGCGTGTCCTGCGGCGTCGAAATCAGCAGGATGTCGCGAATGCCCGCCAGCATCAGCGTCGTCAGCGGGTAGTACACCATCGGCTTGTCGTACACCGGCAGCAGCTGCTTGGAAAGCACCTGCGTGACCGGGTACAGCCGCGAGCCGGAGCCACCGGCCAGTACGATGCCACGCCGCACAGTGCTCATCCAGGGAACAGATCGTCGATCCGTATCGCGATGTCCGGTAAGCAGCTCGGACTGACAGCGCCCTCGCGGACCTCGGCCGAAGACCGGTACCCCTCAGGTCCAGGATCGAGAAACACCGTGATGGTCCGATGTTCGATATCGACCAGCCACGACTCGACCACGCCAAAGCGCCCGTACATCGGGACCTTGACGTTGCGGTCCCAGGCGAGGCTCGAATCCGCCACTTCGACCACCAGCAGCGCATCAGCAGGCGTCGGCCGCGCGCCCCAATACGCGTCCGCGCGCGGTCGCAACAGCACGATGTCCGGCTGTGGTTCGCTGAAAGGCGGAATCTCGATCGAGTTCTGAGTGGAGACCAGGAAGCGATCGGCGGCGAGCGCCCCGAACCTGGACGTCAGTCGGATGACGACCGCCATATGCGGGGTCCCAATCGACGCCATCTGGAACAGTTCGCCATCGATCAGCTCGATCCGATCATCCTCGTGAAGGATGCCGGCGTCTCCCATTCGGTGGTAGTCGGCGACGGTCAGCCGCCGGCGCGGCGCGCGCGCGCGCAGCTGTTCGGGATCCACGATAGCGACGCTGCTCATTTCCAATCCTTCCCGATACCCCGGCAATCGACGGACCGAAAACGATGTTACCCCGAGGCCGATTCTTCCTGACCTACCGCCGGCGGTGCGCCGTAGTGCAGCTCGATCCACTGCCGATAGCGGCCGTCGCGCACGGCCGCGACCCAGTCGGCATGGTCCAGGTACCAGCGGACCGTCTTGGAAAGCCCGCTTTCGAACGTTTCCTGCGGACGCCAGCCCAGCTCGCCCTGGACCTTGCTGGCATCGATCGCGTAGCGCCGGTCGTGCCCGGGGCGATCCCGCACGAACTCGATCTGCGACTCGTAGCCGCCGGCCCTGGGCCGCAGCGCCGCGAGCGCCGCGCAGATCG
>VBCK01000041.1 GCA_005882215.1 Betaproteobacteria bacterium | reverse complement strand
CTAAATACAAGGGACCTTTGAAAGTCCGCTGGAGCGGAATCGGCAAAGACCGGTTCTGCTGATTCTGATGACAGCGATGCGCGAGCCGGCAATTCGGGTATGGGTCGCGAACGCCGAAATGCGGCCGCTTTGTGCGCGTGCCCTGGATGTCCGCGGTAAATCACTCTGCAGACCCTCTTGTTCCGCGGCGCCGTAGCGTTTTAGCCTCTCTCCTCTGGGTCAGCGCCTGCTTCTCAGTTCGGGCGGCGGCCGCCTGTCAAGCGCCCTCGACACGACCGGATCCGGATCGTCGATCCTGAAGTCACCGCGGATCACCGTTATCGCTGATCAGCCTCGACAAGGTGCCTGTTTGTACATACAATATGAAAAGTGGAAATCAGCTTCGATCCCGTCAAGAACGAGAAAAACATACGCCAGCGCGGGCTCTCGTTCGAGCGGACAGCGGAGTTCGATTTCGAGGGCGCCACCTTCCTGGTGGACGACCGGCGCGAATATGGCGAGGTGCGCTATATCGCGATCGGATACCTGGATCGGCGCCTGCACATCCTGTGTTTCGTGAGCACGACGACCGGCATTCGCGTCGTCAGTTTCCGAAAGGCGAACGCGAGAGAGGCGACAAGATATGGCAAAGCGCAAACCCTTGACTGACAAGGCGGGCAACGTCCGCGAGTTGACGCAGGCCGATTTCAGGGCGGCCGTGCCCGTCGCTGCGCTGCCCGCAGCGCTGCGGAAGAAGCTGCGTGGGCGCGGCCCGCAGAAGGCTCCGACGAAGGCGCGCATCACGATCCGCCTCTCACACGATGTGGTTGATCGGTTCCGCGCGACCGGCGACGGCTGGCAGACGCGCGTCGATGCTGCCCTGAAGGACTGGCTCAAGAGGCACTCTCCGGCGTGAGAAGGGGAGCCATGACATCGCCTGGAAGTCCGCCGCTGATGAAGATGAGGCAAAGAGGTCCGGCCGCAGCCATGTACGTGATCGACGCTGTGCACTACCTCGACGACAAGGGCGACATCGCCCCCAAGCGGGGACCCGCGCGCAAGCTGGCCGAATTCGTCACCTCGGTGATCGCGCACGCGTCCGACTTCGACCGCCCCGATGGCACCTCCGGCCCGGAGTGTTTCCGGTGCCGCAAGCGCGACAATCGTTGCGTGGACACCGGGATGGCCGAGGACGACGCAGTCGTCTGGCACTGCCCGGCTTGCGGCACGGAGGGGCGCATTTCCAACTGGCAAGGGACCTTCTGGGATCTGAGCCGGAGCGCGCCCTCGGACTGACGCTTGATCCCACCTACCTTCCCATGCCGCAAGAGCCCGCCGGGGACCTGGAAGGCTTCCTGATGCGCCAGGATCCGTCGACGCTGGTGGCCGTGCTTGTCGAATTGGCCGGCGATCACCCGGTTGTGCAGCAGCGGCTGGCGCGCATGCAACTCGCCGATCGACCCGGGCGCCTGGCCGCGGGATTTCGCAAGACGCTCTCCGCCTGGCGCCGTTCGCCGAGCTTCTACGGCTACCGCGAGTCACCCGAGTTCGGCCGCTCGCTCGAAGCGTGGCTCGACCAGGTCGAGCGCGAACTGCTTCCGAAGGACCCCGCCGCGGCGCTGGCGCTGTTCGAGGCTTTTATCGAGGCCGACGCGTCGTGGTTCGAACGCGCCGACGATTCCGACGGTTGCATCGGAGAGGCGGTCCGCGCCGCGTGCCGCCACTGGCTGCAAGCCGCAGCCCGGAGCGGGGCCGCGGCGAGCGAGTGGCCGCAGCGGCTCGTCCGCCTGGTCAGTGCCGACGGATACGGCGCCCGAGACGAACTGTTGCGCCGCGCCGACCTGCTGCTGGACGAGTCCGAGTTGCGCGGGCTCGTTGCGCGATTCGAGGCGCTGATGACCGAAGCGCTCGCCGGGAGCCGACGCTCCCAGGGGTTGCCGCACGAGGTGTACAAGGCCTCGGCCGCGCTGACCCTGCTGGCCGAGGCGCTTCACGACCCCGACGTCGAACACCTGCCCGAGGCGTCGCGCCCCGGGGCCCTGCAACGGGCCCGGCAACTGGCGCTCGACCACGACGACCCGGCGCGTGCGGCTGTGCTGCTGCTCGAGCTTGGCGACGCCGCGGCCGCGGAATTGAAACTGGTCTCCGAACCGGCCTCGATTCGCGGCGAGGACTACTCGGTCCTCGTGCCCCTGGCCGAGGCGCTGAGAACGCACCAATGCTCTCGCGGGGAAACCGCGGTCTATCGGGCGCTGCTCAAGGGCGTCCTGGACCGCGCGCAGGCGCGGGCGTACGGGCATGCCGCCCGATACTGGTCGCGCCTGCGCCAGATCGGCAACACCGGCACCGATCTGCTGCCGCTGCAGTCGAACGAGGATTTCGAGGCCGAGATCCGTTCGCGGCATGTGCGCAAGGCGGCTTTCTGGGCGCAGGTGAACGGCAAACGTAGCGCCCAGGTCGGCGCGGACTGAAGTTGAAGTCGCCCCGATGGGGAATCAGCGGGCGGAAGGCCGCCTTGTGTCTGGTCTCGGGCGTGACCTTGGCCATCGCGAGCGCACCGAATGCACCGTGCCGACCAGCACTATCTATTTATCGGCCTCACAACGCGCCGGATAGACGCCCGGATCTCGTCCGATCTGTCGTCGTGGTTGCCGTGCGCGCGAGAAGAGGCTGGTGGGCTGCCCTGCGTTCTGTCTAATTCGAAGTGCGCTCTCGCGGTGAATCAAGGGCTTATCTACGGCGTACCCATGCAAAGCGATTAGACAGCGCGCCGGCATTCCATTCATTAAATCAAGCACATACGCTCGTCCTCGCCCCTACTGCTGCATCATCGGCGTGTGGGTTAAGCCGTTGATTTCGCTACGTTTTTTGTCCAACGGCCGATGGCTCCGCTTGCCGCTATGCGCTATGTTTCGACGGTGGCGAAACTATACGTTGACCAGCAAGTACCGTTGCGACGTATTCCGGCTTCGGACTGGCCCGGCGCCGGGGGCGAATCGGCATTGCGCAAGTGGGCGTCACAACCGCCGGCCAGCGAGGTATTGGCGCGCACGTACAATGCGCATATCCGATGCGCATCACACGCGAATCCCCCAAAGCATGACGTCCCCACAGCGCGCGAAGAAGGCGGTCAACGTGTCGATCTCGGCGGACGTGCTGGAGGCTGCCCGCAGTCACGAGATCAATTTGTCGGCGACGCTGGAGTCCGCTCTCGAAGATCAGCTGCGGCAGCGGCGGCGCAAGGAATGGCTGGTAACGAACGGTGACAGCATCGAGGCCTACAACCGCGACGTCGAAAAACGCGGCACGTTCGGCGACTCTCTACGCAGCTTCTGATGCCACAGTTCTCCGTGTACCGGAACAAGAATGCGGCGACGCGGGCACGGTTCCCCTTCCTCCTCGACATCCAGTCGGATCTGCTCGATCCACTGGCGACACGCGTCGTCGTGCCGCTCGCGACTGCGGGCCCAGCCCGTTCGCGATCAATGCAAACGCTTACGCCAGCGATCCGAGTAGAAGGGAAGAACTATCTGATGATCACTCCCCAGCTCGCTGGCGTTGCAGCCCGCGAGCTCGGGCCGCTCTTTCGCCAACGGTCAGCGCGGCGCACAGTTCGTTCATCCGAATCGCCCTTTTCAGCTCACTTTCGATGGAAAAATGCCGTGGACTCAAAGACGATTGAATCTGACGCCTTGATCGAGCTCGACGAAATCGAGCTGGCTGAGATCGCTGGTGGCACTAGTAATCCTTCCCGTCCTGCTCCCCCTCCTGCTCCTCCTATTCCCATTCCTTATCCCAACTTCACCAATACTTTCTAATTAGCGACGAAGGCGGCGATTGCAATTCGGAAGGGTCGCTGCGCCCTCGCAGTGAATCAAGGGCTTGTTTACGGCGTATCCACGCAAAGCTATTAGACAGCGCGCCGGCGTTCCATCCCTCAGATCAAGCAAATAGGCTCGTTCTTGCCCCGACTGCTGCATCATCGGCGTGTGGCCGGACAATCCGGCCGCGCCGGCCATCTCATCGGCGCGGTCCGTTGGCGTCATGGACACTGGGCACTTTTCATTGAAGGAATTCGACCGATACGATACAGTCCACCGGGCTTCCAATTTGGTGCGGCCACTGGAGGACTGCGCGGTGAGTCCGGTTCAGTCTCAGGCCTCGGTTGAGGCTTCGGGCGAGACGCCTGCCCGGATTTTGGTCGTCGAGGACGAAAGAATCGTGGCCCACGACCTCGCGAGCGCCCTGAGGGAGCTCGGCTACGCGGTCCCGGCGACCGTCGCGACCGGCGAAGAGGCGGTTGAGCGCGCGCGCGAGCTGCAGCCGGACGTGGTTCTGATGGACATACGACTGCCCGGAGCGATCGACGGCATCCGGGCCGCCTCTTCGATCCGCCAGGAGCACGATATAGCGGTTATTTACCTGACCGCGCATTCCGACGACGAAACCTTGCGCCGGGCGATGCAGACCGAGCCGGTCGGCTACCTGGTGAAGCCTTTTTCCCCGCCGCAGCTGCGGTGCGCGATCGAGATCGCCCTGCATCGGCGCGAGATCAACGCTCGCCTGCACGAGCGCCAGCGCTGGCTCGCGACCAGGATGCGCTGCGCCGACGATGCGGAGGCTGCGGAGGAAGCCGGGCCGAAGGTGAGCTACCTGAACCTGGTTGCCGAAGCCCTGGCCGGATGGCGTCTCGGCGAGAGTGAGCGCGAAAAGCGCATGGCCGAACATATCGCGGATCTGGAGGCCGCAAACCGGGAACTGGAGAATTTCACCTGCAGCGTCGCCCGGGACTTGCGCGGCCCGCTACGGGGAATCGATGGTCTGAGCCAATCGCTGATCGAGGACCACGCGGCCAATCTGGGTCCGCAAGGGCTCAGGACGCTCAGGCAGGTTCGCGAGGCCGCCGGGCGGATGAGACAGGTGATCGACAATCTTTTGGTGTTGTCGATCGACGACCTGTTGCTGCTGTCGCAGGTGTCGAAGACTGAAGCGCGCAGAGACACGATCGATCTGTCCCGGATCGCTATGGGCGTCGTGGCTCAATTGCGGGAAAGCACCCCGCAGCGTGAGGTCAAGGTCGTCATCGAAAGAGACGTCCGGGTCGACGCCGACGCGTCCTTGCTGCGGATCGTGCTCGAAAATCTTCTGGGCAACGCCTGGAAATTCACCGGGGAGGTCGAGCATGCACGGATCGAGTTCGGCGCCTTCGACCGAGATGGCTCCAAGGTCTTCTTCGTTCGGGACAACGGAGCGGGCTTCGACATGAAGGAAGCGGAGAAGCTTTTCGTCGCCTTCCAGCGTCTCGATTCAGCCGGTCAGTTCGAGGGCAATGGCCTTGGATTGGCCATCGCTCAACGTGCCATCAACCGGCACGGCGGTCGGATCTGGGCCGAAGGGGCTCCGGCCCGAGGTGCGACGTTCTATTTCGCCCTCTAGTTTTTCGGCTGTCCGCCCATCCAGGCGTGTTCAAGACCATCGCCTACACTGCGGGCGTTGCGCTTGCCTATTACGTCACCGGTCGCCTCGCCCTGATCCTGGCCATTCCGCCCGGCTACGCGACGGCGGTCTGGCCCGCAGCCGGTGTCGCACTGGTGGCGATCCTGCTGTTGGGCTACCGGGTATGGCCCGGGATACTGCTCGGTCACTTCTTCGTCAACATCCTGACAGGCTACGATACCTCGAGCTCCGGGGCGGCGCTCAAGTCCCTGGCTTTGCCTCTGGCCATCGCCTGCGGCGGAACGCTGCAGGCCGTCTGCGGCGCCGCGCTGATACGACGCTATGTCGGATCGACGATCGTTCTTCAAACCGAGAGGGAGATCGCGAAGTTCCTCGCGCTGGGCGGCCCTGTCAGTTGTCTGATCAGCGCAACCGTCGGGCTGGTCTGTCTGTATGCGTGGGGCCTGGTCTCCGGTCCGGATATCCCGTTCAGCTGGTTCACGTGGTGGGTCGGAGACACGATCGGCGTGACGGTCATGGCGCCGCTGCTGCTCGCCTGGCTGGTGCTCCCGCGAGATCGCTGGCGCGCGGGCCGCGCGGCGCTGACATGGTCCACCGCGGTGGCGCTGTCGCTCGCCGTCGTGCTGTATGTCTATATCAGCGGTCGGGAGCAACAGGGAATCCGCGCCGAGTTCGAACGCGCGGCGGACACGCTGGGCCGGGAGTTCGTCAACGACGTCGAGGGACATCTCGAAGCGGTCACCGCGCTTCACGACCTTTACGTCAGCGCCGGACCGCTGGACCGCGCGAGCTTCGCCGCTTTCGCCGGGCCTCTTCAGATGCGGCACCCGGGGGTTCAGGCGCTCGAATGGGCCCCGGTTGTGCCTCAGGCCCAGCGGGCCAGCCTCGAGGAGGCGGTGCGTCGCGAAGGCTACCCGGCGTTCGCGATCACCGACCGGGGCCCGGATGGCCGGATGGTTCCGGCGCCGACCCGCGCCGAATACGTGCCGGTATTGTTCATGGAGCCCCACACCGGCAACGAGACCGCCCTGGGCTTCGACCTGACTTCGCTGCCCAGCCGGCGGGAGGTCATGGACCGCGCGCGTGATTCGGCGCTCCCGGCTGCGAGCGGGCGCCTGACGCTGGTGCAGGAACGTGGGGGGCAGTTCGGCATTCTCGTGCTGGTGCCTGTGTACGACCGCCAGCTGCCTCACAGCACGATTGCACAACGACGGTCTGCGCTGCGCGGCTACGTGCTCGGGGTGTACCGTATCGGCGACCTGGTACGAGCAGCACTGTTTGCCGAAGAATCGGCGCATATCGACGTGACCGTCACCGACGATACGGCCCCGCCGAGCGAGCGGTTGCTGTACGAGCGCCGCGCTCGCGGCACCAGCTTGCCCTGGGGCCGGGTCGTGACCACGGCCGTGGGCGATCACCAATGGTCGATCCGCTTTACTCCCTCTGCCGACTACGCGATCGTTCACCGCAACTGGCAAGCCTGGACGGTCCTCACGGTCGGGCTGCTCTTCGCCAGCGTGCTGGAGATGATGGTCCTGCTGATGACGGAACGCGCGGCGGCGATCCAGCGCGTGGTCGAACAGCGCACGACTCAACTTCGCGATGCCTTGAGGGAGAAGGAGACGCTGCTACAGGAGATTCACCATCGCGTGAAGAACAATCTTCAGGTGATTTCGAGCCTGATCAATATGCAGATGCGCAAGCTCGAGCCAGGTTCTTCGCGGCATGCGCTGCAGGAGTGCCAGAGTCGTGTACAGGCGATCGCCCTGATTCACGAGAAGCTGTACCAGTCGCGCGACTACTCGCGCGTGCCGTTCTCGCAGTATGCGAAGGGCTTGGCTGGCGACGTATTTCACGCCGCCGGGGTGTCGCCCGGGGCGGTCAAGCTCGAAGTCGAGGTCGGGGAGGTGGCGCTTGCGGTAGACAAGGCGATCCCGTGCGGCCTGATCCTGAACGAGTTGATTACCAACGCGCTCAAGCACGCGTTCCCTCAGCAGCGGCTTGGCACGGTACGTGTGGAACTCGAGGAAACGGCCGCCGGGCGTGTCAGGCTGGCGGTGAAGGACGACGGCGTGGGTCTGCCGGTGGACCTGGATATCCGGCACTCCGACACGCTGGGGATGCAGCTTATCTGTACGCTGGCCGAGCAACTGGCTGCCCGGCTGGAAGTCAGCCGCACCAGTGGCGGAACGTCATTCGAGGTCGTCTTCCAGGCGTGACACGCCAGGGCCTTGGCCCGCCGACCGTCCGTGACCGCGCTGCGCCTACCTGGGGCGGCGCAGCGCGAACACCAGCATGCCGCCCAGCGCGATGAGCCACAGGAAGGACCAGGCCGGCATCGACAACTTCAGGAAGGTCCAGTCGATCCGGGTGCAGTCGCCGTAGCCCTGAAAGATCCGGGGCAGCGCGCGTCCCAGCGGCAGGTTGCTCAGCAGGTACTGCAGGCTCGGCCCGCACGAGGATTCCTCCGGCGGAAACAGCTGCAGGCGCACGTGCCAGGCGGCGACTGCCGCGCCGGCCAGCGACGACACCAGGGCCAGCAGCGCGGACGCGGTCGAGGCGCGGCCGGGCAGCGCTGCCGCCAGTGCCGCAAGGGCGGCGACGAAGGTGAACGCGTAGCGCTGCAGAATGCACAGCGGACACGGTTCGAGCCCGTCCACCTTCTGTATGACCACGGCAGCGACAATCAAGGACGCCGCGGCCAGCGCGACCAGCGCGTGCATCAGGCGCGGGCGGTTCAGCAGGTGCTTGGGCGTCGATGCGAACATGGCGTGAGCGGCTCGTTCAAGACGACGAACGGCGTCGCACCGATTGCGGCGTGCCCTGCATCAGCGCGTGCAGCTTTGGGAAGATCTTCGGTGCGCCGCACACGACGTCTCCCGTTTCCAGATAATCTCCGTCGCCATGCAGATCGGCGATCAAGCCGCCGGCCTCGATGATCAGCAGGCTCCCGGCCGCGATGTCCCAGGGAGACAGCCCGAACTCCCAGAACCCGTCCAGGCGGCTGGCCGCCACGTACGCGAGGTCGAGCGAGGCCGCACCGGCTCTGCGCACCCCCGCGGTGTTCTTGGTCACGCGCGTGAAAACTTCGACATACTCGTCGAGATCGTCGAGCCTGCGAAACGGAAAACCGGTTCCGATCAGGCAATCCTGCAACTGATCGCGCTTGGACACGCGCAGCCGGTGGTCGTTCAGAAAGGCGCCGCGCCCGCGCGTGGCCGTAAAAAGCTCGTTGCGGGTCGGGTCGTACACGACGGCCTGCGTGATGTGGCCGCCATGCCTCAGGCCGATCGACACGGCGTACTGGGGAAAGCCGTGAATGAAATTGGTGGTGCCGTCGAGCGGATCGATGATCCAAAGGTAGTCCGCGTCGCCTCCGGGTCCGCTTGCGCCCGACTCCTCGGCCAGGATCGAGTGATTCGGGTAGGCTGTCGTCAACGTCGAAATGATGGCCTGCTCCGCGGCCCGATCGACTTCGGTGACGAAGTCGCTGCGGCCCTTGCTTGAAACGCGGACCAGGTCAAGATCCAGGCTCGCTCGGTTGATGATCGAACCGGCTTTGCGCGCCGCCTTCACGGCGGTGTTCAGCATCGGATGCATCGAGGGGAAACCGCAGACTATGCAAGCGCCCGATTCTATAGATACCGGAGACGTTGCAGCGGACACGGCCGCGCTGGATCGAACCCGGGTGCGCTTCGTGCTGGTGGAGCCGAGCCATTGCGGCAACATCGGCGCGGCGGCGCGCGCGATCCGCACCATGGGGTTCTGCGGCCTTTCAGTGGTGGCGCCAAGAGACAGCAGCTATCGGGCCTCGGGCGAGGCCGTCGCGCTGGCGGCCAACGCGGTCCAGGTCCTGCAGGACTCGCGCTCGCATCCGGACCTGATCGATGCGCTCGAGGGGGTGAGTCTGGCGTTCGCGATGACCGGGCATGCGCGCGAATTCGGCCCGCCGCACCAGCGGCTGCGCGAGGCGGCGCTGCAAGCCGCGGGTTGGCTGCAGCAAGGCAGCGGGCCGGTGGCCTTCGTGTTCGGCACGGAGCGCAGCGGCCTGACCAACCGCGACGTGCTGCGTTGTCACTACAGCTGCGCGATTCCGGCCGACGCCCGGTTCGACTCGCTGAACCTGGCGCAGGCCGTGCAGGTCACCGCGTACGAAATGCGCTGCGCGCTGAGCGCGCCGCACGATGCGCCTGCGCCCGCGCAGTTGGGCGGCGCTCCGGTTGAAAGCGTCGAAAGACTATTTATCGCGATCGAGCAGGCCTTGACCGCGATCGGATTTCACGATCCGCAGCAGCCCAAACACTCGATGGCGCGCCTTCGAAGCTTGTTGGCCCGGGCCGGCCCCAGCTCAGGCGAAGTGGAGCTGCTGCTGGGAATCTGCGCGGCCATTGTCGAACCGAAGCGGCTGCGGGCGGGGAGCAAGAAGTCGCAGAGTTCTCCCCTCTCCCGCTCGCGGGAGAGGGGCCGGGGGTG
>VBCK01000085.1 GCA_005882215.1 Betaproteobacteria bacterium | reverse complement strand
CTTTCATGCGTTGGCACGCGCATGACGCGCAAGCGTCACCGGTGCGCTCCAGTGAAACTCATCGTTGCTCAGCGAAAAATACATTCTTGGCAAGAGGCTGTGTTTCGGGTAAATCCCCTCGTGACTTCGGATTAACAATAAGCAATGCCGCGGTCCGGGTCGTGGACTTCACGGTACGTCATGGTTTTTGCCAGGATGCGCAGCACAGCCACAGGGTCATTGGGGCACTTGACCCTAAAAACTCGGGTCGCTGCGGACGACGCGATCACCGATCCGCTGATCGCTCAAGAGTACCCGCTTGGATTGCCCTGCTGCCACCGCCACCCGTCCGCGCACATTTCCTTTACGTCTCGCGTTGCGCGCCACTGCAACAGCCGCAGCGCCAGCCCTGCGTCGGCGTAGCACTCCGCGATGTCTCCCGATCGGCGCCCGACAATCTGGTAGGGCACCGGTCGCGCGGTTGCCTCCTCGAAGGCCTTGACCAGTTCCAGCACGCTGGTGCCGCGGCCGGTCCCGAGGTTGATCGGGACGAAACCCGTCGATCGAGCGCAGTAGCGCAGCGCGGTCACGTGCCCCAACGCGAGATCGACCACATGGATGTAATCGCGCACGCCGGTGCCGTCGCGTGTGGGCCAGTCGGACCCGAATACCGACAGACGCTCGCGCTTGCCGATCGCAACCTGCGTGATGAAGGGGAACAGGTTGTTAGGGATGTCGCGCGGGTCCTCGCCGATCAGCCCGCTCGGATGCGCGCCGATCGGGTTGAAGTAGCGCAGCGATGCGACGCTCATCGCGGGGTCGGACGCGCACAGGTCACGCAGCAGCAGCTCGTTGACCAGCTTGGTCGCGCCGTACGGGTTCAGCGGTGCAAGCGGCATGTCCTCCGTGAGGGGAAGTTTCTGCGGGATCCCGTAGACGGTGGCCGAAGAGCTGAACACGAAGCGCTTCACGCCGGCGCGGCGGCAGGCGTGCAGCAGGCAGATCGTGCCGCCTACGTTGTTGTCGTAGTAGTCGAGGGGGCGCAAGACCGATTCGCCCACCGCCTTCAGCGCCGCGAAGTGGATCACCGCTTCGATCGGCGCCGCGGCAAATGCAAGGTCCAGCAGCGACCTGTCGCGGATGTCGCCATCGACCCGCCTGACGGCGCGGCCCGCGATGCGTTCGACCCGGCGCAATGCCTCGGGGCTGCTGTTGGAGAAATTGTCGACGCACACGACGTCGTAGCCGGCCGCAAGCAGCTCGACCAGCGTGTGGCTGCCGACATATCCGGCGCCTCCGGTGACGAGGATCGCTGGGAGTCTCGAATTCACGATTCGATCAGCTCTTGCATTCCGAGTATGCCCCCGCCCGAGGTCCTCAAGCTTGCAGCGCCCCGGTCGGATCGACGTATTTGAATCCCAGCGCGGTCGCCACTGCGCGGTTGGTCACGCGCCCGTGCAGTATGTTCAAGCCGTTGCGCAGGTGACGGTCCTCCAGCAGTGCCCGCCGATAGCCCTTGTCGGCCAGCGCGAGCACGAACGGTAAGGTGGCATTGTTCAACGCAAAGGTCGACGTGCGGGGGACCGCACCCGGCATGTTCGTCACGCAGTAGTGGATCACGCCGTCGACCACGTAAGTCGGCTCGTCGTGCGTCGTGGGGCGGGACGTTTCGGAGCACCCGCCCTGGTCGATCGCCACATCGACGATCACCGATCCGGGTTTCATCCGGCGCACGATTTCGGCGGTGATCAGCTTCGGTGCGGCCGCGCCGGGCAGCAGCACGCCGCCGATCACCAGGTCGGCCGACACGCAGTGCTGCTCGATCGCGGCACGCGTGGAAAAAACCGTGTTCAGCGGACGGCCGAATTGTCGCCATAGCGCGCGCAGCGCGTCGACGTTGCGGTCGATCACCCATACTTCCGCGGCCATTCCGATTGCGATGTGTACCGCGTGGGTGCCGACGACACCCCCGCCGAGCACAACCACCTTGGCCGGATCGACGCCGGGCACGCCGCCCAGCAGCACACCCAGCCCGCCGTGCGCCTTTTCCAGGAAATAGGCGCCGGCCTGGATCGACATGCGGCCGGCCACCTCCGACATCGGCGCCAGCAGCGGCAGTCCGCCGGACTCCGACGTGACCGTCTCGTACGCGATGCACACGGCTCCGCTTTCGATCAGGTCGCGCGCCTGCGCCGGGTCGGGCGCCAGGTGCAGGTAGGTGAACAGGACCTGGTCGGCGCGCAGCCGCTTGCGCTCTTCGGGCTGCGGCTCCTTGACCTTCACGATCATGTCGGCCTGCGCGTACACCTCCCGGCCGCTCGCCACGACGGTGGCGCCGGCCGACTCGTAGAGGGCATCGGTCAAACCGACGCCCTGCCCGCACCCTGCTTCAACGATGACCCGGTGCCCGCGCTCGGTCAGCTCGCGCACGTTGGCTGGCGTCAGTCCGACCCGATATTCGCGAACCTTGATCTCTGTTGGTACTCCGATCAGCATCGTGTTCCTCTCGCGCAGTTCAGTCGAACCGAATCCAGATCGTCTTCCCTCAGGCCCTTGCGTCGGACGTTCGGTGCCTGATCAGCTGCATGCCTTCCCGGTACGCGGCCGCCTGCTCCTCGGCGCGCCGGCGCTCGCTGCGCGCCATCCACAGCGACCCGGCCAGCACGCCGATCGAGACGACCACGACCGACAGCGTGGCCACCGCGTTCACGGTCGGATTGAGTCCCAGGCGCGCGCGCGCGAAGATCACGATCGGCAGCGTCTTGACTCCCGGACCGTTCAGAAACGAGCTGGTGACGACGTCGTCCAGCGAAATGGTGAACGTCAGCAGCCAGGCCGACACCAGCGACTGCAGGATCATCGGAAGCGTGACCAGCACGAACACCTGAAACGGGCGGCAGCCCAGGTTCATTGCCGCTTCTTCGAGCGACTTGTCCATGGTGAGAAGTCGGGATTGAATCACAACCGCGGCATAGCAGGTGCAGATCGAAGTATGGCCGATCCAGATCGTCACGATGCCGCGTTCGGCGAAAATTCCGAACAGCCGTTCGCAGGCGACGAAAAACAGCAGCAGCGAAAGCCCGGTAATCACCTCCGGGACGACCAGCGGTGCGTTGATGTGCGCGATGAACAGGGTCCGTCCGAAAAAGTCCCGGTAGCGCACCAGCGCGAAGGCAGCCAGCGTACCGAGCACGATCGAGGCGGTGGCGGTCATCAGCGCGATCTTCAGCGACGTCACGAAGCCGTCGATCAGCTCGCTGTCGTGCAGGATCTCGTGGTACCAGTGCAGCGAAAAGCCGCCCCACAGCGTCACCATCTTCGACGCGTTGAACGAGAACGCGATCAGGGTCGCGATCGGGATGTACAGGAACGCGTAGCCGAACGCGAGCCAGGCGCGGCCGAAACCGCTGTTCATGCGCCGCTGCCCCGGCCCGCGCCGCGGGTCTGATAGTGGTTGAACACGGCCAGCGGAATCAGGATCAGCACCACCATCGACACCGCGACGGCCGAGGCCATCGACCAGTCGATATTCTTGAAGAACTCGTCCCACAGCACCTGGCCGATCATGTAGGTCGAGGTGCCACCCAGCAGCTCCGGGATCACGTACTCGCCGATGCTGGGGATCAGCACCAGCATCGAGCCGGCGATGATCCCGGGCGTCGACAGCGGAACCGTCACCAGCCGGAACGTGCGAAACGGCGTCGAGCCCAGGTCGGCGGCAGCCTCCAGCAGGCGAACGTCCATTTTGACCAGGTTCGCGTAGACGGGCAGGATCATGAAGGGCAGGTAGGTGTACACCATGCCGACCATCATCGAAAACGCCGTGTGCATCATCCGGACCGGCGCATCGATCAGATGCAGCCATAGCAGCAGGTTGTTGACGATGCCGTTATCGTCCAGCAGACCCTTCCACGCATACACGCGCAGCAGGTAGGACGTCCAGAACGGCAGCGACACCAGCATCAGCAGCGCCGGTCGCCAGGCGGCGGGCGAGCGCGCCATGAAGTACGCGAACGGGTAGCCGATCGCCAGGCAGATCACGGTGTTCAGCGACGCGAACCCGATCGACCGCAAGTAGGTCAGGATGTAGACCGGGTCGGTCGTCAGGAACAGGTAGTTGGCGAACTTCAGCCGCAGCGTCAGAGTGCTCTCGTCCCAGCTCAGCAGGTCCTGGAAGCGCACGCCGATCGCCTCCGATACGCTGATCCTGAGCACGACCAGAAACGGCGCCGAGAAGAACAGCACGAGGAACAGGTACGGCAGGCCGATCACCACATGCCGGCCCCATCCTTGAAGCCAACGCGGTGTGGCCGCTCCCACCCTCACCCCCGGCCCCTCTCCCACTGGCCTGGGAGAGGGGAGAAGTTCCGCCGGATCGCCCCTGTCCCGGGAGGCGGGAGCGGGAAGGGGGCGAGGGTTGTGGTGGCCATTATTGCGTCAGCACGACCATCGAATCCGGCGCGCAGGTGGCGTACACCTCGGTTCCGAGCGCGATCAGCCCCGCGTGGCGCTCGGTGTTCGGTACCGACACCTGCAGCCGCATGCCGCTGTCCAGCTGGACCCGGTACAGCGAGGAGGCGCCGAAATAGGCGCGCTCGGCAACGCGTCCGTGCAGGCAGTTGTAGTCGGTGTCGGCCGGGGCCTGCAACTGCAGCTCGATCTTCTCGGGGCGTAGCGCCACGCTGACAGCCTGGCCGATCACGCCGGTGATGCCGTGGCCGATATAGAAGCGGCCGTGCGGCGTGCCGATCACGCAGTGGTCAGCTTCGTCCTCCTCGAGCGTCCCGTCGAACAGGTTCACATTGCCGATGAAGTCGGCCACGAAGCGGCAGCTGGGCGTCTCGTAAATCTCGATCGGGCGGCCGATCTGCAGCAGCTGGCCGCTGCTCATCACGGCCATCCGGTCAGCCATCGTCATCGCCTCCTCCTGGTCGTGCGTGACCATCACGCAGGTGACCCCCACCTTCTTGATGATGTTGGACAGTTCGAACTGCGTCTGCTCGCGCAGTTTCCGATCCAGCGCCGCCAGCGGCTCGTCCAGCAGCAGCAGCTTGGGCTCGAGCGCGAGGCTGCGCGCCAGCGCCACCCGCTGCTGCTGGCCGCCCGAGAGCTGGTGCGGCTTGCGCCGGGCATAGGGTTTCAATTGCACCAGCGTCAACATCTTGTCGACCTGCTCGGCGAGGCGCTCGCGCGCCCAGCCGTGGCGCTTCAGTCCGAAAGCGATGTTCTCGGTCACCGTCAGATGCGGAAACAGCGCGTAGGACTGGAACATCATGTTGATCGGACGCTCGTAAGGCCGCAACTTCGAAATTTCGACGCCTTCCAGGCGGATACTGCCGGCGCTGGGCGTCTCGAAACCGGCCAGCATCCGCAGCAGCGTGGACTTGCCCGATCCCGACGAGCCGAGCAGCGCGAAAATCTCGCCTCGCGCGATCGAAAGCGACACCTCGTCGACTGCGGCGACCTCGTCGAAGCGCTTGGTCAGCCGCTCGACCTGCAGAAAATTCGCGTCGCCCGGCGCCGCGCTATTCGCCATGCGTGCATCTCCCCCCGGGGCCTGGCGCTTTGTGGCTCCCGCCTACAGTCCCGTCTTGAATGCTGTGTAAAGGCGCGTGCGCAACCGCCGGATGTCGTTGGTGACCGCGTCCGGCGGCACCAGCTTGTCCAGGTCCCCGCCCTGGACCAGCAAAGCGCGGTTCGCGGCGATGTCCGAGCGGACGTATTTGTAGGCGGCCCGAACCGCGCTAGCCGCGAACACCTTGTTGACGATCCCGGCCTGGACCTGCGGCCGGTAGATGGTGCTCATCCACGTGTACGCGTTTTCCGCGTGCGGCGCGTCCACCGGAATCGCCATCGTGTCGAAGTACAGCACGGCGCCGGACTTCGGGAACAGGATCTGGATGTTCTGCCCGTTCCGCGCCTCTTTGGCGCGGGCGGCGGCGATCGCGATGTCGCCGTTCCAGCCGATCGCAGCACACACCGAGCCCGAGGCCAGCTCGTTGATGTAGGCGGACGAAGCGAACAGCGTCACGTCGGGACGGATCCGGTTCAGCATCGCGGCCGCCTCCCGGTAGTCCTCCACGTGGCTGCTGTACGGGGGCTTGCCGATGTAGCGCAGCGCCGCCGGGAACACCTCGTCGGCCGAGTCCAGGAACGACACGCCGCACGACTTTAGCCGGCTCATGTATTCGGGCTTGAACACCAGGTCCCAGGCGTCCTGCGGCATCGGCAGGTCGCCCAGCGCCGCCTTGACCTTGTCCACGTTGATTCCGATCGTGGTAAATCCCCACAGCCAGGGCACCAGGTACCGGTTGCCCGGATCGACCATGGCGAGCTGCTTCAGGATCCACGGGTCGATGTTCGAATAGGTCGCGATCTTGCTTTTGTCCAGCGGCCTCAGCAGGCCCCCCTCCAGCTGCAGCTTGGCCCAGTGCGACGAGGGCACCACGATGTCGTAGCCGGTGTGACCGGCCACCAGCTTGGCGTACAGCGTCTCGTTGGCATCGAACGTGTCATAGCGAACCTTGATGCCGGTTTCCTTCTCGAAATCCTGCACCGTGGTGTCGCCGATGTAGTCGGACCAGTTGTAGACGTTCAGGATCTTTTCTTCTTCGCTCCGCGCCGGCAAGAACGCGCAGCTCAGCGCAGCGGCGAGCGCCAGGGGCAAGGCTGCGGCGGTCGCTGCGCGAACGCGCATCGAGACGTTTGCTCTCATGTAATGGCGTCCCCCGGGCGCTCAGACGTGCAGCAGCAGATGCTCGCGCTCCCACGAGCTGATCACCTTCATGAACTCGTCGTACTCGAGTTCCTTGACCAGCCGATAGATGGTGGCGAAACGCTCTCCGACCACGCGAGCCAGCTCCGGCGTAGCGGCCAGCAGGTTCAGCGCGTCCGACATCGTGCGGGGAAGTTCATACGCGACATCGTACGCACTGCCGCTTGACTCCGCGCTCGGCTCGGCCCGCTCCTTCATGCCCAGGTAGCCGCACGCCAGCGTCACCGCCGTGGCCACGTAGGGATTCGCATCGGCGCCGATCACGCGGTTTTCGACGCGGCGCGACTCCGGCGACGAGCGCGGCACCCGGATGCCGACCGTGCGATTGTCACGCCCCCAGCGGATGTTGATCGGCGCAGCGGCGTGCCGGACCAGTCTGCGGTAAGAGTTCACGTACGGTGCCAGGAACGCCATCGCCGCCGGCAGGTACTTCTGCAGCCCGCCGATGTAGTGGCGAAACGCGTCCGACGGCGAGCCGTCGGTGTTGGAAAAGATGTTGCGCCCGGTGCGGCGCTCGACGATGCTCTGGTGGATGTGCATTGCGCTGCCCGGCTCGTTGGCCATCGGCTTGGCCATGAACGTCGCGTACATCTTGTGCCGCAGCGCCGCTTCGCGCAGCGTTCTCTTGAAGTAGAACACGCGGTCGGCCAGGTCCAGCGGATCGCCGTGCAGGAAATTGACCTCCATCTGGCCGGCGCCGATCTCGTGGATCAGGGTGTCGAGCTCCAGCCCCATCACTTCGCACCACTTGTAGATGTCCTCGAACAGCGGGTCGAATTCGTTGACCGCGTCGATGCTGTAGTGCTGCCGGCTGGTCTCGGAGCGGCCGCTGCGGCCGACCGGCGGCGCCAGCGGAAAATCCGGATCGGTGTTCTGCGCGATCAGGTAGAACTCCAGCTCGGGCGCGACCACCGGTTCCAGGCCGTCCTGCTGGTACAGCTCGCGCACCCGGCGCAGCACCGAGCGCGGCGCGAAATCGACCAGGCGGCCGTCGGCGAAATAGCAGTCGTGAATGATCTGCGCGGTGCGGTTGGGCGCGGGCACCCACGGCACCAGGCAGACGGTGGTGGGGTCGGCCAGCAACTCCATGTCGTAGTCGCTGGGCGAGATGATCGCATCGTATTCTTCGGAGTCCGGCGCTTCGCCGGTGACCGTCATCGCAAGGACCGACTCGGCCAGCCGCATGCCGCGATCCTGCGTGAACTTGGTGCGCGGCAGGATCTTGCCGCGTGCCACGCCGGTCAGGTCGGGGACCAGGCACTCGACTTCGTCGACCTGGTTTTCGTCGAAGAAGCGTTCCAGGTCCGACTGGGTGAAATCTGCGCGCAACGCCATGATCGAGATCAGGCAGCGCGTGACAGGCCGGCCGGCGCGCCCGTGCCGAGCCGGCGCGCCAGCGCCTCGCGGCAGGCATCTCCAAACGCGCGAAAGAGCAGGTGGGAAGCGGGGTTCTGCAGCACCTTCCATTCGGGGTGCCACTGCACGGCCAGCGCAAAGCCCGGATGCGCACTGATGTGAACCGCCTCCACCGTGCCGTCGGGTGCCAGCGCCTCGACTCGAAGACCCGGGGCGAGCCGATCGATCGCCTGCCCGTGCAGCGAGTTGACCTGCAACTGGCCCAGGCCCAGGATCCGATCCAGCTCGCCGCCCGCCACGACGTCGACCGGGTGCGACGGCCCGTATTGCTCCTCCGGCTCGTGGTCCGGATCGGCCCGGTGGTCGAATCGGCCGGGCTCCTCGTGCACCGCCTGCAGCAACGAGCCGCCCAGCGAAACGTTGATTTCCTGCAGGCCGCGGCAGATCGCAAACAGGGGCAGCCCGCGCTGCACCGCGAGTCGCACCAGCGGCAGGGTCAGCCCGTCGCGTTCCTGGTCAAGCGGCAGTTCCGGATTGCGCACCGCCTGACCAAAATGCATCGGGTGCACGTTGGCCGGTGAACCGGTCAGCAGCACGCCGTCGGCCAGCTCCACATAGGCCGCCAGGTCCGTCGCGCGGCCGCTTGGCAGCAGCAGCGGATGGCAACCGGCCGCGTCGCGCACCGCATCGGCGTATTTTCGGCCCACAACATGGAATGGATGGCCGCCGAGCATCCGGTTGTCGCAAGGGATCAACACGAAAGGCGCGCGTGCGGATCCCGCGCTCACGCTTGCTGGATGTTCGCCGATGTCCACTACGTTTCAAATCCCGAGGGCCGCACAGACGGCATTTTAACCGGCGCCGGCCGGCAGGCCGAAGCGGCAGTCGAACCCTCGACGTCAGTCTATCGAATCCGCCGCGCGGCCGGATAGACTGCCGGCCCATGCCGTCGATTTCCCGCCCAAGCTGAACAAGAACGGAGGTCTGAATTCGTGCTCAGTTCCGACGATCCGCTCGTGCGCAATTCGTACTACGAGGCGAGCACGCAGCGAACCGATCGATATGCGCCGTTGCAAACGGACATCGCCTGTGATGTGTGCGTGGTCGGCGCCGGGCTGGCCGGCTTGTCGGCGGCGATCGACCTGGCGGAGGCGGGCTTTACGGTGGCCGTGCTGGAAGCCCGGCAGGTCGGCTGGGGGGCCTCCGGCCGCAACGGTGGGCAGGCGCTGGTGGGCCTTGCGTGCGACATGCAGGTCGTCGAGCGACAGCTGGGTCGCACGGCGGCACGCCAGGTGTGGGATACGACCGTGGAGGCGGTCGAACTGATCCACGCGCGCTGCCGGCGCTTCGACATCGACAGCGAATGGAAGGATGGGTTCATCGCGGCCGCGGTCACACCACGGCGGGCCGGCGAGCTCAAGCAGTGGGTCGATACGCTGGCGCACGATTACGGCTACGACCGGATACGGCTCATCGAACGCGCCGAACTGCCCGAGTGGATCGCAAGCTCCCGATATCGCGCCGCCGCCTTCGATGCCGGCAGCGGGCAGCTGCATCCGCTGAAATACACGCTCGGTCTGGCGCGCGGCGCGGCCGGCCTTGGCGTGAAGATCTTCGAGGGCAGCCGGGCGATCGAGGTGCGGCCGGGGCGCCTGTCCGAGGTGCGCACGGCCGAGGGTGCGGTGCACTGCTCGCACGTGCTGCTCGCCGGCAATGTGTATCTGGGCGACCTGATGCCGCAGCTCGCGTCACGCATCATGCCGGTGGGCACGTTCATCGCGGCCAGCCGCCCGCTCGGCGCCGAGCGAGCGTCGCAACTGCTGCCGCGCGGCGCAGCCGTCTCCGACACGCAATGGGTGCTCGACTACTTCCGCCTGTCCCGCGATCACCGGATGATCTTTGGCGGGCGCGTGAGCTACAGCACCATCCTGCCGGCGCGCCTGCCGCAGGCGATGCGGCGTCGGATGCTGGGGGTTTTTCCGCAGCTCGCCGATGTTCCGATTGAATTCGCCTGGGGCGGATACGTCGACATCACGATGAACCGCGCCCCGGACTTCGGGCGCGTCATGGACAACGTCTATTATCTGCAGGGCTTCTCCGGTCACGGATTGGCCCTGGCCGGAATGGCCGGGCGCATGGTGGCCGAGGCGATCCGCGGCACGGCATCGCGCTTCGACCTGTTCGCCGGGATCAAACATCGGGAGTTCCCCGGCGGTCGCTGGCTTCGCACGCCGCTGCTGGTCATGGCGATGGTGTGGTACCGGATTCGGGACATCCTTGCGTGAGGCACCGTATGACGCCAGGATGAAGGTGCCGGCGCGTGGCCGATGTCGCGCATTCCATTTGTGAGAATTTGCCCGGGAAAACACGCACTGCAACGCGTAGCGGCGTGCGTTCGAAGCGGTTAAAAGGACGTCATGGCAACGAGCAACGGAATACTCGCCCGCCTCTTCGCGGCGAAGCGACTGACGCGGGTCGGCCGGCTGGTTGCCGGCCGACTGCGGCAAGCCTGCGCACTGGTTCGGCGCATCCTTCGGCACGGCCCGGCACGCGCCGACGGTGCCGACCGCGAGCCGACCGCGGTTGACGGCCATCCGGGACAGTTCGTGTCGGGGTCCTATGCCAATCAAGTCGGATCACGCCCGTACAAGCTCTACATCCCGACGAGTTATGCGGAACAGCGGCTCCCGCTCGTTGTGATGCTGCACGGTTGCACCCAGACGGCCGACGCGTTTGCAAACGGCACGCGCATGAACGCGCTCGCCGAGGAGCGGCAATGTTTCGTTCTCTATCCCGAGCAGACGCATGCTGCCAATCGCTCGCGGTGCTGGAACTGGTTCAAGCGCGGCGATCAGAGCCGGGGCCAGGGTGAGCCGGCGATCCTTGCGGGCATGACGCTCGAAGTGATGCGTCAGTACCGTATCGACCAGAGCAAGGTCTATGTGGCGGGGCTCTCGGCTGGCGGCGCAATGGCCGCCGTGATGGGCACGGCCTACCCGGATATCTACGCCGCCGTCGGGGTCCACTCGGGTCTCGCCAGCGGAAGCGCGCACGATCTTCTGTCCGCGCTCGCGGTGATGCGCGGAATACGGGCGCCGATGTCCGGCGACCACTCCGGCTCCAAGCGCCGAGAACCGGCGATGCCGACGATCGTGTTCCACGGCGACCGGGATAGAACGGTGCATCCCCGCAACGGCGAGCACCTGGTCTCGCGATCGCTGGGCCAAAACGGTGCGTCGGGTGCCGACGCCTCGACCGAACGTGCTCAGGTGCCGGGCGGTCACGCGTACACGCGCACGATGTACCGGGATTCGACCGGCCGCGCCATACTTGAATACTGGCGAGTGCATGGCGGCGGTCACGCGTGGTTTGGCGGTAGCCTGCGCGGCTCCTACACGGACCCAAGAGGGCCGGATGCTTCGGGTGAAATGATTCGCTTCTTCTATCAAAACGTCCTCAAGCAACGTTCGTACGACCGCTCTCGGGTTGCGTAAGGGAGAGGGGGCCGGGCTTCGCCCGGCGTAGCAGGGGCAGAGGGTCCTCCGTGATTTTTGGAACTGACTTCGTGAAGATTCGTATCGATGACCTGCGAGGGCAGGAAATAGCCAGCCTTCTTCTGGCTCACCTCGAGAACTCCAGAAAGTGGTCGCCCCCCGAGAGCATTCATGCACTGGATCTGCAGGCGCTACGGTCGCCGCAGATCACCTTCTGGACCGCATGGGACGCCGCCAGTCTGTTGGGATGTGGTGCTCTGAAGGAACTCGATCCATCTCATGGCGAGATAAAGTCGATGCACACCTCGCACGAACATCGGCGCCGCGGAGTCGCGGCGCGCCTGCTGGCGCATATCGTCGATGAGGCAAGATCGCGTTCGTACCTTCGCCTTAGCCTGGAAACGGGTTCAATGGACGCTTTTGCGCCTGCCCGCGCCCTGTACGCTCGCTTCGGATTTGTCGGCACTGGACCTTTCGGCGACTACATGCTCGATCCGAACAGCGTCTTTATGACACTTGACCTCGGTCGACCAGGAACCAGGTAAGGGCTCAGACCCAGCCGCGCGCCTTCACATCCTTCAGCGTCAAATCCAGGCTGCGGCGGATCAGCGCGATCATCTCGTCGATCTGGGTGCGTGTGATCACCAGCGGCGGGGCGATGATCATCCGCTCGCCGACCGCGCGCATCACGACGCCGCTGCCGAACATGTGCCCGCGGCACAACAAGCCGATCTTCAGATCCTCGGCGAAGCGCTCCAAGGGGCGTTTGTTCTTGACCAGCACCAGGGCGGCCATCATCCCGCATGCTTCGGCCTGGCCGACCAGGGGATGGTCGGCCAGCGCTTCGAAGCGCTGCTTCAGGTACGGGCCGACGTCCTCGCGCACGCGCTCGACGAGCTTTTCCCGCTCGATGATGGCGATGTTCTCGACGGCCACCGCGCAGGCCACCGGGTGACCGCTGTAGGTGAAGCCGTGCGTGAATTCTTCGCCGCTGTCGATCAGCGCCTTGGCCACGCGCTCGCCCACCAGCACGCCGCCCAGCGGGACATAGCCCGAGGTCACGCCCTTGGCAAACGTGATCAGGTCGGGCCGCGTTCCCATCCGTTCGCACCCGAACCAGTGGCCGAGGCGACCGAAACCGCAGATCACCTCGTCGGATACCAGCAGGATCCCATGTCGATCACAGATGCGCTGAATCTGCGGCCAGTACGAGGCGGGGGGGATGATCACGCCGCCGGCGCCCTGCACCGGCTCGCCGATGAACGCCGCCACCCGGTCGGCGCTCAGCTCCTGGATCTTCTCCTCGAGCCTGTGCGCCGCGAGCACGCCGTACTCGTCGGGCGTGAGGCCGGCGCCGTTTTCGAAGTGGTACGGCTGCTCGATGTGCGTGATATCGGGGATCGGCAGGCCGCCTTGCGCGTGCATCGCGTCCATGCCGCCGAGCGACGCGCCGGCCATCGTGCTGCCGTGGTAGGCGTTGCGCCGGCTGATGATCACTTTGCGCCGGGGTTGCCCCTGCAGGTCCCAGTAGCGGCGCACCATCCGGACGATCGTATCGTTGCCCTCGGAGCCGGACCCGGTGAAGAACACGTGGTTGAACCCGGGTGGCGCGATCCGCGCCAGTGTGCCCGCCAGCGAGATGGCCGGCAGGTTGGAAGTGTTGAAGAAGCTGTTGTAAAACGGCAGCGTGATCAGCTGGCGGTAGGCCGCGTCGGCAAGTTCGCGGCGTCCGTAGCCGACGTTGACGCACCACAATCCCGACATCGCATCCAGGATCCGGTTGCCTTCGGAGTCCCAGACATAGATGCCGTCGCCCCGCACGATGATGCGGGCGCCGATCTCGGCCAGCGCCTTATGGTCGGTGGCCGGGTGCAGATAATGTGCGCTGTCGGCTGCCTGCAGCGCGCGCGTGTCGTAGGGGGGCGTGGCGGTTGCGCCCGAAACCGGCGCTGGGTCGATCCTGGCGTGCATCTGCATTCTCCGGTCACACATGCAACAGAAGGTGCTCACGTTCCCACGGGCTGATCACCTTCATGAACTCAGCGTATTCGAGTTCTTTGACCGCCAGATACACGTCGATGAACGGCTTGCCGAGCACCTTGTGGAATGCGGTGCAAGAGCGCAGCTCGCTCAGGGCCTCGGACAGGCTGCGCGGCAGCTCGTAGTCGAGCGAATAGGCGCTGCCCGTGCTCTCGGGCGTGGGCTCGAGCCGTTCGCTGATGCCCAGCCATCCGCAGGCCAGCGTCGCGGCAATCGCCAGGTAGGGATTGGCGTCGGCGCCGATCACGCGGTTTTCGACCCGGCGGTTCTCCGGAGTCGATCCCGGGATCCGGAAGCCGACGGTGCGGTTATCGTGGCCCCACTGGATGTTGATCGGAGCGGCGCCGTGACGCACGATGCGCCGGTACGAGTTCACGTAAGGCGCGACCAGGGCCATCGCAGCGGGCATGTACTTCTGCAGGCCTGCCAGGTAATGGTTGAAAGTGCTCGAGGGCGAGCCGTCCGGGTTGCTGAATATGTTGCGGCCGGTTCTGGCGTCGAGCAGGCTCTGGTGAATATGCATCGCGCTGCCCGGCTCGCCCTGCATCGGCTTGGCCATGAAGGTCGCGTACATCTGATGGCGCAGCGCGGTCTCGCGCAGGGTGCGCTTGAAGTAGAAGCTCTGATCGGCCAGCTCGAGCGGATCGCCGTGCAGGAAGTTGATCTCCATCTGGCCCGCGCCGACCTCGTGGATCAGCGTGTCGACGTCCAGCTCCATCGCCTTGCAATAGTCGTAGATTTCCTCGAACAGCGGATCGAACTCGTTGACGGCGTCGATGCTGTACGCGCGCCGCACGGTTTCGGCCCGGCCGCTGCGGCCGACCGGCGGCGCCAGCGGCATGTTTGGGTCCGCGTTCTTCGCGACCAGGTAGAACTCCAGCTCCGGCGCGACCACCGGTTCCCATCCCTTGTCGCGGTAAAGGCCCAGCACGCGCCGCAGCACGGTGCGCGGAACGAAGTCGGCCGGCTCCCCGTTGGTGCGAAACGCGTCGTGGATGATCTGCGCGGTGGAGTCCGCGGCCCACGGCACCAGGCACACCGTGCTCGGATCGGGACGCAGAATCAGATCGTGATCGATGGCCGAAATCACCGCGCGGTAGGTCGGATCGTCGCCCGGCTTGTCGCCGTTGACGGTCATCGCCAGCACGTCCTCGGGCACCCGCATTCCGCGGTCCTCGGTGAACTTTTCCCGGGGCAGGATCTTGCCGCGCGCAACGCCGGCCAGGTCAGGCACCAGGCACTCGATCTCGCTGATCCGGTTCTCGTCGAACCAGCGATCCATGTCCTTCTCGGTAAAACTGCTTCGTACCACCATTGAGCTCATCTTCGTTTTCCTCGATGTCGCGCGCTACGCCGCGCGAGAGGCGCTCCCCCTCGCGGGCGCGCCATAACGTTCGGGTCGAACCCGCACAGGTCCGCCCTGCCAGCTTCGGGATCTGAAGTTCCGGACCCTAAGGTCCGCGTCGCCTTCGGCGAACGCCGCGCGCGTGGGGCTTCAGGCCGCAGGCGCGGCGCGAACTCTTGGCCCTTTGGACGATCGGCATGGTGGCAGCGCCCGGCGGGGCCTGGGGCCCGCAAGGCTCGGGCTAAATGTTTGGACTCGAGGCTGGATTTTAGCGCCGATTGGTATGATGATGAGAGCCAGTATTGGCGCTTCGATGGGTCCACTTTGGGTGGAACCGGGCGCCTGTCCGCAGGGGTTTCGCGATGCGCAGCGCTGCGCCCACCGAGGAATTGCTACGGGTTGCCTTCGCCGACGCGCAGGCGATGGCGGATCTGCCCCGGTACCGGATCCTGTATGAGGCGGTGCGGCGCGCGATTCTCTCGCAGCAACTGGTGGCGGGCGCGCGCCTGCCGTCCACGCGCGAACTGGCGCGCGATCTGGGCGTGTCGCGCAACACGGTGCTGTCGACGTTCGAGGCACTGCTGGCCGAAGGCTACCTCGTGGCACGCACCGGCAGCGGCACGTTCGTCGCGCATGCGGCGGCGGCCCCGAAGGGCCGGGGCCGCCGGCCCGCCGATGTCGCGCGCGCCGCGTCCGATGCGGCGCGCTCCGGCCCGGAGGCGCTGTCCAGGCGGGGCATCCGGCTGGCGCGTTTCCAGGGCGGACGGCGCCTCGAGATCCAGCCGATATGCAACGCCGAGGCCGATTTCACGTTATTTCCGATGAAACAGTGGCAGCGCCTGCAGAGCCGGCAGCTGCGGCAAGGGCACCTGGAGCTGCTGGATTACGCAACCAAGGGCGGCTTTGCGCCGCTACGGCGGGCGATCGCGGACTACTTGCGCACGTCGCGCGCGGTGCGGGTCGAGGTCGAGCAGGTCGTACTCACCGCAGGCACCCAGCATTCGCTGGACCTGTGTGCGCAGCTGCTGGCCGACGTCGGCGACACGGTCTGGATGGAGGAGCCGGGTTACTGGGGCGCGCGGTGCATTTTCGAGGCCTGCGATCTGAAGATCGAGCCGGTCGCGGTCGACGCCGAAGGGATGAACCCGGGCCTGGCGCCGCGCGGCAGCCGGCCGCGCCTGATCTATCTCACGCCGTCGAACCAGTATCCGATGGGGGTTGCGATGAGCCTGGCGCGGCGCCGGGCACTGCTGCAGATCGCGACGCGCGAACGCGCCTGGATCGTCGAGGACGACTACGACAGCGAATTGCGCTACAGCGGCCGGCCGCTCGCCAGCCTCCAGGGCCTGGACGCCGAGCAGCGCGTCGTGTACGTCGGCACCTTTTCGAAGGTGCTGTACCCCGGCATAAAGATCGGCTACATGGTCGTGCCGCCGGCGCTGGCCGAATCGTTCCACAGCGCGCTGTATGACCTGCAGCGGCCCGGTCAGTTGACGGTGCAGGCCGCGCTGGCCGACTTCATCGAGCGCGGCTATTTCGCCACGCACATCCGGCGCCTGCGCCAGGCATACGCCGAGCGTCGCGAGTTGCTGGCGGCCGTGCTGAATTCGCAGCTGGGCCGGATCGGGCAGATCACTTCGCAGGCGGCCGGCTTGCACCTCGTGGTGCGCCTGTCGGACGGGCTCGACGACCGGCGCGTGCAGGCGCTGGCGGCCGAGCGGGGTACCACGGTGCGCGCGTTGTCGCAATATTTCATCGGCCCAGCCTCTGCGAGCGGGCTCGTGGTCGGATTCGGCTATGCAGCGCCGGACAAGCTGGCCACCCACGGGCGCCTGCTGGGTCAGGCGGTCCGGGCGGCGCTCAGGTGCTAGGAGCGGAAGCGATCCGGCCGCACAGGTAGGTCCAGACGAACGTGGCGGCCGCCAGGCTCGTGATGTCCGCGTGGTCGTAGGCGGGCGCGACCTCGACGCAATCCATCCCGACCCAGTTCAGCTCGGCCAGCTCTTCCAGCAGCGTCAGCACCTGAACCGTGGACAGCCCTCCCGCTTCGGGCGTGCCGGTGCCCGGCGCGAAGGCAGGATCGAGGCAGTCGATGTCCAGCGTCAGGTACACGGGAGGGCGGTCGCGGCCGGCCCGCGCCCGCACCCCGTCGATCACGTCGGCGAGCTGCTGCGGGTTGTCCCGACCGCGCAGCTCGCGTGCATCGATCACACGCCCGCCCGCGCGTTGTACAAACTCACGCGTCTCCGAAGCGGCCGGCGACCGGATTCCGATTTGCACGGTCGCCTCCGGAATCACCAGGCGCTCCTGGATCGCTTCGCGCATCCAGGTGCCATGTCCGGATCGCTCCCCGAAATGATCGCTCCAGGCGTCGCAATGGGCGTCCAGGTGCACGATCGCGAGAGGCCTGCCGGCGCGCGCGCGATGCGCGCGCAGGATCGGCAGCGTGATCGAGTGATCGCCTCCAAGCCAGCACACGTGGTACGCGGACAGCAGCGGCTCGGCAGCGGCTTGCAGCGCCTCCCGCTGCCGCTCCAGCGATGTCGCCGGCAGTTGCAGATCGCCGACGTCGATCAGAGCGTCGCGCGGCGAGTAGTCATACAGCGGGTGGATCGCGTCGCACAGCATCCGGCTGGCCGCGCGGATCGCGCCAGGGCCAAAACGCGCCCCGGGTCGATTGGTACAGGCGCCGTCGAAAGGAACCCCGGCAACTGCGAAGCGCGCCGCCTGCCTCGGAGCGCCGTCGGCGTCGCCGCGCGCGGCGCCAAGGAAGGTATGGTCAGACGAGTACGGCGGCGCGTATCGAGCCGGCATCGCGGTCGGGGCGGGCGCCTCACATCCGGAAGATTGCTGTCAGCCCGATCGTGCGCGGCCGGAACGTGTAATTGCGGATCAGCACGCCCTGGCCCGCCGGCGCGGTCGGGTCCGCATCGCTGTGCGAATTCGGCCCGCCAGGCGGCAGCAGCGGGTGTGTATCGAACAGGTTGTCGACGAAGGCGGACACGTTCCAGCCACGAAACTTCGTCCCGGCCCGCATCGTGACGAAGGTCGTCGCCGGCGGCGTGTACGCGAACTTGTCGAATACGGTCGTGCTCACGCCGCTGTCTTCGGCCGCGGTCAGAAAGTGGCTCTTGCTCTCGTACTGGTAGTCCAACCGGAAGTACGACTGCAGATCGAACGCGGTGAACTCGTAGAGCGCGCCGATCGTCACGGTCCAAGGCGGCGTGGCGACGCCGGAATCGCCGACCACCGCGTCGCCCGCGCGCGCGATCGGCTGCCCGCCCGGTACCAGGCTCGCATCCCTGAGGTAGCGCGCGTTCGTGTAGCCGATTGCCGATTCGAACGACAGCGATTCGGTGGCGTTCCAGTCGGCCTGCAGGTCGAAGCCCTTCGCTGCGGCGGTGCCCACGTTGGTGGTGAACTGGAATCCGCAACCTGGCAGGTAGACGTTCTGCTGGATGTCGCTCCACTTGATGTAGTAGGCGCTCGAAGCCAGCCTGAGCGACCCGAACAGCCTGTTCTTGGCGCCGATCTCGTAGCTCTTGACGGTATCGGAGTTGTACGTCGCCGGCGAACTGCTGTTCGCGCTGACGGGCAGGCCGAGGGTGGTAAACGTCGACGGGCACAGCAGCGAAGGGATGGGCGCGTTGTCGCCGCCGGTGCGGAAGCCCTTCGCGTATGTGAAGTAGTACAGGTCGTTCGGGTCGGCCTGGAACGAGACCCCGACCTTCGGAGTGAACGGAGTTTCCTCCTTGTTGCCGGAATTCAAGGTCGTCGTCCCATTTTGGGTGCCGGTCGCGAAGTGCGTGAAGTCGAACGCGGTCTTGGCGATCCGCGCGCCGAGGGTCAGCTTCACTCGATCGATGACCTCGTAACTGGCCTCGCCGAACAGCGCGACCTGGCGGTCGTGCCCGGTGTTGTAGTTGTAGTAGGAATAGCCGTTGAACAGCCCGAGACCGAAAGAGCCGGTCGCGGTCGCAGGAGTACCGGTTGCCGGGTCACAGGGGGCGCCCGCAGGGCACTCGACAAAAACACTCTGGAACAGCGAATCGACCATCGGGTCGTAGATCGCCTCCAGGCTCACCTGCCGTGTGAACTGGTAGAAGATGCCCGTGGTCCACGTCAGCCGCGCAGTCGGATCGTTCGACTGCAGCCGGATTTCCTCGGTGAATGTTCTCTGCTCGTTGATGACCGACGCCGGCGATCGGTAGTTCTGGATGCCAGGCGGCAGGTGCAGTCCGTACTGGTCGATCAGCGGGTAGTAGTTGGGATTAGCGAACTGCAGGTTGGGATCGAACTGGTTCGCACCGGCGGTCGTTCCGCGCGTCCCGAGCGTCTGGTAATAACCCAGGTTGTACAGCGTGCCGTCATAGCCGCTCAGGTCGTCGCGCGTGTAGTAGGACGTATTTGAGATCAGCGACATGCTGCCCAGGTCCGCCTCGGCCTTCAGGACCGGCAGGAAGTAATGGTCCGGTTCGGGGCGCGCGGTCGGGTCCGCGTTCAGGAACCGGTGGCTGCCCGGATCGGACGTTACCGTCTGCCCGTTGGCGCCGCGGTCCTGCGGCCAGAACACCGAGATATCGTTGCGGTTGCGATGCTGGTACAGCAGGCTTGGCGTGAGCGTCACATCCGGCGTGACGGCCCACTTGGCGGCCAGCCGCGCTACGTAGGTGGCGTCCCAGTTCGATTTACTGTCGACGGTGGCCAGCGTGAACGGGTCGATCCGGTCGATCCACCCGCCATCGCGCCGGTACCAGATGCTGCCGCGCACACCGAGCGTGCCCTCGATCAGGGGTAAGCCCGCGGCTACGCCGGCTTCGTAGCTGGGGTCGCCGCCCTGGGTGAATGCGACCTCGGACCGCGCATACAGGCTGGACTTGTTCAAGCTGGGTTGGGTCAGGATATAACGAACGGTACCGCCCTCGGAGCCGGCCCCGAACAGCGTCCCCTGCGGGCCGCGCAGCACCTCGACCCGCTCCAGGTCGAACGTCTTGGGCAGGGTGTCGTCGCCATTGAAGCCGAGCGAATGGATCTGGATCGGCGTGTCGTCGATGTAAATTCCGGTGGTACCGGACCCGCCCGAGGACGAGATGCCGCGGATCGAGATCGCATTGGTGCCGGTTCCGGTTGCGTCGATCTTCACGCCTGGCGTGTAGCGCGCAACGTCGGTGAAGTCCTTGATCCCTTTCTCATCCATCGATTCCTGGGTGAACGCGCTGACGCTGACCGGGACCTTGCTCAGCGCGGCTTCGTGCCGGGTCGCGGTGACGACGATCTCCTGCACTCTGCCGGCTGGCGCGGTCCCCGGCGCCTCTCCCGTGGCCACGGCCGCCGGCGTTGCAGGCGCTGCCGGCGGGGTGGCCGGGGTCTCGGCGCCGGCCTGCGCGACGCTGCCGCCGGGCGCATCGGCGCTCTGACCGGTCGGGGGCTTGACCTCGGTGTCGGCTGCCGCGGCGACCTGCGCGTGCGCCGGCGCCAGCGCGGTGCCGGCGAAAAACACGGCCGCGAGCAGGCCACCCGCCTCCTTGGCCAGACGTGCCTTTGTCTCTGCTTCCGATCGCTTCATTTCCCCCTCCTGGTGCGTCCTTGTTCTTTGTCGATGGGGCACCCGACTGCCGCTGTGCCGGAAAACGTCTCTGGGGACGCTCTGAAGCAAGACTCATACCGTTCACTCGGACCCGGCCCGAGCGATGGTACCATCGCGCCCCTTCCGGGCCAGCTTTCCGATGTTTCAATGGCACAGCGAAACGTTCAGCGTGCCGCGCGGGGCGCGCTTGATCGCGACCGGGGCCCACGAGCGCCTCGCCGCATAACGCGCCCGTGGCCTCCCCCTAACTTAATTAACGCCGGCTGGCCGCATCGATGAATGCTGCAACGTCCGACTTCATCTGGTGCAGCGATGGCGGGTGGATGTACATCATGTGCCCGGCCTCGTAATACTTCATCTGGACGTGATCTCGAAGCGAGACCGGCAGGCCCAGGTGCGCAACCGTGTACTCGGTGGCGAAAATCGGCGTGGCCAGGTCGTAGTATCCGTTCAATATCAAGGCTCTGAGCCCCGGGTTCAGGGTCATCGCGTGCCCCAGGTCCGGCGTCGTATTCACGAACGGCTGCGGAAACTCACCGACCGGTGCCTTGTGTTCCCATTTCCAGTGTTTCCCGATTTCCCAGTTGAATGGCTTGAACGTGCGGTCACGCGAGGCATTCAGTTCCCGGTAGTAGTAGTCGAGGAACGCTGCGACGAAGGCCGGCGCGATCGCGCTCGCCTGCGGGTCGTAGTGCATCTCCTTCGCAAGCGGATCGACCGTGGGTCCGGTAAAGCGCGCATCCAGCCCTCCGATCGTCAGTTCCTTGGTTGCCAACAGCTGCTTGGCGAACATCGACTCCGATACCCGGAATTGCGCCGTCTTCAAATACTCCGGCGACAGCCCGGTGAACTCGTGCAGGCGGGAGGCGAGCTGGTCGCGTTCCTGATCGGTCAAGGCGTCGCCCTTCATCAGCGCCGACAGGTAGGGTCCGACCGCGAATGCCCTGGCGTCCTCCACCAGCGATTTCAAATCGCGCGCCCCGGAGATCTGGTGGTGATACCAGGCGACGGCCGCGTAGGTGGGCAGATACAGCGGGTAGGGGCGATCGTTGCCGGCGACCGCAAACAGCGCCTCGATGTCGGTGGCGGCCGACACCAGGATGACGCCGTTGAAAGCCATCGACCAGCGCTCCTGCAGCGCGTCGACCACGCCGGCGGCGCGCGTCGTGCCGTAGCTTTCTCCCAGCAGGAACTTGGGCGAGCGCCAGCGCTGCTGATCAGTCACGTACTGCGCGATGAAGCGGCTGACCTGGTCGACGTCCGCATCGACTCCCCAGAACTCCTCGTCCTTGTGGCCGCACACGGCGCGGCTGATGCCCGTTCCGACCGGGTCGATCATTACCAGGTCGGACCGGTCGAGGATGGAGTCTTCGTTATCGACCACCGAGTAGGGTGCGGGCGGAGTGGGCGCGGCGTCGACCGTCACGATCCGGCGTGGACCCAGCACTCCCATGTGCAACCACATCGACGAGGATCCTGGCCCGCCGTTGAATGCGAAAGTCAGGGGACGCCGGCCCGGATCGCGCACGTCGACCTGCGTGTAGGCGATGTAGCCGACGCTGGCCACCGGCTTGTCCTCCGCGTTGCGAAGGATCAGCGTGCCGGCAGTGGCGGTGTAGTCGATCGGCGAGCCGCCGACCGTCAGACGGTGACGGGTCACGGCCTGCGCGGGTTTCGGCTCGGGCACCTCCTTGGCCTTCGGATCCTCACCCGGACAGGTTGTTGCCGCCGGCTTCTCGGCCGATGCGGCTTTCTCGGCGGACGCCGGGCTGTCGTCTGCCCTGCTGTCTGCCCACGTCGGCTGGACCGCCGTCGCTGCGACCGTCACGAATATCGCGGCGCCACACACGTTCCGGCTCAGGTTCATTCTCGTGCTCCATTGAAATCAGCGCGCAGTCAATCGATGGGAATCTCGAAGATCATCTTGATGGTCCAGGCATCGGTTTCCTTGCTCAAACCGCGTCCGATGCCGAAGTTGAATGCCCAGGGCGCCCGATCGACGTCGATCGCCACATACAGCGTGCGCATCTGCCGTCCGTATGGCTTGATGTCCGTGATCGGGCCAAGATCGGCGTAATACTCCAGGCCAAGAGCCGCCCAGTCGGTCACTGTACGAGATACCTTGAGCGACGGGGCGAAATCGGGGGGCTGACTCTTTCCGGGTCCGGCCAGCTCGATATCCAGCGTGGGATTGAACGCGACCAGCCAATGGGCGCTGTGCCAGCCGAGCATCGGGCGCGCCTCCATGGCCCGTCGATCGCGCTCGAACCGCTCCGCCACCTGGGACAACTCGACATTCAGGCCTGCAAAGGGCCCGCCCCCTTCCGGCGTATGGAGCGGAAGCCACTTCATTCGCAGTTTCGCTCCCGCCTCGTACAGGCTGCCGCCGCTGACTCGCTCGGTTGGCAGGTAAAGGCCGGCCTCCAGATCGCGGGTCAATCCATAACTGAATTCCGGAGTCAGGCGGATTCCATGCGCCGGAGTGATTTCCCCCGGGTAGGCGGGCGTGCTGCGCCCGCTGGGGGTCGTGCTCAGGTGAAGTTCCAGGTGAAATTGTCCGGCCGCGTTGATGTCGTCCGCGTAGACCTGGATCTCATCGGGCAGGTCGGCTCGCGCCGGTGCAGCCAGGCAACCGAACGCGACCCAGATCCAGCGACGTAGCGCCGACCGGGCCGCCGCTACTTGATCCGTTCGACGGCCTCTCGAAACGCCTGCGCGTCCTGCGCGTCGCCGATTTCAGGAGCGAGCCGCTCGACCAGCGCGTCCAGGTTCGCCACTCCGCC
>VBCK01000084.1 GCA_005882215.1 Betaproteobacteria bacterium | reverse complement strand
GCGCGCACGAGCGATTTGTGGCTGTCGTCAGCCCATCGAACGGAGGCTTCGGCCGGCAGGTGCGGCCAAAAAAATGCACGGCCGTTGACGCGACCGTGCATTTTTTCTTGGACCCGCCTGCTAAGCGCGCCGGCTTATCCAGCCAAAGCGGAGATTGCTAGGCTGACCGCCCGTGGCCAGGTACTCTCTTCTCGCCTTTGAGAAGTTGTCGCCTGCACTTGCAAACCCTGGAAACTCCAGCAGCATCTTCAAACTGTCGGGAATCAACGACTCCCAGTCTTCGGGCAGCGGATGGTACACCCCAGGCTCCCGCTCATCTCCCTCACCGCCACTTTGAACTGCCCCGGGAACCAATCCGTAGAGCCGAGCCGAGTTCAGCCCCAGGATCTTCCGCTTCGCCGCGTGCGTTAACTCCGGGTAGCCGTACCGGTCGCGGAATTCCTCGGGTATCTCGAACCGCCACAGGGCCTCGATCTGCCACTGTGGGCTGCCATACCAGATCGAGTCCGACCCGAACACGATGCGATTCTCGCCCAGGTATTTCAGAAGCTGACCCAGAATGTGCGCCGTCACGGTGGGGAAGGTGATTATCGAGGAGGCCAACGTCGTCCCCAGCTCGGCGTAGCAGTTCGGGTGGGGTCCGACGAGCTGGGCATACAGCGTGGTCCAGCTGATGTCAGGGACGCCTTCCCGCGTCTTGCCAGACTCGATCTCCTCCAGGCTCTGATAATCCCAGAAGGCGGGTTGGATACACGAGTGGTAGGTAATGAAGTTGAGGCCCGGCCAATCCCTCGCCGCCTTGGGAAGGTCGGTGGGGTACCCTCTCTCCGGAATTAACGGTGGCCCCGGCGCCAAGCCCTTGTGGACGCAAATGCAGTTCGCTCCCGGGCGCTGTTTCTTCACGAGTTTGTAGTTATTGTTGATGATCTCGAACATCGGGTAGGCGACCAGCTCATCATCATGCCGCCACATCTTCATGAAGCTGTTCGGATCGAGATCTGCCTTGGCCGAGTTCGTGATGTTGTATCCCTTCCACGAGTCTGGTTTCAGCTCGTCGTTCTGGAACCGTATGAAGTCCAGATTCGGCGAACCCCTGACGCCGGGCTGAAGGATGCCGTGCGCCATCATTCGGGTGGATCCGGCAATCTGGTTGACGAAATTCCTGACGCCGACGGTCTGCGCGGCGGTCAGAATCTCGCCAGCTTCTGACTGTGTAATGTTCACCGGCGGCAGTCCGGTGGCGGAGAAGATGGACCCAGGCGCGTTGCTCAGGACCGCCACCGTCACCTGGCTGTCGAAGAAAAAGCTCTTCACGTAATGAAGGACATCGAACACATCCTGCGGGAGCGGCTGGTCAATCAGGGCCGGGTTCCACGGCGTCCAGGCTCCGCCGAACTCGTCCAGACCTACAACATTCGGAGGTGCGTTGAAGGGATTCGATTTGAAGCCCGGAGTGGTCGGGCCCTGTGCGATTGCGCGCAGCGCGCCGACGAGAGCCCCGCCATTTTTGCTCCCTCTGACAAGGTGCGTCTGATCATCGAAAACGAAAAGGTCTTTCGGAGCTGCGCTTTCGGCAGCGGCTGCGGGCTCGAAGACCTCCTCGAGGCTTACCTTGAAGAACCGTCCGAACACCTCGTTCATTGCCACGAACGACGCCGCTATCCCACCTGCGCCGGCAAGGAATTCCCGTCGGCTGATCCCGAGCTTCTTCGAAGCAGCGTCGGCCAACTGCTTGATACGCGCCTCCACCCGCTTCTGGTCCTCCGTCTGCGGACACGGCATGTACTCGCCGTTCGACACCATCTGGGTTGGGATCGGTGACGGAAAGATGTCGGCCTCATCGGCCCGCTCGCATGTGGCCATCTGCTCCTTACTTAGCCATGCATCATCTTCGCGCGAGTCCGGTGGAAAGGAGCCGGACTTTTCGGGCTGTGATTTCTTCTGGGTGTGACAAAAGGGGCCGGATGTTTTGGGCTGTGATGTGTCCCTCATGGTCGGAGCTCCTTTTTCGTCGCTGGAGGAATTACTCAATACCCCCGAAGAGCCGCCCCAGGAAGAGCGCCTCCCAGGCGAAGTCAACGAAAAACCATAAGAAAGGTGCTACTAAAGACACAACAAACCGCGGGGTGCCTGACACCTCTTGTCGCGTCCCCGCGCGTCGCTAAGTTAATCTTGAGTCTCCCAATTATCACAGAGGCGGCTCGACGTAAATACCCCCCAACCGCAAGGCAGACTCGGTAAATCCCTTCGTACGGCAGATCGCTCGCGGAAAGGGGCAATATCGGAAGAATTTGACAGACCGGCGGCCAGCGGTGCGTTACTCTTAAAAATTGTGCTTTGATCAGAGGCGAGACGGTTGGCGAGACTAGCCAATGACGTGAAGCCACATCCCGATGATCTTCATCCGTTCGTTTTCGACTACCTTTTTACTCTGCCAGTCCAGGCGTCGTTCTTACTTGCTGGGGTCTTGATTCAATGGCAGGCTCAATCCTTCGGGTTTGCGGACCTACTGAAAGCGTTGAACAAGTCAACCCAGAATTGAGTTGAAATCAACCGCATTCGCGAACGCTTACTCGATCGGGGGTTTGAGTTCGCGGATACTGCAAACGACCCCCAGGTTACATCACCTGCGCGGAAAGCTGCGACGTGTCTCCGTACGCATTGAAGCTACTGACCAACCATGCCCTGCCCCGCGGCGACGTGACCGCTGGGTACACGTCCGTAGACACCGAGCGGCTCCATCCGGTGATGGAGACCATTGCTGGCCGCCTGACCGCGCTCTGCCAGCCGGGATTTTGTGGCAAGGCTTCCACCGAGCCCGCTTAGCAACGCATCGCAACGGAATAGCTCAACAGATCTCGGACGTTTTTCCTATACGCCCGTCAGCTGATCTCATACATTCCTCTGTTTCGTACCCTCGCGGCCGCCATGATGACCGTCTCTACCATGAGCGTAAAGGCGGTTCACCGCGGTCCCGGAATGCGAGCTGTGGCCGCAAATTGGCGCTGCTAGATTGTTTTCGATAAAGGGAGGAGACCATGACGTGCCGCGGCGACCGGGAAGCAGACGTTTGGCTGAGCGACGAGCAGCTATCTCAACTGTCACGGGCGGACGAGGCCGACGACCTCCACTCGCCGATCCCGACTCAAATGGTATCGAACGGCGAGCACATGCCCGTTCCCCAGACTGAGGAGCAGAAGCGGGTCGAATTCCGTATCAGGGAACTGGCCGACTTCGCCGGCAAGAAGCTCGGCATGAGCCGGCGCAAGTTCCTCTGCACCTCGGGCGGCATCGCCGCAGGCTTCCTCGCCATGAATGAAGTCTACGGGCAATTTTTCGACGTTCACGAGGACGAGTTGCTGGAAGACGAGCCGTTTGCCGGCCACAGCGTGCCCTCGGACATTTTCGTGTTCGACGATCAGCTGCACATGGTGCGCTCGAGCATGGCGGGCCCGGCGGTGTTCCGGGCCTTCGCCGAAGGCCCGACAGCTGCGGCGACCTCGGTGTTCAAGAGCAACCCCTTCCAGGTGCCGGGACAGGTCGATGAGCTGGGCAATGCCTGGGCCGTCCTGAACCCACAGGTAGTGGGCGCGGAGATCAATGACAGCATCTTTCACCTCATGAGCTTCGTGAAGGACATCTTCTTCGACAGCCAGACCACCGTCGGGCTGCTGAGCAATGCAACGCTGGGCGTATTTCCGCCCAACGACGCGAACGGACGTCCGCCGAAGAACATCCAGGAAGCGCAGGCCGCGGCAAGTCTCACCGCGGCGCAGACTGCCGCGGTCCGGAACTACGTCAACAGAATCTCGAAATCCCAGCGGCTGCTCGCCCACGGGCAGATCTATCCCGGTGTGCCGAGCCTGTACTTCATGGAAGAGCAGATTGAAAACAATCGCCCAGACTCATGGAAAGGCTATACGGTCGCGACGTCCGCAAAGGTCGACAACGACCCCGAGAGCCTCATGCGAATGTGGCGTCTGGACGACGAGACCGTCGCCTACCCGACCTACGCGCTCATCGCCCGACATGGCGAACAGTTGAGGGACCACCCCGGCTTCTGGAACATCTGCATCCACAAGGGGTTCTCACCGGCGCCCTTCGATACGCCGGAGTGGGGAAATCCTACCGACATCCCGAAGGCGGCCGCAGACTGGCCTCAGTTCAATTTCATCATTTATCACGCTTGCTACGGCGGGATGACGCCCTTTCTGTGGCCCTCTCCGGATCTGGCCAATATCCGGACAGGCAAGCTGCGCAACGGCGTGCCCGACATCCCATGGCTGACCCAGTTTGGCCAGACCTGCGGCGGCATTCGTAATGTCTACGCAGAGATCGGGTCGACCTTTGCCGGCTGCGCCATCACGTTTCCCACGGTATGCGCTCACATCCTGGGGCAACTGCTGAAGTATTTTGGCGACGATAAGATTCTTTTCGGGTCAGATTGTTCGTACTACGGCTCGAACCAATGGCAGCTCGAAGCGCTGTGGCGTTTCCAGATTCCGGATGACATGCGGCGACGGTACGGCTATCCGGAGCTCACCCCAATGGCGAAGCGCAAGATCCTTGGGCTCAACTCCGCGCGGCTGTACAGCCTCTCGCCCGACGCGGACGTTTCAAACGATGGTCGCTACCGCCCGGTGCCCCGTGATTACGATACGCGCGTGCCGCCGGCACTCAAGACGCTTCTCGAGTTTCCGGGCTTCACGGGCGACGCTATGGCCCAGGCGCGAGCGATCTATCAGGCTGAGGGGGCGAACCCGCGCCACACGCGCTTTGGGTGGGTCCGCAAGAACGCCTAGTAATGTTGCGGGCTAGACGCTGCTCGGCCGGTGCAGCACGCGCGTGCCGCCCGGCCTTCCTCGTCAAACGTCGACCGTCGACGTAAGCAGCGCAATGCCGAACTTGGGCGGGATGCCAACGTCGACCGCGATACCCTGGCACGCAAGCGCGGGTTAGCTGTCCTTGAAGGTTGGTGGGCCTCCCTGGAGTCGAACCAGGCACCAACGGATTATGAGTCCGCTGCTCTAACCAAGCATGAGCTAGAGGCCCTGCACCCTCACCCCTGCCCCTCCGTGCATACGAGGGAGAGATAACAACCCTCACCCCCGGCCCCTCTCCCGCAAGCGGGAGAGGGGGAGAGGATTACTCGAGGAAGCTCTTCAGCTTGTCCGAGCGGCTCGGGTGACGCAGCTTGCGCAGCGCCTTGGCTTCGATCTGGCGTATCCGCTCGCGCGTCACGTCGAACTGCTTGCCGACCTCCTCCAGCGTGTGGTCGGTGCTCATCTCGATGCCGAAGCGCATCCGCAGCACCTTGGCCTCGCGCGGGGTGAGCGAGTCCAGCACTTCGCGCGTGACGTCGGCCAGGCTCGAGTACTGGGCCGCATCGACCGGCGCCACCGTGGTCGTGTCCTCGATGAAATCGCCCAGGTGCGAATCGTCGTCGTCGCCGATCGGCGTTTCCATCGAGATCGGTTCCTTGGCGATCTTCAGGATCTTGCGGATCTTGTCCTCGGGCATCTCCATCTTGACCGCCAGCGTGGTCGGATCCGGCTCCTGGCCGGTTTCCTGCAGGATCTGGCGGCTGATCCGGTTCATCTTGTTGATCGTCTCGATCATGTGCACCGGGATGCGGATCGTGCGCGCCTGGTCGGCGATCGAGCGCGTGATGGCCTGCCGGATCCACCAGGTCGCGTAGGTGGAGAACTTGTAGCCGCGCCGGTACTCGAATTTGTCCACGGCCTTCATCAGCCCGATGTTGCCCTCCTGGATCAGGTCCAGGAACTGCAGCCCGCGATTGGTGTACTTCTTCGCGATCGAGATCACCAGCCGCAAATTGGCCTCGGTCATCTCGCGCTTGGCCTTGCGCGCCTTGGCCTCGCCGGTGGCCATCTGCTTGTAGACCTCGCGCAGATCCTTCAGCGGCAGCACGACCCGCTTTTGCAGGTCCGACAGCTTGCCCTGCAGTTCGTGCACCGCCGGCAGATTGCGCGACAGCATCTCCGAGTACGGGTGCTCGCCTTCGGCTTCGCGCGTGGCCCAGCGCGTGTTGGTCTCCGCGCCCGGGAAATGCTTCAGGAAGTGCGGCCGCGGCATGCCGCACTTGTTCACCATGATCTCGTAGATCTGCTTTTCCAGGCTACGCACTTCCTCGACCTGCGAGCGCAGTGAATCGCACAGGCGCTCGACCATCTTGGCCGTGAAGCGCAGCGACATCAGCTCTTCCTGGATCTGCTCCTGGGCCCGCACGTAGGCGCGCGACTTGTAGCCTTCCTTCTCGAAGGCCACGCGCATCCTTTCGAAAAGCTTCGTGACATGGTCGAAGCGCTCCAGCGCCCGCGCCTTCAGGTCGTCGAGCTGCGCGGCCGTCATCCCGCTGGCGCCGATATCGGTGTTCTCCTCGGCCTCCTCGTCCTCATCGACCTCGGCCGCCCGGGCCTGCGCCGGGAATTCGTCGGCGTTGGGGTCGACCAGTCCGTCGACCACCTCATCGATCGGCAGCTGGGTGCCACGGATGCGGTCGGAGTGCGCCAGGATCTCCGCGATCGTGGTCGGGCAGGCCGAAATGGCCATCACCATGTGCTTCAGGCCGTCCTCGATCCGCTTGGCGATCTCGATTTCGCCTTCTCGCGTCAGCAGCTCGACCGAGCCCATCTCGCGCATGTACATCCGCACCGGATCGGTGGTGCGCCCGAACTCGGCGTCCACGGTCGACAGGGCTGCCTCGGCTTCCTCCTCGGCGTCGTCGTCCGTGGTGGCAGCCGGAACGTTCTCGTTCATCAGCAGGGTTTCGGCGTCCGGAGCCTGGTCGAACACCTGGATCCCCATGTCGCCGAACGTGCTGATGATCGAATCGATCGCCTCTGCATCGACCAGGTTGTCGGGCAGGTGGTCGTTGATCTCGGCGTAGGTCAGGAAGCCGCGCTCCTTGCCGAGCTTGATCAGCGCCTTCAGCTTGTTGCGGCGCGCCTCCAGGTCTTCCTGCGAGCCCTGGTAGCTGCGCTCCAGCGCCTCCTTCAGGGCCCGTTCCTTGGCCCGGCGGTCCTTGGCGCGCTGCTTCGGGTTCATCCGGTCGGCGACCTGCACGCCCGGATCGACCGCGTCGTCGCGGGCCTCCGGCACGCCGTCACCGGCCTCGCCTGCCAGCGTCGAGCGTTCGTTTTCGACCGCCTTCGTACGCCGGCCCGCGCGGGCCGCGGCGCTCTCGGCAACCGGATGGGCCGACGGCGACGGCCTGACGGCGACGGCCGCCTTCTTCGGCTCGACCTTGCTGGCATGCGGCCTGGCCGCGTGCAGCTTCAGCTCGACCTTGCGGTTCTTGGCGCCGGCCTTGCCGGCCCCCGAAGACGACCTCTCTTCAGACGCCCTTTTCAGCTGTACCGGAGCCTTTTTCTGAGTCATTGATCACCTGCCTTCTGTCTGGACGGGACCACGCCGGCCGATCAAAGGACGCGCCGACGCCTCACTAACGCACCTGAACCCGAATCGAATGCAATTGCCGGGGACCCGGAATCATCCGGTTCAATCACCCCATGTTCCGTCTCGCACCCCGTGCGAGCCATACGCACCTAACATGCAGGCGGTACCCAACAATTCAAACTGCCGAGGCGTACGGAACGCCACAATTGCTTGCGCGGCATGCGCCCGTCGGGCGAGCCCGCAGCACGAGGGCCTGGCGCCCTCGAAGTTCCGCGCGTACGCGGAATAGCCGGATATATTACCACGATAGTCAAGGCCTTACCAGTGGGGCCGCGCCGCGCTGGTGTTTCAGCTCGTTCAGGCGGCTCAGCAGCACCCGGGTGCGCTCCCGCAGGGGGTCCGAGAGCTCCTGCTCCAGAAGCGGCTTCAGCGCGTCCAGCTCGGTACGGACCCGGGCTTCCTCGATGGCCAGCATTCCGTCCCGCATTTCCTCGCGCACCGCCTCCACGTCGTCGTCCAGCTGCAAATCGCGCGCCCGAAGCGCCCGGTACTGGTCGGCGAACTCGCTCTGGCCCAGCACTTCCAGCAGGGCGGCACAGCTTGAACCGGCATGGGCGGCGGCCACCGACAGGACCTCGGCGATCTGCCGGTCCACCGGCTCGCCGCTTTGCCCCAGCAGATCGGCCAGAGCCGGCCCGAATTCGCGGGCGAGCTCCGGATAGGCCAGAAGCCGGCGCAACAGCTGCGACTTCAGGCTCTCGACCGGCCTTGCTCCGGAGCCGGCTCGCGGGCCGGGTCGGGCCGCCGGCAGTCTGCGCACCGGCGCGAGCCCATAGAGCGCTTCCAGGTCGGCGGCGGCGGTGCCGACCACTTCGGCCAGGGACCGCACCAGTTGCATCCTCAGCCCGCCGGCCGGCATCGACTCGAGCAAGGGGCGCGCCGCAGCCGTCACCAGCGCCCGCCCCTCCGGCTGCGCGATATCGACGCCTTCGCACAGCGACTTCAGGAACCACTGCGACAGCGACAGCGCGCGCGCGAGCTCGGTCTCGATCGCTTCGGCGCCCAGGCTGCGAATCAGGCTGTCGGGATCCTCGCCCTGAGGCAGCAGCGCGAAGCTGACCCGTTTCGTATCGGGTATCACTGCCAGCGTCGCATGCAGCGCCCGGCGCGCCGCGGTGCGGCCCGCGGCGTCGCCGTCGAACGCGAAAACCACCTGGTCGGTCAGCCGCAGCAGCGTGGCCACGTGCTTGGAGGTGATCGCGGTGCCCAGCGCCGCCACCGATTCCTCGAAACCGCCTTGAGCGAGCTGGATTACGTCCAGGTAGCCCTCGCACACCAGCACCCGGCCCTTGACCCGGATCGCCTCGCCGGCCTCGAACAGCCCGTACAGTTCCTGCCCCTTGCGGAACAGCGGCGTCTCCGGCGAGTTCAGGTACTTGGGCTGCGAGGCATCGAGCACCCGCGCGCCGAATCCGAGCACGGCGCCGCGCCGATCCCGAATCGGGAACATCACGCGGCCGCGGAAGCGGTCGTAGCGTTTGCCGTCGCCTTCGATCACCAGGCCCGCCTCGACCAGTCGGGCCTCCTCGTAGGAGTCGAACGCGGACTTGAGCGCCTGCCAGTCGTCCGGCGCGTACCCGAGCGCGAAGCGGGCGGCGGTCGCGCCGGTCAAGCCGCGCGATTTAAGGTATTCGATCGCGGCGGGGCTGCGCTTGAGCTCGCGCCGGTAGAACGCGCAGGCGACCTCGTTGGCCTCCAGCAGCGAACGGCGCTGTCCGGCGGCGGGATCGCGCGAGGCCTCGCGCGGCACCTGCAGGCCCACCATCTGCGCCAGCTCCTGGACCGCCTCGACGTAGCCCAGGCCCCGATGATCCATCAGGAAGCCGATCGCGCTGCCGTGCGCGCCGCAGCCGAAACAATGGAAGAACTGCTTGGACGGGCTGACCGTGAAGGACGGCGTCTTTTCGCCGTGGAACGGGCACAAGCCCAGGTAGTTCTGCCCGGCCTTTTTCAGTGCCACGGCGCGCCCGATCACGTCGACGATGTCGACGCGCGCCAGCAGATCGTGGATGAAGCCTTGCTCGATCACGCGCTCATTATCGCCAATCGGATTGCAGAGTTCATCCGAGGGCGCCGCAGCGGGCGGGCTAGGAACCGAGTCGGGCCTTGACCAGCGCCGACACGCGCGTCATGTCGGCGCGGCCCGCCAGCTGGGCTTTCAGGGCGGCCATCACCTTGCCCATCGCCTGCGGGCCGCTGGCGCCGGTCGCGGCGATCGCGGCTTCGATGGCGGACGCAACCTCCTCCTGGGAGAGCGGCTGCGGCAGGTACTGCTTGAGCAGCTCCAGCTCGGCCGTTTCCTTGTCGACCAGATCGGTGCGGCCGGCCGCCTGGAACTGCTCGATCGAATCGCGCCGCTGCTTGATCAGGCGTTCGGTCACCGCAATCACCGCGGCGTCATCGAGCGGCTTGCGCTCGTCGATTTCTTTTTGCTGGATGGCTGCCATCAGCAGCCGGATGGCGGACAGGCGCTCCCTCTGGCGCGCCTTCAGCGCCGCTTTCATGTCCTCGCTGATCCGTTCCTTCAGGCTCAACGGTCAGTACATCTTCTTGGGCAGCATCTGGCTGCGCAACCGCTTGAAGTGCCGCTTGATGGCCGCCGACTTCTTGCGCTTGCGCTCGGCGGTGGGCTTCTCGTAGAACTCGCGGGCACGCAGCTCGGTGAGCAGCCCGCTTTTTTCGATCGTCCGCTTGAAGCGGCGCAACGCAACCTCGAAAGGCTCGTTCTCCTTGACGCGAATGGTGGGCATGTGCTGGAAGGTTCTCCGATGTGTCCCCCGACGCTCCCGGTCGGCGTTAAATTGCGAACTCGGCAGTCTAAACGAAATGGGCCGGTGTGCGAACCGCGCAGCCACCGCGCGGTGACCAGGACAGCGACCCGGGAGTCGGTGCGGTTGTGAAGGTGTTGGGAATCGAAACCTCGTGCGATGAAACGGGCGTCGCCATATTCGACAGCGCGACCCGCTCGGTCGTGCACGCGGTGCACAGCCAGGTCGACCTGCACCGGGCCTACGGAGGCGTGGTGCCCGAGCTGGCTTCGCGCGACCATATCCGGCGCGTGTTGCCGCTGATCGAGGATGTGCTGGCGCGCGCGGGCCTGAGCCGCTTGGACATCGATGCGATCGCGGTGACCGCGGGGCCCGGGCTGATCGGGGCGCTGCTGGTCGGGTGCAGCATCGGATCGGCGCTCGGCTATGCGCTGGGCAAGCCGGTCATCGGCGTGCACCATCTGGAAGGGCATCTGCTGTCGCCGCTGCTGGCGCATCCGGCTCCGCAGTTTCCGTTCGTTGCGCTGCTGGTGTCCGGCGGCCACACCCAGCTGTTGCAGGTCGAGCGGATCGGAAGCTACCGGCTGCTCGGCGAGACGCTGGACGACGCCGCTGGCGAGGCGTTCGACAAGGCGGCCCAGTTGCTCGGCCTTGGTTATCCGGGCGGCCCGGCACTGTCGCGCCTGGCTCAGTTCGGCACGCCCGGGGCGGTGCCGCTTCCGCGCCCGATGATTCACCGTGGCGATCTGGATTTCAGTTTCAGCGGCCTGAAAACGGCCGTGCTGACCGCAGTGCGACGCGCCACCAATCTGTGCGACCAGGTGCGCGCGGACATCGCGCTGGGTTTTGTGGAGGCGGTGGTCGACGTACTGACGGTCAAGTCGCTCAAGGCCCTGCAACAGTGCGGTCACACGCGCCTGGTCGTGAGCGGCGGCGTCAGCGCCAACCAGCAGTTGCGCGAGCGCCTGACCAGCGAGGCGGCCCGCATCGGCGCGGAGGTCTTCTTTCCGCCGCCCGACCTGTGCACCGACAATGGCGCGATGATTGCGCTGGCCGGCTGGGCCGGCCTCGAGCGTGGTGCAGTTGCGGATCCGCTTGCGCCTATCGAGGTGCGCCCGCGCTGGCCGCTGGAATCGATCGGGTCCGCAGCAGGGGCGAAGACCGCGAGCCGCTAACCACCCTCATCCTGTCCTTCTCCCGCTCGCGCGGGAGTAGGGACCTGCTGCAAACTCCCCTCTCCCGCTGGGAGAGGGGCCGGGGGTGAGGGCTGGGCACCGATCCGCGTCTCAGTGCCTGCGCGCAGCTTTGCGATGTTGGCACCGTGACGCCATACCAGCAGCGCACCCATCGCCAGCACCACCCCCAGTCGCACGTCGGGGCCAGCGAACAGGCCCTGCAGCACCGGAGCACCAACTGCCGCGCTCAGGGACGCGAGCGAGGAATAGCGGCTCGCCGCCGCCACGATCAGCCACAGGCAGCCGCAGGCCAGTCCCAGCCACGGCTCGAATGCAAGCAGCACGCCGAGAAAGGTGGCTACCCCCTTGCCACCCCTGAAGTGCAGAAACACCGGGAACAGGTGCCCGAGGAACGCTGCGGCACCGCAGGCGATCGCCAGCGTTTCGCCTGCGTCGCCCATGCTGCGGCCGAGCTCGACTGCCAGCGCGCCCTTGCCGGCGTCGCCGATCAGAGTCAGCGCTGCCGCCATACGGCCCGCGCCGCGAAGCACGTTGGTTGCGCCGGGGTTGCCCGACCCGTAGGTGCGCGGGTCGGCCTGTCGCAGCGCCCGGCTCACCAGTACCGCGAACGGCAGCGAGCCGAGCAGATAGCCGCCGACAATGGCGAGGACGATCATCCGCGGGGGTGGTGGCGGGCGTGCAACTCTTTCAGGCGCTGGCTGGCCACGTGGGTGTAAATCTGCGTGGTCGAGATGTCTGCGTGGCCGAGCAGCAACTGCACCACGCGCAGATCGGCGCCATGGTTCAGCAGGTGGGTCGCGAAGGCGTGCCGAAGTCCGTGCGGCGACAACGGCGCAACAATGCCGGCCGTGTGCGCGTAGCGGCGAATCAGCTTCCAGAACATCTGCCGGCTCATTGCGGCGGCGCGCGCAGTCGGAAACACCGCATCGCAGCTGCGCCCTCGCAGCAGAGCCGGACGCCCGCTCTTCAAGTAGCGCCTCAGCGCGTCGCGGGCCGCTTCGCCGATCGGCACCACCCGTTCCTTGGAACCCTTTCCGACCACGCGCACCAGCCCGTCGGCCAGCGACAGCTCGACCATCCGCAGCGCCGTCAGCTCCGACACGCGCAGCCCGGTCGCATACAGCGTCTCCAGCATCGCGCGATCGCGCAGCGCGTGCGGCGACTCGCCCTGCGGGGCCGCCAGCAGCGTATCGACCTGCGCCTCGCTGATCGGCTTCGGAAAGCGGGCCGCACGGCGCACTCCTGCCAGCCGCAAGGTCGGGTCGGATCCGATCGCCCCTTCCCGCATGGCCCATCGATAGAAGCGCCGCAGGCTCGCGAGCCGGCGGTTCGCGGTGGAGGCGCGAGTGCTGCCGTGGCGGGCCGCCAGGTAGGCGGTCAGCGCCTGTTCGTCGGCCTCGGCCAGCCGGCGCGGTCGCAACCACGCGGCCAGATCCTGCAGGTCGCTCCGATAAGCAGCCAGAGAATTTTCGGCCAGCCCGTCTTCGAGCCAGACCGCGTCGATGAATTGGTCTACCTGCGGGTCGATCTGGGGGTCGATCTGCGGACGTGGCGTTGCCGGCCCAGTCTTAGGCCGAATTTCAGGTCGAATCATCGGCGACCGCATAATGCGCTTCGCTCTCTGTGCCGGAGGTCCCTCCCAGCCCCTTGGGCAGCGGGAAGACGACCTCCTCGATCACGCCATCGAGCGAGCGCACCTCGCGAGCGCCGACCTGCCGCAGGCGCTCGACCACCTCGCGCACGAGCAGCTCCGGGGCCGAGGCGCCCGCGGTCAGCCCGATCCGTGAGTGCCCAACCAGCCACTGCGGATCTACGCCGAGGGCATCCTCGACCAGATAGGCCGACACACCGACCCGCTCCGCGACTTCGCGCAAACGGTTCGAGTTCGAGCTGTTGCGGCTGCCTACCACGATCACCAGGTCGACCTGGGCGGCCAGCGCCTTCACGGCATCCTGCCGGTTCTGGGTCGCGTAGCAGATGTCGGCCTTTTTCGGCTCCGCGATGGCCGGGAAGCGCCGTTTCAGCGCCTGAACCACCTGCGCAGCATCGTCGACCGACAGCGTGGTCTGCGTCACGTAGGCCAGCCGCTCCGGGTCGCGCACCTGCAGCTGTCCCACATCCTCGGGCGTGCCGACCAGGTAAATGCCGCCGTCGGCCTGTCCCATCGTGCCCTCGACCTCGGGGTGGCCGGCGTGACCGATCATCACGATCTCGCGCCCCTGGGCACGCATCTTGGCCACCTCGACGTGCACCTTGGTAACCAGTGGGCAGGTTGCGTCGAACACGTTCAGCCCCCGCCGCCGCGCCGCCTCGCGCACCGCGCGCGACACGCCGTGCGCCGAGAAGACCAGCGTCGCACCGATCGGCACTTCATCGAGCTCCTCGACGAAGATCGCGCCCTTGGACCTGAGCTGCGCGACCACGTGCGTGTTATGGACGATCTCGTGCCGAACGTAGATCGGCGCGCCATGCCGTTCGAGCGCGCGTTCGACGATTTCGATCGCCCGGTCCACGCCAGCGCAAAAGCCGCGTGGCTGGGCCAACAGAATTTCCATCATTGCGCGCGCCTCCGATCCTGCCCGGCCGCTCGATTTCGGCGCGGCCGACTCCCGCTGACAGCCTTGTCGCCACGGCCCACTTGGGTTCGACTTGCGACACGATCATTCTATCGGGGAGACCGGCTTGATGCCGCGCGCAGTGACCGGCCGCGACTGGCTCGCGTCGGAACGGCCCGTCCAGCGCCTGCTCGCCCAGGGCGCGCAGGCGCTGAGCGACGCCGAGCTGCTGGCGGTGCTGATGGGCAGCGGATCGGCGGGCGCCTCGACGCTGGAACTGGCTCGCCTCGCGCTGTCCGAGCTGGGCGGGCTGGCCGGGGTGCTGCACGCGCCGCGCAGGCAGTTCGAGGCGGTCGCTGGCCTGGGCGCAAGGCACCACGCGCGGGCCCAGGCGGTGCTGGAGGTCGCCAAGCGGATGCTGCGCCAGGACCTGGCGCGGGGTCCGGTAATGAACGCTCCGGCGCGGGTGCGGGATTTCCTGCGGCTTAGCTTCGGGCGCATCGGTCACGAAGTGTTCACGGTCCTGTTTCTGGACGCCCAGCAGCGGCTGATCGCCTGCGAGGAGCTGTTCCGGGGCACGCTGACGCAAACGAGCGTCTACCCGCGCGAAGTGGTCCGGCGGGCGCTGACGCTGAACTGCGCCTCGGTGATCCTGTCGCACAACCACCCCTCCGGCGTCGCGGAGCCGAGCCGGGCCGATCAGATCCTGACGCGCGAGCTGCAAAACGCGCTGAAGCTGGTCGACGTGCAGGTGCTGGACCACATCATCGTGGCCGCCGCCGACAGCGTGTCGTTCGCGGAGCTGGGCCTGTTGTAAAGGGCCGGGGCTGATGGCCCGGCGTTATCTTTTCTACCTGACGGCGTGCGCCACTTTCTGCGACGCGATCCACCCGTCGATCCGGCCCTCGAGCACATCGAGCGGCAACGGCCCGTCGTCGATCAGCGCGTTGTGGAAATGGCGCAGGTCGAACCGATCCCCGAGTGCCGCCCTGGCCTGCGCGCGCAGCGCCTTGATCTTCAATTCCCCGATCTTGTAGCCCAGCGCCTGGGCCGGCCACACGATATAGCGGTCGATTTCGGCGACCGCATAGTCGTCGCTGATCAGCGCGTGTTCCTTGATGTAGTCGATGGCGCGTTGCCGGCTCCAGCCGGACGCGTGCATTCCGGTGTCGACCACCAGCCGGCAGGCGCGCCACATCTCGGCCGAAAGCTGCCCGAACTTGGAATACGGATCCTTGTAAAAGCCCATCTCGTCGCCCAGGCTCTCGGCATACAGCGCCCATCCTTCCCCGTAGGCGACGAACCAGGTGTATTTGCGAAACTCGGGCAGCCCCTTGATTTCCTGGGCGCGCGAGATCTGCAGGTGGTGGCCCGGTACGGCCTCATGCAGGATCAGGTCCTCCATGTCGTACTTGGGCCGCATCTTCACGTTGTTGATGTTGGCCTCGAAGAAGCCCGCGCGCGAGCCGTCGCCCGCGCTCGGGACGTAGTGGTCGGCGTTGTCTCCCTGGAATGCCTCTTCCGCACGCACGCCGTACGGCGTCCTTGGAAGTTCGGCAAACAGCTTCGGCAGCTCGGCGTCCGCGCGTTTGGCGATGTCGCGGTACCCGGCCAGCAACTCATCGCCTGTCGAGTAGTAGAACTGCGGCGATTCGTGCAGGAAGCGGGCGAATTCCTCCCGGGTGCCGGAAAAGCCGCTGCGACGGATCACGTCGTTCATCTCGGACTCGATCCGGGCCACCTCGTGCAGGCCCAATTCGTGGATTTCGCGCGCCTTCATCGAGGTGGTCGTCATTTCCGAGATCTTGGCCTCGTAGTACTCGGCGCCGCCGGGCAGTTCGGAGGCGCCGATGCCTTTGCGGGCCTGCGCCGCCGGCAGATACCTGGACTGGTAGAAGTCCTTCAGCGCCTTGAACGCGGGCACCACGTCGTCGGCCAGTACCCTGCGGCCAGCTTCGCCCAGGCGCTTTTGATCGGGCGCGGAAACATCCGCCGGAAACTGCGTGAACGGACGGTACAGCGGAACCTGGGTCACATCGGCATTCAGGTGTGCATCGAGCTGCGAGGGCACGCGTTGGAGCGACACCCCGGGCGGCAGCCAACCGGTGTCGATGCCTGCCTGCATGCGCTGCTGCAGCTGGCGCAGCTGGCGCGGTATCTGCGCGAGCCGCTTCAGGTACGCCTCGTAATCGGCCACCGTGCGAAACGGCGTCGCCGCCGCCAGTTGGGGAAGCCAGAACTGCGGCCCGTCGAACTGGTTGACCGGCGACCATTCATCGAACGTCGCGCCGAAAGGCAGCTTTCCGAAAATCGCGTCGAAGCGCGCTGCGCTGCCCAGCTCGCGTGCGAACACGTCGTACGAGATGCGATCCTGGCCGCCCAGCTGCGTCCGATCGATCGATTTCAAGCGCGCGGCAAGTTCCGCACGGTAGGCCTTGCGTGACGCCACCGCCTCGGCCGAAGCATCCGTCAGCCGGTCGTTGAAGCGGTTGTCTCCGCGAAAGGTCGCCAGCTCCGGAATCTGAGCCGAATACCACTCCCAGTAATCGGAGAAGATCGCGTTCAGGCGGGCGGCGGCGGACTCCTGACCGGCCGCCGGCCCGGCAATCAACCAAATGAGCGCGACGATGGCGGCGTAACGCGGACGTTTCATGCTTTCCCTCCCCACAATGAAGCGACAGACGTAAACCGGCTTCGACAGCGGACAACCCCGAGCTGCTCCGATCGGCGGTGGCCGTGGCGCAGCCGCACTTCGGATATCATTAGAGGTTGCGCGGAGGCAATCTACACGCGTTGCTGGAACGAGTGGGGAGCGACGGCATGGCTCGGGTGTGTCAGGTAACCGGCAAGCGGCCCATGGTCGGGCACCACGTATCGCATGCGAACAACAAGACGAAGCGCCGCTTCCTGCCGAACCTGCAGTACCGGCGCTTCTGGCTCGAAGACGAGAAACGCTGGGTGCGCCTGCGCGTGACCAACGCGGCGCTGCGGATCATCGATCGCGACGGGATCGAGGCCGTGCTGGCGGAGCGGGTTGGCAAAGGCGCCGCCAAGGGCGCGCTCTGATCGGAGAACCACGATGGCCAAGGGAGCGCGCGAGAAGATCAAGCTCGAATCGAGCGCCGGAACCGGACACTTTTACACGACCAACAAGAACAAGCGCACCACGCCGGAAAAGCTCGAACTGAAGAAGTTCGATCCGGTCGCGCGCAAACACGTCGCGTACAAGGAAGTGAAGCTGAAGTAACGGGCTCCCGGGCTAAGCACTTCCCTCGCCCGCGCAGCGGGACAGGGGCCGGGGGTGAGGGTGTCCGAAGTGAGGAGCGTCAGTGCGCGGCTGACGGCGTGTAGCTGCGTATCCGCGCTGCTGCTTCCTGCAACGCCTGGATTCCGCTGGCTTCGGCGCGCGCAATCCAGTGCTGCAGGTGGCTGAGCATCTCGTCGCGCGAGGACGCTGCATGCTGCCAGGTCACCGCCAGCTCGTCGCGCATCTCGATCAGGGTCTTCATCACGCCGCTGCGGCCCATCAGCTCGGCCAGCGTCTGCTGATGCGCTTCCGGCATCGCCGCCGACCAGCGCGTCAGCCACTTCTTCAGCCCTGCAAAGCGTGCGTACTCGGGAGCCGACAGGCCCAGCCGCATCAGCTCGCCGTGAAAAGCCTTCCGGGTGGCCCGCGCATAGCGGGCCAGCAGGTCATACCGGTTCGAAACGACCGCCTGCAGCGTCTGCAAATCGATCGCAGGACGCGCCCCGCTCAGGCGCGGCACCGGCGCCACCCGCAACACCCGGGCCAATCCGAGCCACTGCAGCATCCGGATGTAGCACCAGCCCAGGTCGAATTCGTACCACTGGGTCGACATCTTGGCCGAGGTCGGATACGTGTGGTGGTTGTTGTGCAACTCCTCACCGCCGATCAACACGCCCCACGGAACGATATTCGCGCTGCTGTCCGGATGGTCGAAGTTCCGATAGCCCCAGAAGTGGCCGATGCCGTTGATCACGCCGGCCGCGAAAAACGGAATCCACATCATCTGCACGCCCCACACCGCGAGGCCGGCCGCGCCGAACAACGCAACATCGGCCACCAGCATCACGCCGCAGCCCTGCCAGCTCCAGCGCGAATACACGTGCCGTTCCAGCCAGTCGTCGGGCGTTCCATGGCCGTAGCGGGCGATCGTTTCGGTGTTGGATTTTTCCGCGATGTACAGCTCGGCGCCCCGCCACAGTACGGTGCGCAAGCCCTTCACTTGCGGGCTGTGCGGGTCCTCGGCGGTCTCGCACCGGGCGTGGTGCTTGCGATGGATCGCCACCCAGTCGCGCGTCGCCATCCCCGTGGTGATCCACAGCCAAAAGCGGAAGAAGTGACTGGGGATCGGATGCAGGTCCAGCGCCCGGTGCGCCTGCGAGCGGTGCAGGAAGATGGTGACGGCGGCGATGGTGACGTGCGTGAGCGCCAGCGTCACCAGGACCAGTTCAAACCAGTTCAAACGGAGCAGTCCCCCGTCCAGGAATTCGAGCACCAGCTGCATTCAATCTCCTGAAAAGTTCGCGGCCGCACGCGCTCCGCACGTGCCCGGAATGTGACACCTTGGAAATCTTCTCCTGCCAACCGGGTGCAACCGCGCACCCTTGCGCCTGTTCAACGCGGCGCTTGCTCCGATAGCCCAATTGTACCTGCCGCTCCGGGGCAGACCTCGTCGAAAGGGGGGCGATTCTGGCCCTTCTCTGGGACCGTCAACCTCAGCTGCGGGAGGGGACCGCTCCGCCGCCGTCCAGAATCCGAATATCGCGGCGAGGGTACGGAAGTGTAATTCCCCTGTCCGCGTATAGCTTATAGACGGCAATCGCAACGGCGGACTGAACGTTCATCCGTCCCTGCTCCGGATCTTCGATCCAGAAGCCGATCTCGAGCAGCAAGCCGTCGGCGGCAAATTCCACCAGCAGGGAACCCGGCGGCGGATCCGCGAGAACCCGCTCGGTCGAACGGGCCGCCTGTTCGCCCAGACGCAGCGCCAAGTCCAGGTCGGATTCGTACGCGATCGAGATACGGACCGCGACGCGCACCCGCCGATCGCTGAGCGAATGATTGACGACCGGCGCGGACACCAGCAACTCGTTCGGTATCACGGACTCGGTGCCGTCCATCGCGCGCAGCAGCGTGTAGCGCGTGCTGATCTGGGTGACCGTTCCGTAGTACCGGTCGACCGCGCCGGCAACCGAGATCAGATCGCCGATGCGCAGGCTGCGGTCCAGCAGCAGGATGAAGCCGCTCACGTAGTTGCTGGCGATCCGTTGAAGACCCAGCCCGAGGCCGACTCCCAGCGCGCCACCGAACACCGACAGCACGGTCAGGTCGATGCCCGACACGGCCAGCGCTGCCAGCACGGCCACCAGGATCAACACGGCCCGCGCGATGCGCCCCAGTACCACGCGGACATTGAGGTCCAGACCCGGCGCGCTCATCAGGCGGGCTTCCACCAGCGAGCCGAGCCACATCGCGGCCAGCAGGCTGACCAGGGTCGCAGCCGCGGACGTCAGCACCGCCCACAACGACACGTTCGTCTTGCCGATCGGGATTTGCGTGGCCTGCAGCCAGTCGGTCACGTCGGCCAGCACGCCGGTGACGTACATCGCCACCACGGCCCAGGCGGTGAACGCGATCGCGCGTTCGAACGGGGCGATCACCGCCACGCTGATCAACGCTCGCCGCATCGCGTACACCAGCAGGCGCACCAGCGCCAGCGCTCCCACCAGCGCCATCGCCAGGCGCAGCAGACGCGCATCGGCGGTGCTGCCGATCAGACCGGCCAGCCGCAGCGCCAGCTCCCCGGCCCACAGCAGCAGCAGCGCCGTGGCCGGAAACGCCAGCCGCCGCGCGCCTTCGACGGAGAAGCGCAGCACGTCCAGCGGCACCTTGTCGCGCGCGGCCGCGCTCAGGCGCGCCTCGACCCGGTAGCGCACTGTTCGGCCCAGACCCCAGGCGGCCGCGATCGCCACCGCGATCACGACCGCCTCCCACGCGTGCCGCGGCCGCGCCAGCCCCTCGGCCAGCGCCTCCAGCAGCTCGCGCAGCGGCGAATTGTTCAAGCTCCCCTCTCCAGCACGGCCGCGAAGAACCCGTCGGTGTCGTGCAGATGCGGCAGCATCACGAGCCAGGGGCCGAAGCGTTCGGCCTCGTCAACCTGGATACCCTGGCCGCGCAGCACCTCGGCGGCCGGCACCACCGCAAACTGCGGATGCTCCGACAGAAAGGCGCCCACCACATCCTGATTCTCGACCGATAGCACCGAGCAGGTCGCGTACACGAGCCGCCCACCCGGCTTCACCAGCCGAGCCGAGGCGTGCAGAACCTCCGCTTGCAGTCCGGTCAGGCGCTCCAGCTCGCTTTCGTCGAAGCGCCATTTCAGGTCGGGGTTGCGTCGCAGCGTGCCGCTGCCACTGCACGGCGCATCGACCACGACGCGATCGATTTTTCCCGCCAACCGCTTCACGCGCACATCGCCCGCGGCACGGATCGCAGCGCGGGCTTGTCGCGCAAGCGGATGCCGTCGGGGCTGTAGCGCGTTGCCATCACATCCGGACCGCCGTCAGCGCGCCGGTTCGACTTCAATGCGGTCCTGAGTTCGGCCAGCACCGTGTCACGGTCGGCCTTGATCGTGTTCACCCTTAGATCGAGCGGGGCAGGCTGAGCCAGCGCCTCGAGCAACGGCTGGGCGTCGTGATACTGGACCGTGATTTTCTGGAACAGCCACATGGGCAGTTCGGCGCGCACCGCCGGCGGCGCCAGAGCGAAGTCGATCGACAGCGCGCCGCGCACCGCGCGCTCGTCGCCGCGCAGAAGGCGCGGCCCCAGGCTGTCGATTCCGTGCAGGCGGGCCAGCTCGATCAACGCCGCCAGGTGCGGCGCTCGCAGCGGATCGGCCGTCTGCATCATCCAGCGCAACGTGGCCAGGCGCCGCAGGGCGTCGAACGCCGCTTCCGCCACCACGCTGCGCTCGCGCGGCCCCAGTCGCCGGTCCGCCTTGAAATGGCGCGACATGGTCGCATCGGCCGGCCCCTCGAAGCGCAGCAGGCGCGAGAGCAGCCGCGCCAGGCTGTCGACCTCCACCGGGCTGACTCGAAAATCGCTCATCCATCACCCAATCAGCGCGCAAACACCAGCAGGTCCTGCGGCGCGATGCCTTCGGCCACTACGCGATCGCCCTGCAGGCGCACGCGGCCCTCCAGAATCCAGCGAACGCAGCGGGGCAGCAGCAGGTGCTCCTGCTCCAGCACGCGCGCCGCCAGCACGTCCTCCGAATCGTCCGGCCACACCGGTACCGCGGCCTGCGCAACGATCGGGCCCCCGTCCAGCTGATCGGAGACGAAATGGACGGTGGCCCCGTGCAGCCGCACACCCGCGGCCAGCGCACGCCGATGCGTATCCAGCCCCGGGAAAGCAGGCAGCAGCGAGGGGTGGATGTTCAGCAGGCGGCCGCGATAGCGCGCCACGAAGCCGGCCGTCAGCACGCGCATGAAGCCGGCCAGCACGATCAGCGCCGGTTGATGCGCGTCGATTGCCTCCGACAGCGCGGCTTCGAAGGACTCGCGCGTATCGAACTGCGCGTGCGGCACCACCGACGCAGGCACGCCGTAGGCGCGCGCGATCTCCAGGCCCCGCGCTTCGCGCCGGTTGCTCACGACGGCTGCCGCCTGGATCCCGTCGGCGTGCCAGCCCTGGTCCCGAGCCGCCCGTAGGATCGCCTCCAGGTTGCTGCCGCGCCCGGAGATCAGGCAGACGATTGACTTGCACTCGGAGGTCATCGCAGGCTTACATTTGCGCGGGCATCGCGCGCTGAATCGCGCGCGGCATTGTACGCGGACGGTGCGCTGCCCACATCGAAAGCTCAAGAAAATCAAGAGTTTCCGAATGACCGCCCTATAATCTGCGGTGACGTTGACTTGACCCGGCTGCCGACTCGATGCGGACGATGCGCGTTTTTCATGGGCTGCCCCCGGTTGCCGGGCGGCGCGCGTGCGCGCTGACGGTCGGAAACTTCGATGGCGTCCATCGCGGGCACCGGGCCTTGCTGCATCGCGTGGTCGAGGTGGCCCGCCAGCGCAACCTGGTTGCCGCGGCGATGACGTTCGAACCGCATCCACGCGAATATTTCGCGCCCGAACAGGCGCCGGCGCGTATCGCGAACCTGCGCGACAAGATCGAAGGCCTTCGCAGCGCGGGTATTGAATGGGTGCTCGTGCAGCACTTCAACCGCGACTTCGCCTCGCTGAGCCCGGAGCAGTTCATCCAGCGGATCCTGGTGGAGGGCTGCCGTGCGCGCTGGCTGGCGGTGGGCGACGACTTCCGATTCGGCGCCGCTCGTGCCGGCGACGTTGCGATGTTGCGCAGCGCGGGCGAAGGCGGCGGCTTCACGATCGAGCAGATCGCCCCGGTGCTCGTTGGTGGGGAGCGCGTGTCCAGTTCCCGGATCCGGGCCGCGTTGAGCGAAGGCGACCTTGCGCTGGCAGGCGACCTGCTCGGACACCCGTACGCGATCAGCGGCCGGGTGCTGCACGGGTCCAAGCTGGGCCGCCAGATCGGCTTTCCGACGCTGAATCTTCGCGTTGCACATCGGCGCCCGGCCTTGCACGGGATCTACGCGGTGCGCGTGCAGGGCATCGGGTCGGCTACGCTGCCCGGCGTGGCCAGCGTCGGACTGCGGCCGACGATCGACGACAGCGGGCGCTGGCTGCTGGAGGTGCACCTGTTCGACTTCTCGGACGAGGTGTACGGCCGGCTGATCCGGGTGCAGTTCGTGCAGAAGTTGCGCGATGAGGCGCGCTTCGACTCGATCCAGGAGCTGACCGCGGCCATCCGGCGCGACGCCGACCAGGCGCGGGCCGTTCTGGACGGGGCCACCGCGTGAACGACAATCAGCGCCGGGGCCCGCGGCCCGCCGTCGCCGACAAGTCGGCTTCGGCGGGCGAGCCGGGCTCCGCCGATGAATCGGCGAAGCCTGGCTCGCAGTACCCGCTGAATCTTCCGCAGACCCCATTTCCGATGCGCGGCGACCTGCCCAAGCGGGAGCCGCAATGGGTCAAGGAGTGGGAAGAACGCAAGGTGTACGCGGCGATCCGCGCCGCGCGCCGGGGTGCGCCGCGCTTCATCCTGCACGACGGGCCGCCGTATGCCAACAGCGAGATACACCTGGGCACGGCGGTCAACAAGATCCTGAAGGACGTCGTCGTCAAGTCCAAGTCGTTCGCCGGTTTCGACGCGGTGTACGTGCCGGGCTGGGACTGTCACGGCATGCCGATCGAGATCCATATCGAAAAGCAGTTCGGCAAGAACCTGCCGCGCGCCGAGGTCCAGGAGCGGGCGCGAGCGCACGCGACCGCGCAGATCGCGCTGCAGATGAAGGGTTTCAAGCGCCTGGGGGTGCTGGGCGACTGGGACAATCCTTACCGCACGATGACTTTCAAGACCGAGGCCGACGAGATCCGCACGCTCGGCCGGATGATCGAGCGCGGTTTCGTGTACCGGGGGCTGAAGCCGGTCAACTGGTGCTTCGATTGCGGCTCGGCGCTGGCCGAGGCCGAGGTCGAGTACGCGGACCGCAACTCGCCGGCGATCGACGTGGCGTTTCCGCTGGCCGACAGCGGGCACGCCCAGGTAGCGGCGGCGTTCGGGGTGACGGTGCTCGACAAGCCGGTGGCCACCGCGATCTGGACCACGACCCCGTGGACGATCCCGGCCAATCAGGCGCTGAATTTCCATCCCGAACTTGCCTACTCGCTGGTCGACTGTGGCGACCGCCTGCTGATCCTGGCCGAAGCGCTGGTGCAGGCCTGTCTGAAACGCTACGGTCTGAAGGGCCGCATCGTCGCGACCGCGCGCGGTGCCGACTTCGAGAACGTCGAGTTCGGGCATCCGCTCGCCAAGCTGCATCCGGGCTACCGCCGCCACGCGCCGGTGATGCTGGGAACCTATGTGAGCGCCGAAGAAGGCACCGGCGTGGTGCACTCGGCGCCCGCCTATGGCGTGGACGACTTCGACTCGTTCAAGCGGTACGGCATGAGCGACGAGGCGATCCTGAATCCGGTGCAGGCCGACGGCGTGTATGCGGCCGACCTGCCGCTGTTCGGCGGCATGAAGATCTGGGACGCCAACCCGAAGATCGTCGATGCGCTGCGCGAGGCCGGCAACCTGCTGCACGCGAGCACGATCTGTCACAGCACGATGCACTGCTGGCGCCACAAGACGCCCCTGATCTATCGAGCCGCGTCGCAGTGGTTTGTCCGGATGGATGGGGCCACCACCGACACGCGCGGCGTGATGCAGACCGAGACGGTCGGGGAGACCTTGCGCCAGACCGCGCTGCGCGCGGTCGAAGCCACCGCGTTCTATCCGAGCTGGGGAAAGGCGCGGCTGCACGCGATGATCGCCAACCGCCCCGACTGGTGCATCTCGCGCCAGCGCAACTGGGGCGTGCCCCTGCCCTTTTTCCTGCACAGGGTGAGCGGCGAGCTGCATCCGCGCACGCTCGAGCTGCTGGAGCGCGCGGCCCGACTGGTCGAGCAAGGCGGCGTGGAAGCCTGGTCGCGCGCGCGCGCCGAGGACGTGCTCGGGCCGCAGGAGGCCTCGCAGTACGAGAAGATCAACGACATCCTGGACGTCTGGTTCGACTCGGGCTCGACCCACCGCACCGTGTTGCGCGGCTCGCACGCGGCCGAGCTCGGCTACCCGGCCGACCTGTACCTGGAAGGCTCGGACCAGCACCGCGGCTGGTTTCATTCTTCGCTGCTGATCGGCGCCGCCATCGACGGCCGCGCCCCCTACGAGGCGTTGCTGACGCACGGCTTCACGGTCGACGCCCAGGGCCGCAAGATGAGCAAGAGCCTGGGCAACGGGATCGACCCGCAGGAGCTGGCCTCGCGACTGGGCGCCGAAATCATCCGGCTCTGGGTCGCCGCGACCGACTACTCCGGCGAGATGTCGATCGGCGACGAGATCCTGAAGCGCGTGGTCGAAGGCTATCGCCGTATCCGCAACACGCTGCGCTTCCTGCTGGCCAACACCCGCGACTTCGACCTCGCGCAGCACTCGGTGCCGATCGGGCGGATGCTCGAAATCGACCGCTATGCGATCGCGCTCACGGCCCAGTTCCAGGCCGAGGCGCTGGCGCACTACGAGGGCTACGAGTTTCATCCGGTGGTGGCCAAGCTGCAGACGTTCTGCTCCGAGGACCTCGGCTCGTTCTACCTGGACATCCTGAAGGACCGCCTGTACACGACCGGCGCAGCTTCGGCCGCGCGGCGCTCGGCGCAAACCGCGCTCTGGCACATCCTGAGCAGCCTGCTGCGGCTGATGGCGCCGTTTCTGTCGTTCACCGCCGAGGAGGCCTTCAAGGTGTTCGTGCGCAACGGCGACGCCACGATCTTCACCGAGCTTTATCACGAGCTGCCGCCGGTTGCCGGCCACGAGGCGCTGCTGGCGAAGTGGTCCCGGATCCGCGCACTGCGCGCCGACGTGCTGAAAAGCGTCGAGCTGATGCGCGAGGCGGGTCGGCTGGGCTCGTCGCTGCAGGCCGAGATCGACGTGTACGCGAGCGGCGACCGGTACGAGATGCTGGCCACGCTGGGCGAGGAGCTCCGCTTCGTGACCATCACGAGTCGCGCGACGCTGCACCGGGCCGACGGCGAGTCCGCGCACCGGATCGAGGTCGTGCCGAGCGCGCGCGCCAAGTGCGAGCGTTGCTGGCACTATCGTGCCGACGTCGGCATCGATCCGGCGCATCCGACGATCTGCGCTCGCTGTGTCAGCAACCTGTTCGGCCCCGGCGAGACTCGGGAGTTCGCATGATGGTGACCGACCGCTTCAGCGGATGGGGGCAGCGGTTGCTTCCGTGGTTCGGGGTCGCGCTTCTGATCGTGGCGGCCGATCAGTTCAGCAAAATGGTGATCGAGAAGGCCTTTCATCTGGGCGACGTGCGGCCGGTGACAGCTTATTTCAGCCTGGTGCTGGCGCACAACCGCGGCGCGGCCTTCTCGATGTTCGACGGGGGCGCGGGCTGGCAGGCGCACGCGCTCACGGTCGTGGGCATCGCCGCGTGCCTGTTCATCCTGTACATGCTGGCGCGGCACGGATCGCAACGGCTGTTCTCCGGCGCGCTGGCGCTGATCCTGGGCGGGGCGCTGGGCAACGTGCTGGACCGCCTGTTGCACGGCCATGTAATCGATTTCCTGCTGTTTCACTACCGGCAATGGGAATTCCCGGCGTTCAACGTGGCCGACAGCGCGATCACGATCGGCGCCGCGCTGCTGATCCTGGATGAGCTGCTGCGTGTACGGCGCTCGGGCTGAGCGCAGCGCCTGACGGTGACGAGCCTGGACTGATGGACCTGCGGGACCGCAAGATACTTCTGGGAATCACCGGGGGCGTGGCCGCCTACAAGGCCTGCGACCTGGCGCGCCGGCTGCAGGATCAAGGTGCGCAGGTGCAGCCGATCCTGACCCACGGCGCGCTGCACTTCGTCACGCCCATCATGCTGCAGGCTTTGACCGGCCGGCCGGCTTACGTGGAGCTGTGGGACGAGCGCCTGGACCAGGCCATGGGGCACATCATGCTGTCGCGCGATGCGCACGCGCTGCTGGTGGCGCCGGCCACCGCCCATTTCATCGCGAAGCTGGCCCAGGGTTTGTGTGATGACCTGCTGTCCTCGGTGGCGCTGGCGCGGCAGCGGGAAAGCTGCCGCTTGCTGGTGGCCCCGGCGATGAACGTCGAGATGTGGGAGCACCCGGCGACCCAGCGCAACGTGCGGACTCTCGAAGCCGACGGCGCGGTGATCCTGGGGCCGGCCGCCGGCGACCAGGCCTGCGGCGAGGTCGGCAGCGGGCGCCTGCTCGAGCCGCTCGAGATCGTCGAGGAGGTGATCGCCGCGTTCCAGCCCAAGTGCCTGCAGGGGCGGCGGGTGCTGGTCACCGCCGGGCCGACCTTCGAGCCGATCGATCCGGTGCGCGGGATCACCAACCGGTCTTCGGGCAAGATGGGCTATGCGATCGCGCGCGCGGCGCGGGAGGCCGGCGCCGAGGTGACGCTGGTCAGCGGGCCGACCAGGCTGCCGACGCCGCGCGGCGTGCGACGGCTGGACGTGACCACGGCTCGCGAGATGCAAGACGCGGTTATGGCACATGCCGCCAGCGCCGACGTGTTCGTCGCCGTGGCCGCCGTCGCCGACTGGCGCGCCGAGCAGCCGAGCCCGGCCAAGCTGAAGAAATCGACGCCGGCCGAGGCGGTGACGCTGCGATTCGTGCCCAACCCCGACATCCTGGCGGCGGTCGCCGCGCTGCCCTCGCCACCGTTCTGCGTCGGTTTCGCGGCCGAGACCGAACGCCTGGTCGAGCAGGCGCGGGCCAAGCTGGCCGCGAAGAGGCTGCCGCTGATCGTGGCCAACCGGGCCGAGGATGCCATCGGCGCCGACGACAGCGAGCTGATCCTGGTCGATGAGCGCTCGAGCGTGACGCTGCCGCGCGCCGACAAGCTCGAACAGGCGCGACGGATCGTGGCCGAGATCGCCGCGCGGCTGCCCGCGTTCAATCGATGAGGCTCGATGTCAAGATCCTGGACGCGCGCCTGCACGAGTCGGCGCCCGCCTACGCGACGGCCGGCTCGGCCGGCCTGGACCTGCGCGCCTGCGTCCAGGCGCCCCTGCCGCTCGGGCCCGGCGCCACGGCACTGGTGCCTAGCGGGATCGCGATCCACCTGGCTGACCCCGGCTACGCCGCCGTGATTCTGCCGCGTTCGGGTCTCGCACACCGCCATGGGATCGTGCTCGGAAACCTGGTCGGGCTGATCGACTCCGATTACCAGGGGCAGATCATGGTGTCGGTGTGGAACCGCGGCAGCGACGCCTACACGATCCAGCCGCTCGAGCGGATCGCCCAACTGGTCGTGATTCACGTCGTTCAGGTCGCGTTGAACCTGGTCGATTCCTTCGAGATCAGCGAGCGCGGCGCAGGCGGCTTCGGCAGCACCGGTGCGCGCTAGTCAGAGCTGAGCGACACCGCTGGGCAACTCCAGGTCCAGCGGCTCCTTCCGGGCGTCGTCGGTGGCCGGCTCCGGGCCGAAGCCCGGCATCCAGGTGTTGATATCGGGCGGAAGCGCGTCCGGGGGCAACGCAGACTGCCGTTCGCTCCGGCTGCGCCGCTGCTGCCGCGACGAGCCCTGGGCGCCGTGACGCTGGAAGAATCCTATCGTTTCGTCGGCCACCGCATCCTTGTCGTTGTCCATCGTCAGGATGTGATAGCTCTCCCGGTACAGAACCGTCCGCACCTCGCGCGTATCGATGTTGCGCGCCACGAACTCGGCGCTGCGCGTGCTCGCCACATCGTCGTCGAGCGCGTGCAGCACCAGGGACGGCGTCGTCACCAGACCGATGTCGCGGCGCACGGCCCAGCTCAACCGGTACGACTGGTGCATCCCGGACAGGGGCAGGAATTCGGCCCCGGCGGCCGAGCTGCCCTCGGTGTGCATTGCCCGCGCAACGCGCTGGCGCAAGCGTTCGTTTTTCAAGCCGTACGGAAACCGCTCGTGCAGCTTCACGTGCCGCCGCAGCGGAGTGTGACCGGCCAACCGTACCACCTTGCGGTACCAGGGCGTGGCCCACCCATCGTGGTGCAGCGTGGTCGAGATCAGCGACATCGCGCGGATCCGCTCGGGACGCACCATCGCCAGGCGAAGCGCCAGCACGGCGCCGATGCACAGCCCTGCCACGTAGATCCGCCCGTGCCGCTGACTCAGAGTGTCCAGCGCGCCGCTCGCATAAGCGACCCACTGCTCCCAGGCGCCCGTATCGAACGGATCGGCACGCGTGCCGAACGCGTAGCCCGGTATGACCGGAACGTGCACGGTGAAGCCGGCCTGACGCAGGCACCGCGACAGATGATGCATTTCGACCGGGCTGCCCGCCAGACCGTGCAACAGCAGCGCGCCGGGCCCGCCTTCGCTCGCTTCGCCAGCTAGGGCGGGCTTGCCCGCCGATTGCTCAATTGGACCCATGGCTTGTTCGAATTGAACGAATTGGTGTGTGAAACAGGATCTTGAGTGCCAAAAGTGCGTCCAGCAATCGTCAACGCGTGGTAAGCCGTCGAGCCGCACAGGTCGGACAAGCCCTACGCAGCCGAGGGAGCGCCGCCGGCGGCATCGGGCCGCCTGACCTTTATCAAAACGCCGGTCGATTTTCGCCGGCAATGAGTAGCAGCAGGCTCTTCAGCCGCGCCTGGCCGGACCGTTACCTCCTTAGAGCATTGAAAGCAACGGCTTTTCCGGCTGCCGCCCTCCGGCGCATTTCGCCAGTATGACGAGGCCACCCCGCGATTCGAGGTCGCGCCTTTGCGACCAGGGCTGGCATCTCGCGCCACGCACAACGAATTCGCTGGAGTCACAATGCAAGCTGCAGTTGCTGCGATCAGGCATTTGGCATCGTCGCTGCCCCGGCGGAGGTTCGGTGCGATGCTGTGCGCCGCCCTGCTTTGCGCAGCCTCGCGAGCGGCCGAATCGGACGATGAATCGGGCCGTGACCTGACCGGACTGAACCTCGAACAATTGATGAATCTGGACGTGGAAACGGCCTCACGTTTTCCTCAAAAGCGCAGCGAAGCGCCGTCCGCCGTGACCGTCATCTCCTCGGCCGACATCAAGGCGTACGGGTATCGAACCCTGGCCGACATTCTGAGCAGCATCCGCGGACTGTACGTTCGCTACGACAGCATCTATTCGTACATAGGCGTGTCCGGATTCGGACGACCGGGCGATTACAACTCGCGAGTGCTGCTGCTGATCGACGGCTACCGCGCGAACGACAGCGTCTACAACACGGCGCCGCTGGGTACCGATTTCCTGCTCGACGTGGATCTGATCGACCGCGTCGAGTTCGTGCCCGGGCCCGGCTCGGCCGTCTACGGCAGCAACGCCTTCTTCGGCGTGATCAACGTGATCACCAAGACCGCCAAGTCGCTGGGCGGCGCACAGGCCTCGGTCCAGGTTGGCGACTTCGGAACCAGCAAGGGCCGGGTGACCTACGGCCGGCAATTCGAAAGCGGGGCCGAACTGCTGCTGTCGGCCACCGGCTATCAGAGCCGGGGCGAGGACCTGCATTTTGCGGGCTCCGCCAATCCCGCTGTGACCCAGGGCACGGCTTCCGGCATCAACTACGACGAGTACAAGAGTGCGTTCGCGAAATACTCGTACGAAGGCCTGCGCGTGGAGGCCGCGTACTCGACCCGCAAGAAGGGAGCCGCCGCCGCCAGCTACGCGACCGGCACCCAATTCCTCGACCCACGAGCCTATACGGTCGACACCCAGAGCTTCGTCGACGTGCAGTACGAGCGTGACCTGGGGCACGAACTGGACTTGAACATCCGGGCCAACTACGGAAGCTACCCGTACGACGGCAACTTTCCCTACGCAGATCCTGTCAGCGGCCAGGCGATCGAAAACAAGGATGGTGCCCGCGCCCAGTGGTGGGGCTCGGAACTCAAGCTGCGCGCGCATCCGCTCGACGCCCACAAGATCGTCGCCGGCGTGGATTACCGCGACGAGTACCGGCGCGATCAGTTCAACTACGACCAGCAGCCGTTCGTCCAGTACGTCGACAGCCGCCAGAGCGCAAAACGGATCGGCCTGTACGCGCAGGACGAATACACGGTGCGCCCGGGACTGATCTTCAACGCCGGGCTGCGGCACGATATCGAACCGCTCTCGGGCGGCGTGACCAGTCCGCGCCTGGCCCTGATCTACACACCGGATCCGAGCCGCTCGATCAAGTTGCTGTACGGCTCGTCCTACCGGGCACCCAGCGCCTGGGAACAGTTCGCCAGCCAGGCCAACGTTCAGGAACCGAACCTGGCCTTGAAACCCGAGCGCATTCGAACCGCCGAGATCGTGCTGGAACAGTTCGTCCGCAACCAGCTGCGCCTGACGGCATCGGCATTCCAGTACCGCATCAGCGACCTGATCGACGAGGTTCCCGATCCGACCAACGCCCTGCTGCAGTTTCGCAACGTCGGCCGGGTTCAGTCGCGCGGCGCCCAGTTCGAGGCCGAGCAGGCGTGGGACAACGGCGGGCGACTGCGGGCGAGCTACAGCTATCAGCTGGCCGAGGACCTGAACGCCCGGGACTCGGGCATGGACCCGATCCTGCTCAACGCGCCCCGCCATCTGGCCAAGCTGAACTTCACGAGCCCGATTCGAGTGGCTTCGCTCAGGGCCGGGCTGGAGGTGCAGTCGATGAGCCGCCGCAGATCGACCGAAGGCGAGGTTGCCGGACACACGGTGACCAACCTGACTTTGGTCGACCCGAACTTGACGCAGTCCTTGACGGCTTCGTTCAGCGTCTACAACCTGTTCGACACGAAATACGCCGACCCCGCCTCGGCCGCCCTCTCCAATCTGGGGCTCGATTCGATACCGCAGCCCCGGCGCAGCTTCCTGCTCAAGCTGACTTACACATTTTGAGTGGCGCATTTTGTTCACCCGGAACGATCCTCGGAAGCGAGCACCGGCGGTGGTCGCGACGCCCGCCTTCGCGCTCGCCCGTCGGCGCCGGATGGCCGCCCTGCTGGCCGCACTCTGTGCTGTCTTGAGCATGTCCAGCGGGCAGCCTGTTCGGGCCCGGTCGTTGGCCGAGTACGAAATCAAGGCAGCCTTCATGTACAACTTCGCCAAGTTCGTGCAATGGCCGGCGGAGGCGTTCGGGCAAGCTCAGTCGCCCCTGATCCTGTGCGTGATCGGCGACGATGTATTCGGGCCGGCACTCGATACGATCGAACACAAGCTCGCGCAGGGGCGCGAACTGAAGGTGCGGCGGCAGGTTCGCCTGGAGAGCGCCAGGTCGTGCCACATCCTGTTCATCGCGGAATCGGAGCACGCGAGGCTCGGATCTGTCCTGCGCGCGGTCTCGGGCGCCAGCGTCCTGACGGTCAGCGACGTGGACCGCTTTGCCGAGGCCGGCGGCGTCATCGGCCTGTACAACATCGATAACAACGTCCAGTTTTCCATCAACCTGGAACAGGCCCGCAGCGCTTCGCTGCAAATCAATTCTCAGCTCCTGAAACTTGCGAAGATCGTTCGGCGTGACGCCCGAGAGGACGGCCAGTGAAGACCCCGTTTCGCGATCTGTCCATCCGCAGCAAGCTCACCGTGATGCAACTCGTCGCCAGCGGCGTGGCGGTGCTGCTGCTTTTTGCGCTGGTGCTGGGCTATCAAGTCTTCCTGCTGCGCGACGAAATCGTCAGGAAAGTGGCCTCGCTCAGCCAGGTCGTCGGCGAGAACAGCGCCGCCGCACTGACGTTCGGAGACCCCAAATCGGCACACGAGACCCTGTCGGCGCTGGGCGTCGAGCCCAATGTGCTGGCAGCCAGAATCCTGGACCGCAAGGGTCAGACCTTCGCGCTGTTCGCCAGGGCCGGCCTCGATTCCTTCGCAACCGCGGTCCCCGACCCGGGCTCCTTGTCCACGCTGGTGCCGTACGGCGAGGACGGCGCGCCGCCGGTGCCGATCCGCTACGCGTTTTCCTCGGGCCAGCTGCGCGTGTACGCGGCGATCCGGCTCGATCAGGAGACCATCGGCCAGGTCGAGACCGTTTACGGCCTGGGGCAGTGGTACCGGCAGCTGCGTTGGGATATCGGAGCTGCGGGGATCGTCTGGATGGTTTCGCTGCTGCTTGCGTACCTGCTGTCGCGCCGCGCTCACCGCGGCATCACGCAGCCCCTGCTGAACCTGGCCGCGATGACCGAGGAGGTGTCGGTCAGTCGAAAGTACTCGCTTCGCGCCACGGCGGGAAACCGCGACGAAATCGGCGTCCTGATCGACGGTTTCAACAACATGTTGAGCGAGATCCAGGCGCGCGACGCGGCCCTGCAGGGCCATCGCGAGCACCTGGAGCAGGAGGTCGCCGCGCGCACCTCGGAGCTGACCAAGGCCAAGGAGGACGCCGAAGCGGCCAGCAGGGCCAAGTCGCAATTCCTGGCCAACATGAGCCATGAGGTCAGAACCCCGATGAACGGCGTGCTCGGCATGACCGAGCTGCTGATGCAGACCGAGCTCGACGACAAGCAGCGGCGGTTCGTGCAGACCGTCAACAGTTCCGGAGAGGCGCTGCTGCGCGTGATCGACGACATCCTGGACTTCACCAAGATCGAAGCCGGCCGGATGGAGCTGGAGACGATCGACTTCGATCTGCGCGAGCTGGTGGAGGATGTCACCGAGCTGGTGGCCGAATCCGCCCACCGCAAGGGGCTCGAAGTCCTGTGCCGCTTCGCGGCGACCGCGCCGGCGCACGCAAGGGGCGACCCGGTCCGGCTGCGCCAGGTGCTCGTGAACCTGGTCTCGAACGCCGTGAAGTTCACCGAGAGCGGCGAGGTCCTGGTGCAGGTCGACCGGTCCGAGGCCGCAGTCCCGCTCGCGGGCTTGCCCGCCGACTCGCCCGCCGTAGCGCGCAGCGCGCAGGCGGGAGCGCGCACAGCGCGCCAGGGCGGGTCCAATTCCGAGTGCTTCCAACTGACGTTTACGGTCAGCGACACCGGGCCGGGAATCGAGCCGGCCGTACTGTCACGCCTGTTTCAGCCCTTTTCTCAGGCCGACAGCTCGACCACGCGCAAGTACGGCGGTACCGGGCTTGGCCTGGCCATTTCACGCCAGCTGATCGAGATGATGGGCGGACAGCTGACGGTAGCCAGCGTGCCAGGCCACGGGTCGACCTTTCGCTTCAGCCTTGCGCTGCGCCCGGCTGCCGATCTCCCGATGACGGCCGCCGTACCGGACCTGCGGGGCGTGCGATTGCTGATCGTCGAGGACAATCCGACCAATCGCGAGATCCTGTGCCAGCAGACGCAGGCGGCCGGAATGCAGGTCCATGCCGTGCCGGACGGACAGCAGGGGCTACAGGCGGCCATCGCCGCCTCCGTAGCCGGGCGGCCCTACCAGGTGGCGATCCTGGACATGAAGATGACCCACATGGACGGGCTGGACCTTGCCGCGGCCATCCGGCGCGAGCCCGGGATCGCGCAGCTGCCGCTGATCATGTTGACTTCGCTGCATTCGGAGGGAGAAGGCGCAGCGGCCCGGGGCCTGGGAATTCGCTGCTACCTGGCCAAGCCGGTGCGCCGCCTGGAGCTGTACCGCCGCATCGGCCAGACGCTGCGCGACGCAGTCACGCTGGTGACGGATACCGGCGAGACGGCGCCGTCGTCGCCTGGCCTGGGGGGACGGGTGTTGCTGGCCGAGGACAACCCGGTGAACCAGGCGGTGGCCCAGCACATGATCGAGGCCATCGGCTGCGACTTGACCATCGTTGGCAACGGGGCCGAGGCTGTCACAGCGCTGGCGGCGTCACGCTTTGATGTGGTGCTGATGGACTGCCAGATGCCGGAGATGGACGGCTTCGCCGCGACGGCGGCGATCCGTGCCAGCGAGGCGCAGCGCAGTGCTCGCGGTGGCGCGGCCGATGGGCGCCCGGCCCACATTCCGATCATCGCCGTCACCGCCCATGCGATGCAGGGCGATCGGGACGCGAGTCTTGCCGCCGGCATGGACGACCACCTGTGCAAACCGTTCTCGCTCGACGCGCTGCGGGCCGTGCTGCAACGATGGATGCCCGCCTTCGCGCTGCGCGCTCCCGTGGTCGAGGTCGAGCCGCCGCCGAGCGAGCATCTGGATCCGAGTCGCTTGAATGCGGTGCGTTCGCTGAAAAGCGCCGGCCCGGACCTTGCGGACCGGGTCATCCGCCTGTTTCTGGAAACGACCCCGAGCACGCTGGCCAACTTGCGCCTGGCCGCCTCATCGGGCAACGCGCCCCAAGTCCGCCTCGCGGCTCACTCGCTGCGCGGTTGTGGCCGCGAATTGGGCGCGGTCCGCCTCGGGCACCTGTGCCAGGAAATCGAGAATCTCGTGCGAGCCGGCAAAGTCCTCGACGCCCCGTCGATGCTGCCGGAACTCGAGCATGAGTACGAGCTTGTACGGCAGCTGCTGACGGAGCAGATCGAACCGGTCGAGGCCGACTATTCCCGATCGGCCGCCGGCGACAGGCAAGCTATTCCTCGAGCGTGAAGCCGACCTTCAGCATCACCTGCCAGTGCTCGATCTTGCCGCCGGCGACGCTGCCGCGCGTCTCGATGATCTGAAACCAGTGGATGTTGCGCAGCGTCTTCGAAGCCCGGCCGAGCGCGCTCTGGACCGCGTCTTCGATCGACGTCGGTGACGAGCCCGCCAGCTCGACCAGCTTGTAGGTGTGATTGCTCATCGTGGCCTCCTTGTGATGTCGGCAGTCCGCACGCACGCAGGCCCCTCGTTTGCGGGGCTTGCCTTCAAGCTTACGCCGGGCCCGAACCGCGGCCGTCTATCGAGCCCTCGGTTCAAAAGATGCAGGATGAGCGGCGAGCGGACAGAAAGCACCGCCGCGCTGCTGCGGGCGGCCACGCTCTGAAGTCCTCTACTCTGCGCGCCGCCAGGTCTGCGTGCGGCCCAGCAGCGAAATCCCGACGTAGCCCCGCACTTCGAGCTTGCGTCCCGAATCGACGGCGCGTATCCGGCAGCGGTACAGCGTGCCGTTATCCGGGTCCAGGATCTCGCCACCGCCCCAGCGGTCGTCCTGGCGGTGCAGGCCCGTGATGATCGTCATTCCGATCTTGCGCTGGTTCTTGCGCTCGCCCGGGCACTTGGTGCACAGCTCGTTCGGGTCGTCACCCGGCATGCCGCGCTCGATCACGCCGCGCAGCTCGTCGCCGACCAGCGTGATGCGGATGTAGCCCTCGGGCTTACCGGTCTTGTCGCTGATGGTCTGCCAAAGGCCCACCTCGGCCGGCGCCGGCTTCGCGGCTGCCGCCGCTTCGGCGGCCACGTCGGCCGCCAGGCAGGCCGCGCCCGGGCCCAGCAGCGCGGCCCAGCACAGCAGCGCGCCCGGCAGCGCGCGCAGAACGGGCACCACCTACTCGGACAGCACCGGCTCGCCACGCTCCGGCTGGGGCGCGTCGCCGTTGTCGGCCGGCGGAAAGTCCAGCTTCACGCCGCCGTTCTCGTCGACGTCGACGTCGACCTTGCCGCCGTTGGCCAGACGCCCGAACAGCAGCTCGTCGGCCAGCGCCCGGCGCACGGTGTCCTGGATCAGCCGCGCCATCGGGCGCGCGCCCATCACCGGGTCGAAGCCCTTCTTGGCCAGGTAGCTTCGAAGCGTGTCGCTGAAGCTGACGTCAACCTTCTTCTCGTGCAACTGTTCCTCCAGCTGCATCAGGAACTTGTCGACCACGCGCAGGATCACCTGATCGTCGAGCGCGCGGAAGCTGATGATCGAATCCAGCCGGTTGCGGAACTCGGGCGAGAACATGCGCCGGATCTCCGCCATCTCGTCGCCCGGCATCCGATTCGTGCTGAAGCCGATCGAGCCCTTCTGCAAGGCCTCGGCACCCGCGTTCGTGGTCATGATCACGATCACGTTGCGGAAGTCCGCCTTGCGGCCGTTGTTGTCGGTCAGCGTGCCGTGGTCCATCACCTGCAACAGGATGTTGAAGATGTCCACGTGCGCCTTTTCGATCTCGTCCAGCAGCAGCACCGAGTGCGGCTTCTTGGAGATCGCCTCGGTCAGCAGTCCGCCCTGGTCGAAGCCCACGTAGCCCGGCGGCGCGCCGATCAGGCGGCTGACCGCGTGACGCTCCATGTACTCGGACATGTCGAACCGGAGCAGCTCGATGCCCAGCGTGAACGCGAGCTGGCGCGCCACCTCGGTCTTGCCCACGCCGGTCGGGCCCGAAAACAGGAACGCGCCGATCGGCTTCTCGGGCCGCCCCAGGCCCGAGCGCGCCATCTTGATCGCCGCGGCGAGCGCCTCGATCGCCTCATCCTGCCCGAACACCACGTTCTTCAGGTTTCGGTCCAGGTTCTTCAGCTGGGTGCGGTCGTCGCTCGACACGGTCTGCGGCGGGATCCGCGCGATCTTCGCGATGATGTCCTCGACCTCGTTCTTGCCAACCGTTTTCTTGCGCTTGGACAGCGGCAGGATCCGCTGGGCGGCGCCCGCCTCGTCGATCACATCGATCGCCTTGTCGGGCAGGTGCCGGTCGTTGATGTAGCGGGCCGACAGCTCGGCCGCCGCGGTGATCGCGCCGGTCGAGTACTTCACCCCGTGATGCTCCTCGAAGCGCGACTTCAGCCCCTTCAGGATCTCGATCGTCTGCTGCACGGTCGGCTCGGACACGTCGATCTTCTGGAAGCGTCGTGACAGCGCGTGGTCCTTTTCGAAGATCCCGCGGTACTCGTTGTACGTGGTCGCCCCGATGCACTTCAGCTGCCCGGTCGACAGCGCCGGCTTCAGCAGGTTGGACGCATCCAGCGTGCCGCCCGAAGCCGATCCGGCCCCGATCAGCGTGTGGATCTCGTCGATGAACAGGATCGCGTTGTGGCTCGCCTTCAGCTGCTTCAGCACGGCCTTCAGCCGCTGCTCGAAGTCGCCGCGATACTTGGTGCCGGCCAGCAGCGCGCCCATGTCCAGCGAGTGCACCGTGGCCTTCTCCAGGATCTCGGGCACCTCGCCTTTGAAAATACGCCACGCCAGGCCCTCGGCGATCGCGGTCTTGCCGACCCCTGCCTCGCCCACCAGCAGCGGATTGTTCTTGCGCCGGCGGCACAGTACCTGGATCACACGCTCGACTTCCGGCTCGCGGCCGATCAGCGGATCGATCTTGCCGTCGCGTGCCAGCAGATTCAGGTTCTGCGTGTACTGCTCCAGCGGCGAGCTCTGCTCGCGCCCCTCGGGGCTGTCGGAGTCCTGATCGCCCTGCGACTTGGCCTTTTCCTCGCCCTGTGGAGCCTTCGTGATGCCGTGCGAGATGTAATTGACCACGTCCAGCCGCGTGACACCCTGCTGGTGCAGGTAGTACACCGCGTGCGAGTCCTTCTCGCCGAAGATAGCCACCAGCACGTTGGCGCCGGTGACTTCCTTCTTGCCGTTGGAGGTCGATTGCACGTGCATGATCGCCCGCTGGATCACGCGCTGAAAGCCCAGCGTCGGCTGGGTGTCCGCCTCCGAACTCTGCGGCAGCACCGGCGTGTTGTCGGACACGAAATTCTGCAGGCTCTTGCGCAGGTCCTCGATGTTGCAGGCACAGGCGCGCAACACCTCGGCGGCCGACGGATTGTCCAGCAACGCCAGCAGCAAGTGCTCAACCGTGATGAACTCGTGTCGCGCCTGTCGGGCCTCGACAAAGGCCATGTGCAAACTGACTTCCAGTTCCTGCGCGATCATGCTTCCTCCATCACGCACTGCAACGGGTGCTGGTGCTGCCTTGAATGACTAGAAACCTGCTCGAATTCGCCGATGCCCCCAGGGCCGATTACCTTCGACACGTCCGGCCACATGACGCCCTGCTGGTGCAAGCAGTACACGGCCTGCGAGTCGCTTTCGCCGAAGATCGCCTGCAGCATCTGGACGCCGGTCACTTCCTCCTGGCCGTTGGAGGCGCCACGCGCGACCAGGGTCATCACGGCCCGCTGCACCACCAGCATGAAGCCAAGTGTAGGCTGGGTGTGGGCCTGCGAGCCCGGCGGCAGAACCGGCGAGCGCTCGGAAACGAAACCCTGAAGCCCCTTGCGCAGGTCCTCGATATTGCAGGCGCAGGCCCGCAGCACTTGCGCCACGGAAGCGCTGTCCAGCAGGGCCAGCAGCAGATGCTCGACCGTGACGAATTCTTGTCGCGCCTGACGGGCCTGCGCAACGGCCTGCGCGATCAGGGGACCGATCTCGCTGTCGCGCTGCTGTTCGATCAGGCGGTCCAACCACTCCTCGCCCTTGCGATCCTGTTCTCCCGGCGACTCTGCCCCGCCCTCGCCTTGCGCGCTGGCGATTCCGCGCGAGATGCAGGTCGTCAGGTCCAGCCGCGTGACGCCCTGCTGGTGCAGGTAGTACGCCGCGTGCGAGTCCTTCTCGCCGAAGATAGCCACCAGCACGTCGGCGCCGGTGACTTCCGTCTGCCGGCTCGACCTGGGCTGCACGTGCATCTGCGCGCGTTGGATCACGCGGTGAAAACCCAGCGTGGGCAGCGAGTCGATCTCCGAGCTTTGCGACATAACCGGCGTGTGAGCAGACACGAAGTCCTGCAGGCTGCTGCGAAGGTCCTCGATGGGGCAGGCACAGGCGCGCAATACCTCGACGGCCGACGGGTTGTCCAGCAGTGCGAGCAGCAGGTGCTCGACCGTGATGAACTGGTGGCGGGCCCGCCGGGCCCCGACGAAGATCTGGTGCAGAGTAACTCCCAGTTCGTGACCGATCATGTTTCTTCCATCACGCACTGCAGCGGGTGCTGGTGCTGCCTTGAATAGCTGCAAACCTGCTCGACTTTGCTGGCCGCCAGATCCCTCGGATAAACGCCGCACACCCCGCGTCCTTCATGGTGGACCTTCAGCATGATCTGGGTGGCCTGTTCGCGCCCCTTGCCGAAGAACTTTTGCAACACACCCACCACGAACTCCATAGGAGTGAAATCGTCGTTCAGCAGAACGACCTGGTACATCGGCGGTGGCTTTACCCGAGAAGCCTGCTTCTCGACCACCGTTCCTTCGCCGATCCGATGGCTCATACGCGCATTGTAAAAAACTCAGCGCATCCCGGCGTTGGGCATTACGCGGACAATCATAAGTGAAATCCGCGCTGCTTCGGAGCCCTCGGAGCGCCGATCTGGAGCACGAAAGCGCGCCATTTGCCGAGGATCAGGCGCATGCGCTTTCCTGCTGAGCCACGTCCGCAGTTTTAAATAACGGGGACCTTCCCTATGCCCGCGTTTCGGCCCCCAAGCCGGGCGTTTTCCAGCGATATGCGCACCCGAACCGGGAGCACGGGCCATCCGCAATCGAGCGCGCAAGCACCTCGTTGACGGGTCTTGACGCTAACCCGCATTGTCCGAAAAATCCCGCAATCCCGTACGCGTTTCGGATCCCGAGGCGTGGTGCGACGCTCCGGCCCCGGCCGGTGCAGTAGGCGGGACAAGCACGCTGAGGAGGGAGAGGTGGTAATCGCGCGGCTGACCGCCTCGGCTGGGTCTATGGCTGGGAGAAGGAAAACCAATGGCAACGGGTGTAGTGAAGTGGTTTAACGACGCGAAGGGGTATGGATTCATCACACCGGACGACGGGGGAGAAGATCTGTTCGCCCATTTCTCTGCAATCCAGGCGACTGGGTTCAAGACGCTTAAGGAAGGCCAAAAAGTGGCCTTCGAAGTCGTTCAGGGGCCGAAAGGCAAACAAGCTTCGAATATCACACCGAACGGCTGACTAGCGCGCGTCGCAAAAGAAGCCCCGTCAAGGGGCTCTTTTTTTGGCCGGAACCCCTACATCCGGGCGATCAAGGCCTGACCGAATCCGGAACAGGACACCTGGGTGGCCCCCGACATCAGCCGCGCGAAATCGTAAGTGACCGTCTTTTGCTGGATGGTCGTCTCCATCGCCCGCACGATCAGGTCGGCCGCCTCGCCCCAGCCCATGTGGCGCAGCATCATTTCGGCCGACAATATTTCCGACCCTGGATTGACGTAGTCCTTGCCCGCGTACTTGGGCGCGGTGCCATGGGTTGCCTCGAACATCGCCACCGAATCGGACAGGTTCGCACCCGGCGCGATGCCGATGCCGCCGACCTGCGCGGCCAGCGCGTCGGAGATGTAGTCGCCGTTCAGGTTCAACGTGGCGATCACGTCGTATTCGGCCGGCCGCAGCAGGATCTGTTGCAGGAAAGCGTCGGCGATCACGTCCTTGACCACCACCTCGCCGTGTGGCGCTGGCATCTTCATCCACGGGCCGCCATCGAGCAGCGTGGCGCCGAACTCGCGCTGCGCCAGCGCGTAGCCCCACTTGGCGAACGCTCCCTCGGTGAACTTCATGATGTTGCCTTTGTGCACGAAGGTCACCGACTTGCGCTGCTGATCCACCGCGTAGCGCAGCGCCTTGCGCACCAGCCGTTCGGTGCCCTCGCGCGAAACCGGCTTGATCCCGATCGCCGAGGTTTGCGGGAACCGGATCTTGCGCACACCCAGCTCGCGTTGAAGGAAGTCGATCAGCTTGCGCGCCTTGTCGCTCTCCGCCTCGTATTCGATGCCGGCGTAAATATCCTCCGAATTCTCCCGGAAAATCACCATATCGGTCTTCTCGGGCTCGCGCACCGGGCTCGGTACGCCCTGGAAGTAGCGCACCGGGCGCAGGCACACGTACAGATCCAGCTCCTGCCGCAGTGCAACGTTGATCGAGCGTATGCCGCCGCCCACCGGCGTGGTCAGCGGCCCCTTGATCGAGACCACGTATTCGCGCAACGCCGTCAGCGTCTCCTCGGGCAGCCACACGTCCGGCCCGTACACCCTGGTCGCCTTCTCGCCGGCGTACAACTCCATCCAGGCGATCTTGCGCCGGCCCCCGTACGCCTTCGCGATCGCCGCATCGACCACCTTGATCATCACCGGCGTGATGTCCACTCCGGTACCGTCGCCCTCGATGACCGACACGATCGGGTTGTCCGGCACCGTCAGCGAATAGTCGGCATTGACGGTGATCTTCTTGCCCTGGGCGGGAATCTGGATGTGTTCGAACATGACGTCTCCGGAGGCGGCGGTCGATGCGCGCGAACCC
>VBCK01000040.1 GCA_005882215.1 Betaproteobacteria bacterium | reverse complement strand
CTCGGCGCGAAAACGGCCCTCGAATGGGATCTTGGAGAAGGTGACCCTGGTTGCCCTGAAAGCCTCTACCGTCGAGTCCCGGATGACGCGCTCCACCAGCTCGAAGCGGATTCCGTGCAGGTCGAGCTTGGCCGCCATGATCTCGGCGTAGGCCGGGGGCACGATGTAGGCGTGCGGTACGGTAGCCAGCAGACTTGGCTTCACCCGGTCGCGGAACGGGACGCGCCAGATCTGCGGAGTTTGGGGATCGTAGGTCGTCACCAATGCACCGGAGATGGGCGAGATGGTTCGCGTGTACGCGTAACCGCGGAAGTCGATCAGGTGGCCTTCATCGGTTGCCGGCTCGGCAGCGTCCTTGCCGACCTTGCCGGTCTCTCGCCAACCCGACGAGTAGTCCAGGGGCGTCTCGGATCCGACCAGGCGGGCGGCATCGCTGTCAGCGCGCTTCGCCGTCCTTTGCCAGGCGGAGCCATGCTCGGCGACGAGTTCCGCAAGCCCCACGATCGCATTGCGTGTTACCCGCACCCGGGTCGCATAGTCCTTCCAGGAGTGCGTCTCCACCAGAACGGCGAAGCGATTGCGTGCCGGAAAATAGCCCGTCGAGAAGCGCGGCGAGTACACGGACAGTAGAAAACCGGAAGTGGGGTCGTCAATGCGCGCGAGGTCGGGGTAGAACGGCAAAGGGATGGAACCTTTGGCGGCCAGCCGGTCGATCAGCGAATCGCGCAGTTGCCGTCCGCTGTCGTAGAGGTTCGGATCGCCCTGATTGATCGGCTCCACCTGGATGGACACATCCGGCTCGAAGTTCGCGCCGTCGGTGACGTGCAGGTCTGCGAACACCAGCGGGTCCCACTCGTTGACCAGGCGCAGCAGCGCTTGCATCTCGGGCGCGTCGGCCTTGGTGTAGTCGCGGTTCAGGTTCAGATTCTGGGCGGTCGTGCGCCAGCCGGTCTCTTCGGGGCCGTTCTGATTGGGCCGATTCCAGCGGCCGAATCGCTCATGGCCGTCCACATTGAAGGCGGGCACGAACAGCACCGCCACCTGCTCCAGTGCCCGGTGGGCCGCTGCGCCGGACAGCAGCTCCCGCAGCGCGATGAACCCCGCGTCCTTGCCGTCGCTCTCGCCCGGGTGAATGCCGGCCTGGATCATCAGCAGCGGGACCGTGCGCGGATCCTTGCGGCAGACCAGAAGCGCCAGCATGGGCCGACCTTCTGCCGAACGGCCGAACTCCAATACACGGACGTGCTGCGGCCAGGCTTTGGCGTAGCCCGCGCACAGGCGGGCGACTTCGTCGGTGCGACCGGTGCGGCGGAAGCCGCTCTTTTCCGCAATCGTCAGAAGCTCGTCGGGCTGGCTCGGGTCCATTGGAAGGGCAAGGGGAGGGTTGCTGTCGAGCCGTACATCGTATAGGTTGGAGCGCAATGGGAGGAGCTTTATGACCATTCGCGCCTGGCAGGGGGTCTATCCGGCCGTTACGACGAAGTTCCGAAGCGATCTGCGCCTTGATGTGGCGGCGATGGAGAAGCATTTCGCCTGGCAGATCGAGTCCGGAGTGGACGGGCTGATCGTGTGCGGTTCGCTCGGGGAGAATTCCGTGCTTGCCGGCGACGAGAAGCTCGAGGTTCTGCGCATCGCCGTGCGCGTTTCGGCGCGGCGTGTCCCGGTGCTGCAGACCATCGCGGAGGGCAGTACGGCTGAGGGCATCGCGCTGTCCGAGCGGTCCGCGCGCGAGGGCGCGGACGGTTTCATGGTGCTGCCCGGGATGCGCTACGTCTCCGATCGGCGCGAAACGATTGCGCACTACCGCGCGATCGCCCAGGCGAGCGCGAAGCCGATCATGGTCTACAACAATCCGGTTGCCTACGGGGTCGACGTGACACCCGACATGTTTGGCGAGCTTGCGGACGAGAAGGCGATCGTGGCGATCAAGGAATCGTCGGACGACGTGCGCCGCGTCACCGACATCATCAACCGGACCCGCGACCGCTACGCGATCTTCTGCGGCGTCGATGACCTGGCGATGGAAGCGATGCTGATGGGCGCGCGCGGGTGGGTCGCCGGGCTGGTCAATGCGTTCCCGCGGGAGACCGTCGCGATCCATCGCCTGATCATGGGTGGCAAGATCGAGGAGGCGCGCAGGATCTATCGGTGGTTTGCGCCGCTCTTGCACCTGGATGTGTCCCGCAAGCTGGTGCAGAACATCAAGCTGGTGGAAAGCATCGTGGGCGTCGGGACGGAAGCGGTCAGGCCGCCTCGCCTGGCGCTGGTTGGCCAGGAACGTGAAGAGATCATTGCGATCGTGAAGCAGGCGCTGGCGACGCGCCCGGTCTTGCCGGCATGAGAACCATCGAGATCCTGGATTCGCACACGGCCGGCGAACCCACTCGGCTGGTCCTGGAGGGAGGGCCGGACCTGGGCAACGGCACGATCGCCGAGCGCCTGCAGGTCTTTCGCCGCGACCACGACCGCTGGCGGTCTGCGATCGTGAACGAGCCGCGGGGGTCGGACGCGGTCGTGGGGGCGCTGTTGTGCGTTCCTTCCGATGCCTCGTGCGATGTCGGCGTGATCTTTTTCAATAACATCGGTTATCTCAAGATGTGCGGCCACGGCACGATCGGTCTGGTCGCATCGCTCGCGTGGCTAGAGCGCATCAAGCCCGGGAAAGTTCGGATCGAAACCACGGTGGGCATCGTCACGGCGGAGTTGCTGGAGTCGGGCGACGTGGTCGTCGCCAATGTGCCGAGCTACCGTGCGCGAAAGGCGATCCCGGTCGATGTGCCCGGCATCGGCGTCGTCCGCGGTGACGTGGCCTGGGGCGGCAATTGGTTCTTTCTGGTCGAGGAGCATTCGCTGGAAGTGCGCTTGTCGAACCTCGACGCGCTGACGAGCTATTCGAGCAGGATTCAGCAGGCGCTTTCGGAGCAGGGGATCCGCGGAGATGACGGCGCCGAGATCGATCATGTCGAGCTGTTTGCAGCGGCCAACCCGCAGGAAGCCGATTCGCGCAACTTCGTACTGTGTCCCGGTGGCGCCTATGACCGATCGCCTTGCGGGACGGGAACCAGCGCCAAGCTTGCCTGCCTCTATGAGGACGGCAAACTCAAGGAGCGGCAGGAGTGGAGGCAGCAGGGCATTCTCGGGAGCGTCTTTCGGGGATCGGTCGAGGTCCGCAACGGTCGGATCTTTCCACTGATCCGCGGCTCCGCGCACGTGACGCTGCGCGGGTCGTTGATCATTGACGAGAACGACCCATTCGCGTGGGGGATCAGGTAAGCGGCTCGCGGCCCTACGACGTCGCCGTGGTGGGCGGCGGCATCATCGGTTGTGCGTGCGCCTTCAATCTGCGTCGAGCCGGGCTCGGCGTTCTGCTGATCGATCGCGGCGTGCCGAGCAATGCCGCTTCGTGGGGCAACGCCGGGCACTTCGCGTATGGGGAGGTGCTGCCGCTTGCGACTCCCGCGCTCTGGGCGCAGATGCCGCGGCTGCTGCTCGCGAGGCACAGTCCCCTTCGTATTCCGCTATCGAGCTTCTGGACACTCGCGCCATGGCTCGCGCGATTTGCCGGGAATACGCGGCCCTCGCAGGTAGAGCGGGCCACGAGCGCGCTGGCTTCACTGCTGGCTCCAGCTCCGGCGGCGTGGCGGCGGCTCGCCGAGGCTGCGCATCTGACGGACCTGATCCGAGCGAGTCCGCTGCTCGTTGTCGCGCGAAGCCAGGCCGCGCTGGTCTCCAAGCGTCCGTCGATCGAGGTGTCTCGGCGCCATGGCACCGTTATAGACGAGATCAGCACGTCCGAAGCGCGCCAGATCGAACCCCTGATCCGTCCGGACGTCGCCGGTGCCTTCGTGTATCGGCAGGCGCAATACACAACCGACCCGGCAAAACTCACGCGTCGGCTGAAAGAGGCTTACGTCGAGGCCGGAGGACACGCCGCCCTCGATGACATCGGCATGCTCGAGGCCTCGGGCGATGGAACGGTCAAGGTCGGCTCCTGGGTCGCCCGACAGTGCGTCATTGCAGCGGGAATCGGCTCGCGGGACATTCTGAAGAGCATCGGCCTCGATATCCCTCTGGCAGCTGAGCGCGGCTACCACATCATGGTGCCCTATGTCGACGGTCAGCCCACGGTCCGAACGCCGATCATCGGAGCAAAGCCGGAATTCGTCATCACGCCGATGGACGAGGGTGTCCGTCTGGCCGGAACGGTCGAGATCGTGCGCGAGGATGCGGCCCCGCGATGGCAGCGGGCGAGGATGCTCAAGGCTCTCGCCGAGCAGATCATCCAGCCGATCGGCGAACCCTCGGACGAGTCGAAATGGGTCGGATGTCGGCCTTCGTTGCCCGATTCCCTTCCGGCGATCGGCCGTATCGCGCGCGCACCTGGCGTGATCGCGGCCTTTGGGCACCAGCATCTTGGACTGACAATGGCGGCCGTAACGGCGGAAATCGTAGCGGCTCTTGTTCAGTTGAAAGGCGCGCCTGTCCGGATGGAGGAGCCGTTTGCGGTTGAGCGGTTTTTCAACTCGGGTCGGAGAGCGCCGCCGAAGGCGGGATAAGTCAGAGCCGTACCGCTACCCATCGGCGAGCCAAAATTGTGCGAGAATTATTTCGGAATGCAGAAATTTCGCAGGAGTGAGAAAAAATGAGGGGATAGTCGAGCGATAGGAAGGGGCAAATGGGGGAGTACAGCAATGGAGGACGAAACTACTTTTGGATCAGTACAAGAACGCACTTCCGCAGGCTGGGGCCTACTCGCCAGGATTTTGAAGACCCGTTTCACACACGCATTTGAAAACACGTCGGCGCCGTTCGAGATTTGTCTGCCGGATCAATCGGTGCACCGCTTCGGCCGCACCGCTCCGTGCTTCCGATTTGTGTTGAAGAACCGCAGCGCGGTTTGGGCGCTCGCCAGCCTGGACGCGGGCCGATTCGCCGACGCCTATTTAGCCGGCGATATTGATATCGAAGGCGATATGCTGCGTGTATTCGAACTCCGCAGCACAATGGGCGATCTCCACGTCCTTGCAAGTGCGTGGCGTTTTGTTCAGCCGCTGGTATTCGGTCAGCTCAAAACCAATCGCAAGGCGATCACCTCACACTACGATATCGACCCGGAATTCTTCCTATCCTTTCTCGACCCGAAAGTACCCTGTTACACACAAGGCATGTACGAATCGGATCATGAGCCGCTTCATGTCGCGACACTTCGTAAATTCGAATACTGTTTCGACCGCTTGGAGTTAAAGCCGGGCGATCATATCCTGGAGATTGGACCAGGCTGGGGCGCCTGGTTGGAATATGCGTCGAGTCGCGGAGTCAAATGCACCGCAATCACAATCTCTCAAGTGTCCGTCGACTACCTGAACGGAAAGGCCAAAGAACTTGGCTACGACTGGGAGATCATCTTCGCCGACCTTCTGAGCTACGTGCCCGATCGAAAGTATGATGCGATCGTGATCATGGGCGTCATCGAGCACCTGCCGCAATACGACCGTGTGGTTCGGAAATTCATGTCGTGCCTGAAGCCGGGAGGCAAGGTCTTCCTGGATGGAAGTGCCAATATCAAAAGGTACCAACTCTCCTCGTTCATGGTGAAGTACATTTATCCCGGAAACCATTCCTTCCTGATCTTGCATGAGTTTCTCGAACAGCTTTCAAAGACACCGATGCGAATTACAGAGCTGTTCAATGATCGACAAAGTTATTTCCTGACTTTTCGGCAATGGGCCATGAACTTTGACGACCATCGCGACGCTGTGATCGGGCGCTTTGGCGACTTTAACTACCGGCGCTTCCGGCTTTATCTCTGGGGCGCGACCTACGAATTTCTTAGCCGCAGCCTCGATTGCTATCGAGCGATCATTCATTACCCTGAGTAGAAGAGCAGAGACTTCGTGCTGTCATCAACAAAAACCCCGCCGAAGCGGGGTCTGTGTACTACCATCCAACTGCATGTGGAGGAATGTTCAACCTCTCAGTGAGGCGCCGCTCAATGCACCGCGAGCCTTTTTGCTGCCGCTAAGGCTTTCTTCGGCAGTATGAGTTCCAGCACGCCATCGTTGTGCTTGGCTTGGGCGGTCGCTTCGTCGACCTCCTGACCGAGCGAGAACGCGCGCTCGATCTTTCCGTAATAGCGCTCGGCGCGAAGCACTGTCTCGCTGTTCTCCGCGTCTTTTTCGCGCTTCACTTCGGCGGATACCGCAACTTCGTTGCCGTTAATGGTGATGCTGATATCTTCCTTCTTGACGCCGGGCAATTCGGCTG